>DASXQB010000403.1:0-6288 GCA_036493295.1 Polyangia bacterium | reverse complement strand
GATTCCGTGCGGAAGGAAGGGCCAGTTTCGTTTCGGCGGCAGGCCGCTGACCAGGCCCATGCCGCCATCGGGCGTCAAGCCCACGAAAGAAAAGATTTGGCCGTCCATGGATTGCGTCCGGACTGCAGCCGCGCCCGCGGTGTCGAGGCTGTAAGTTTGGCTGGTGACGGGATTCCAATCGCCGATCGCATTGGCAGCATTCTGACTTCCCGCTGCCAAAACACTTCCGTTGGCGCTGACCGAATGGCAGGCGGTGCATTGCGCGCCGTTGTTCACATTCGAAGCAAGGTTTCCACCCGCCGACACCACCACCTCCGCGTTCTGCCCGGCCGGAATGCGCATGATTCCACCCTGGCCCTGGGGCATGGTCAGCATCGAGTTCTTGTAGGTGCTGTAGTAAACGACGCCATTGATGCTGGCGGACGCGATCAACCAACTTTGTTTCAGCGGTCCGCTGCCGGTGTTACCCGACAATTTATTGACGCTGGCCGTGACCGTGTCTTTCGGACCGGCCGTCAACGTCAGGCCCTTCCAGATCTCGGGCGGCATCGTCACCTGCAGCGGATCGTTCAGATTGGAGAACTGCTGATAATTGAAGTGAGGAGCGATGATGGTCAGATAAGCTGCCCGCGTCCCGGTGTTGCCACCGAACTGCAGTGTCGGCGGCGCCAGCCCACGCGGGAAGACCGTCTTGTCGTACGGGTAAAGCCACTTGAACTGCGCGTCCTGTCCGCCGCCCATCAAGGTGGTGGTGTCTTGCGGATTCAACATGTTCGATCCGTCGACCACGCACGGCTGGTTGTAGGTCGGACAGTAGCGGGTGATGTTGACGTTCACCGTGATCGTGGTGGTGGCCGTTCCGTTGCCCACCGTGGCGCTGACAGTGGCGACGCCACCGACGTAACCGTTGGGTGTAAAGACGCCGTCGCCGCCCACCGAGCCGATGGCCACGTTGTCGACCGTCCAGTTGATCCGGGTGGGCATGGTTCCGTCGGTCAATTGCACGGTCAAATGCACCGGCATCGGTTTGCCGCTGACGGTGATGGTGTCAGGACTGTCCGATTTGATCATGCCGGCCAACGGGAAAACCGCTCCGCCGTCCGATCGCGAGCCACCATTGCCCGAGCCGTTGCCGACCAATGTGCCACCGGTTCCGCCGGCGCCGGCGTTGCCATTGCCGCCGTTGCCGCCGTTTTGTCCACCTGGACTCTTCAGTCCAGCGCAACTGGAAACGATCAATGCCAGCGTTGCCGTAACAGTGACACCGAAGCATCGCATGACGAACCTCCACGCGGGATCTGAGTGGTTGCGTTGGCTCACACTAAGCGTCTTCGCACCGCTCTTGACGATCGCGAAATAAACGCTAGCAGGCGTCAATGGCGTAAATCCACAAAAAGCATAGTCAATTTTCGTTGTTTACTGCAGTTAACAACCGGCTATCAGCGTGTGTGACCGACGACTTTGAAATCCGTCTCCTCATTATTTTCTTCGAGGGCAATGCCAGGCGGTTACCGCCGGCTCGGCGCTGATGTGGGCGAACGCCGCCTCGGTGGGTGGAACGTTCTGCCGGGGCGGTGCGCATGAGATGGCGAAATCTGATAGCCTGACCTCTTCTCGATGTTGCGCTTCAACCGCTGGACCCGTTTTGCCTCGGCCGCCCTGGTACTGGTTACCAAGGGTGGTCTGGCTCGGGTCTATCGCGGCTGAACGCTCGACCAGACGACCCCGGCCAAAAGCCGCGGGTCGCTCTCGGTGGCTCGCGGTCTTCGGCCTTCACCCCGGAGACGACCATGAGCCACAACGAAGCGCGATCGACGATCATTGCCCTGCCCACGCCGTCCGTCGGGACGGCTGCATCAAGGGGCGGCAGCGTACGGGTCGGCCTGGTTGACCGCCTGATCCCGAGTTTTCCCCGGGTTTTCTGGTTTTTGTGGGCCGGCATGCTGCTGAACCGCGCCGGTGGTGGCGTGCTGTGTTGGCTGGCGGTCTACCTGACCCGCGAGCGTGGCCTGCGCGCCGACGTCGCCGGCCTGGTGCTGTGCCTGCATGCTGCCGGTGGCATGGTCGCCGGGCCGACCGGGGGCGCGCTGGCCGATCGGCTGGGCCGGCGCACGACCTTGCTGCTGGGAACGGCGGGGGCCGGCGCGGCCATGCTGGCGCTGGGGTTCGCCCGGGCGCTGGGCGCGATTTTTCTTCTGGCGCCGCTGCTGGGATTCTTCACCCAGATCTGCGGACCTCCGCTGCTGGCCGCGGTGGCCGACTTGATCCAGCCGGCGCAACGACGGCGAGCGTATGGCCTCATCTACTGGGCCAACAACCTCGGCTTCGCGGCAGCGGCGGCGCTGGGCGGCTTTCTAGCCGAGCGGCACTTCACCTGGCTGTTCGTCATCGACGCGGTCACCACGCTGGGCTACGGCGCGATCGTCCTTCTGCGCGTGTCGGAGACGCGGCCACCGGCGGCGGCAGCGACGTCCACCGTCGTCTCGGCGCCGAACGCCTGGCTGGCGCCCTTTCGCGATCGCGCGTTGATGACGCTGGTGGGTATCCAGGTGCCGGTGCTGGTGGCGTTCACCCAGGTCCTGGCGGCGCTGCCGCTGGACATGCGCGCGCACGGAATAGCAGCCGATCGCATCGGCTTTTTGCTGGGCCTAAACGGGGTGGTCATCGTGGTGTTGCAGCCGCTGGCCTTGCGCTTTTCGCAGCGGGTGCCGCACGTGTCGTTGCTGGCCGTCGGCGCAACGCTGGCGGGCCTGGGCCTGGGCGCCTTCGGGCTGGCCAGCGGTCCATGGGGATACGCGGTGGCGACGGTGATCTTCACCGCCGGTGAGATCGGGTTTTCGCTGGCCGTGCCGGCGTTGGTGGCGCAGCTAGCGCCGAGCGATCAGCGCGGCGCGTACCAGGGCATGCACCAGCTGTCGTGGAGCGTGGCCAGCATGCTGGCGCCGGTGCTGGGCCTGGCGGTGCTGGCCCACGCCGGGTCGGTGACCTTGTGGACGGGGTGCTTGTTCGTCGGCGTCGCCGCCGGTGCGCTGCACGCGACCGTCACTCGCCGGCAAATCAACGCTGGTTTGGCCGCGCGCGAAAAGGCAGCCGTCTAGCGCGACCGAACCGCGCCTCACTGCAAATCGAAAAACCGATCGGCCGCGCCGGCCAGCGCGGCCATCGGGCGCAGCAACACACGCACCGCCGCCCGCGCGGTTTCGCTTTGCTCCAAGCCGCGGGCGGCGGCGGGCGCCGACCGTCGGTAAAGGTCCGCCGCCGCCAGCGCCAGCGCGCTGCTGGCGACGCCGCGATCGCGCAGCCGGCGCAGGGCCTCGACCTCGCCCGAAAGATTCGATCCGAAGGCCGCGGTGGCGATGAAGCAGCCTGACAGTTGCTGGTACGCCTGCTTCGGCGTCCAGAACCGCACGTACGAGATCTCCGAGGTCTGGCAGCGGCCACGCGCGCGCACGCCGATGGCGTACTGATTTTGCGGCATCAGACCATCCAGCGAGACGTCGATCGTGGTGCCGGGCGCGCCGGGGGCGACGAAAGGCCCGGCCGCCCAGCGCGGAAAATCCGCCGGCGAAAGCGGCATGGTCTGCAGCGCGGTGGCCACGTCTTGATAGCGAACGTCGTAGCCCAGCACGGCGGCGCCGTTGTCGCTGGCCTGGCGCAGGTTGATCGTCACGTGCGTGGGGGTCATCGATGCGGCATCGATGTCGAAGGCCACCGGTCGCAGCGCGGGCTGGGCGCTGCAGTCGACGTCGTCGCAAGCGCTGATGCTGACGTGCACGCGCCCGGACCCGCCCGGACCGTCGCTGACATCCAGCCGCCCGGCGCCGCTGCCGGGGCTGACGTTGATGCTGGCGTCGATCGGATGCACGTCGCCGGTGTCGCCCGTCCAGTCGCCGTACCAGGTGGCGTCGGTGACCGCCGCGGCGGCCGTGGTGCCGGCGCCGCTGCTGTCACCCAGCGAAAACGGCACGCGATACACCAGCGACGGCTGACCGACGTTGCCGTCCAGTCCATACGCCGACGCGAAACCACTGGGCACCACCGACGAATGCGTGAAGGCCGGGTTGCCGTCGAACTCTTTGCCCACCTCGACCAGCAGCGCGTAGTCGCCGGCCGGCAGACTGTCCGGCACCACCCAGGCGCCACCGGCTGTTTGTCCGAACGCTGGCGTCGCCGCCGCCACCACGTCAACGTCGTTGGACAGCGCGTACATCGCCGAGTCGCCGTAGTTGCACGAGCCGCCCGGGTGATTGACGATCCGCTCGCAGACGTCCTCGCCCAGATCCAGAAGGTCGGCGCGCGGCGGGTAATACGACACCACCGTGCTGTCCAGCTTGCCCTTGTCGCTGCGAAAAAAACCGCTGGGGCAGGTGATGGCGTCGACCTCTTCGGTGGGCAGCATGGGCCGGCAAAAGTACGGTTCGGGCGATGACTGCCCCTCGTGGCCGGTCAGTTCGGTCTCGCGGCCGTCCTGCATCAGCACGCCGCTGTAGCGATGGCCACGGGCGTGCGCCCACACCGGCAGCGCCATGGGCCGGCGCCCATAAGGAAACTTCGGACCCGATCGCGTGTCCCACTGGCCGGGGCGATTGCCGATGCCGTACAGCGCGACCGCGTTGGTGACCATCAGCGTGTCGATGAACCGCGTGCGATCCGCGCTTTCGATCCACACCGCCACCTGCGGGCCAAGATCCGGATTTTGCGCGTCGAACTGACAGGCCGCCTCCGTCGCCGAACGCCGGCAAGCGGCGGTCAGTTGAAAGCGCAGCGTCCGGCAAGCGGCGTCCGCCGTTCGCGGCAGGCACAAAACCCCGGCCAGCAGCAAGCAACGACGTGCAATCTGTATCGCCACCAGCGCCGATTTTGACACGCCCCCGCCAGCGGTCGGTTTTTATCGCCCGGCGTTCATTTTTATCGGACCGCCTCCGATGACTCGAACAACCTATTGAAGGGAGACCTTGTCTCGTCGTGTCGTTGCCACGCCCAGTTGATCCAGCACCCAGTGGGCGAACCCCAAAGGCCGAGCCTGTGGAAGGCGACGCCGGTTTGGTCATTCGCGCCGCCGCTGGCGACGGCCGAGCCATCACCACCATCTGGTCGCGCTATCACCTGCTGGTCCGATCGGTGTTGCTGTCCACGCTGGGCGCAGACCAGGAGATCGACGACCTGGTGCAAGAGGTGTTCATGGAGCTGCTGCGCGCGGTCAAGCTGGTGCGCGACGGCGCTGCGCTGCCGGCCATCCTGTCGCGCATCGCCGTGCGCCGGGCGGGCATGGCGCTGCGGCGGCGGCGGGTGCGATCGGTGATTCTGTCGTTGCCGTGGATCGACATGCCGGACGTGCCGGTGGCGCCGGCCGACATGGACAGCCGGCTGGCGCTGGTGGCGCTGTACCGTGTGCTGAACAAGATCAAGCCGCGGCATCGACTGGCGTTCCTGCTTCATTCCGTGCAGGGGTTGGACGTGGCGGCGGTGGCCGACGCGCTGGAGATCTCGTCGTCGGCGGCCAAGCGGGCCATCGGCGCCGGGCGAAACAAGGTGCTGCGAATGGCGCAGCGAGAGCCGCAGCTGAAGCAATTTCTGGCGGCGGGGCGGGAGGGGAACTCGTGAACGACAAGGAGCCACAACAGCAAGAGACGCTGCAGCGCCTGGTCGCGCTGGCGCGCGGGGCCGTCGACGAACGGCTACGCAACGCCCGCAGCGAAAGCGGCCTGGCGAATCTGATCGCCGGTGCGGGACAGCGGGTCGCCGAGACGGCCCCGCGACGGCGGCTGTTCGTCCCGCTGAGCGCTGGGTTCGCGTTGGTGGGCTTGGCGCTGGTGATCGCCAGCGCCACCCGGCTGCGTGCGCCGGCCCCGGCCGGCCTTTCTTACGCGGTGGAAAATGTGCCGCTGGCGCCGACCACGCTGATGCCGGCGGCGCCGACGCCCACGCCGAGGGCGGATCATCCCGCCGCGCCCGGAACGCCAGTCGCCGATGCAGCGACGGCCAGCCAGTATCGTTTCTCCGACGGAACCACCATCGCTGCGCCCAGCGGCACCGCGGTGGACGTCGAGGCGGTGGACGACAAGCGGCCGCGCGTGCGCATCAACGGCCGGGCGGCGCGGGTGCGGGTGGTGCATCGCCCGGACACACGCTGGATCTTCGAGGCCGGGCCGTTCGAGGTGCTGGTCACCGGCACCGCTTTCGATCTCGGCTGGAACGCGGCGCCGCAGGTGCTGTCACTGGAGTTGATCGAAGGCGCGGTGACGTTGCGCGGACCACGTCTGCCCGACGGTGGCGTTGCCGTGGGGG
>DASXQB010000402.1:0-3201 GCA_036493295.1 Polyangia bacterium | reverse complement strand
AGCACGCCCCGCACCAGCACAGCCAGCTCGGCGCGGCGGCCTTCGCCGATGACGGCCCGCTGCTGGCGGCGCCGCTGCTGGCGATCTGCGATCGGCTGGGTGAATCGCTGCTGCGGGCGAAGGGCTTCGTGCACATCGCCGGCGAAACCCGGCGCGGGTTTCTCGAACGCGCCGGCGCGCGCACCACGCTGACCTACGGCGAACCGTGGGGCGCCGAAGCGCCGCGCACCGAGCTGGTGTTCATCGGTGAAGGTCTGGATGCGGCGGCGCTGCGCCGGCAGCTGTGGGCTTGTCGCGCGTCCGGCGTCTGAGCACCACGCGCGCGATCAGGCCGCGCTGATCATCGACGCGGGCGCGCCGGCAAAGGCGTGGCCGCGCCGGCGTTGATAGGCGTCGAGATAGAGCTGCTGGTAGGCCAGCGCCGCCCGCTGCCACGAATTGTCCTGGGCCATCGCTTGCTGCCGCATGGCCTTGATGTGCTTCGGTCGCTGAAACCAGGTCGACACCGCCCACCCGATGGTGTCGGCCAAGCTGTCGGGACGCAGGTCCTGCAAGATAAAGCCGGTGCCTTCGCCGGTGACTTCGTTGTAGTTGGCCACGGTGTCCAGCAAGCCGCCGGTGGCGCGCACGATGGGCAGCGTTCCGTAACGCTGGCTGTACATCTGGTTCAGGCCGCAGGGTTCAAAGCGCGACGGCATCAGGAAAAAATCGGCGCCCGCTTCGATGCGGTGGGCGCGTCCGTTGTCGAACTGCAACCAGGCGCGAAAGCGATCGCCGCGCAGGCCTTCGGCGCGGGCAAAAAATCTTTCCGCTTCGGGATCGCCGGTGCCCAGCAAGATCACCTGCACGTCCCAGCTCAAGATGCGTTCCAGAGCGTGGGCCAGGACGTCGACGCCTTTCTGCGCCGTCAGCCGCCCGACCAGGCCCAGCACCGGGACGTCTTTTCGCACGGGAAATCCCGCTTCTTTTTGCAGCGCGGCCTTGCACTTGGCCTTGCCGGCCATGCGCTGGGCGTCGAAGCGGGCGGCCAGGTGTTTGTCGGTGGCCGGGTTCCATTCGTCGATGTCGATGCCGTTCAGGATGCCGCGCAGATCGGCCGCCCGCTGCGACAGCACGCCGTCCAGACCACAGCCGTATTCGCCGGTCTGGATCTCGCGGGCGTACGTCGGGCTGACCGTGGAGAGCAGCGTCGAATGAAAGAGCGCCGCCTTGGTCAGGTTCATGGCCCCGAAATGTTCGAACTCGTGCGGGTTGTAGTGCTCGCGGCCGAGGCCAGTGATGAACAGCGCGCCACCCTCCAGCACGCCTTGATAGGCCAGGTTGTGGATCGAATAGATGCTGGCCGTGCCATGCAGCGGCTGCGCCCACTCGACGGTGTTCAGGTACACCGGCACGAGAGCGGTCTGCCAGTCGTTGGCGTGGATGACGTCAGGGATCCAGCCCAGCGCCTTGCACGTCTCCAGCGCGCCACGCGACAGGAAGGTGAACCGCTCCAGGTTGTCGGTGTAGCCCTCGGCGGGCGGACCGTAGAGATACGGGCGATCGAAGTAGCGGTGGTACTCCAGGCAATAAACCGGCACGCGGCTGCCGGGCAGCACGCCGGTGCGCACGCGGGCGTTGGCGTTGCCCCACCACATCGGAACCGTCACCGCGCCGTCGAGGACCTCCAGATCGTTCCAGGGCATGCCGGCGTAAAGCGGCATCACCACGCGCACGTCGATTCCCAGCGCGGCCAGCGCCCGTGGCAACGCGCCCACCACGTCGGCCAGGCCGCCGGTCTTGGCGAACGGCGCGCACTCGGAGGCGACGAACAACACCTTCAGCGGCGGGCCGGGCGGGCGGCCTCCGCGTTCAACTGCATCCACTCTCGGCTCCCGCGCTAGCTGGCGTAAATCCGGTAGTCCATGTGCGGGAACAGATTATCGCGCGTCTCAAGGTCCGACAAAAACGGCTCGCTGACCTTGGCCGACCGCAGGTCGTCGTAAAGGCGGGTGAACTGCAGGATGTGTTCGTTGATCCGGCGCGTGGCATACGGGACGGTGGTACCCGTCTTCATGATGAACGTCCAGTCGCTGCTCTGGGCCAGCATCAGCTCGCGCGCGGCCTGGTTGAGGGCGCGGGTGGTCAGCGGATCGGCGGCCGGGTGGCGGCGGGCCAACTCGACCATCCGCTCGGCAGCGACGTGCAGGTGGCGGTACGTCCAGGCGTTGGTCTCGTTCAGCCAGTAGTCGTTGTAGCCCTTGGCGCCCCACGACGACGCGCACGGCGTGGCCACCTGGTTGGTCGGGTAACGATCCAGGTAATCGCCCGGCGTCAGCGTCTCGATGGCGTCCTGGTTGAAGTGCAGTTGCCTGAAGAGATAGCCGAGGAACACCGGGCCTTCGTACCACCAGTGGCCGTACAGCTCGGCGTCGTAAGGGCTGATGATCATCGGCGGGCGATCCATCCCGCCGCGCAGGCGTTCGGCCTGCTGCTGGCGGTTCACGCGAAAGTGCATGGCGTGCTCGGCGGCGCGGCTGACGGCGGCGCCCGGGTCGTAAACCCATTTGTCGTGCAGCTTGTCGTGGGTGATGGCGTGGTACTTGATGCCGGTGTAGATGCGGTGGCCTTCCGGGTGCACGTACGGCCCGATGTAATCCATCGGCAGGTCGAACCCGATGTCGCGGTAGAAATCGCGGTACTGCTTGTCGCCCGGGTAGCCTTCCTTGGCGCTCCACACTTGCTGCGACGACTCCATGTCGCGGCCGAAGGCGGCCACGCCGCTGGGGCAGTAAAGCGGTCCGTAGGCGCCGTAGACCGGCTGGTGATCGGCGAACAGGATGCCGTGCGTGTCGACGAAGAAGTAACGGATGGCCGCCTCGCGCAAGAGCTCGTCGACGCCGGGCACGTAGCCGCATTCGCCCAGCCACATGCCGCGCGGGCGGTGGCCGAAGTTTTTCTCGTAGAGATCCGCCGCCACGTGGACCTGGGCGCGGATGTTGGCCCAGTTGCGATCCATCAGCGGGAAGAAGGCGTGCGTGGCGGTCGAGGTGATCACCTCGCTGCGCCCGGCCTCCTGCAGCTTGCGGAACGCTTGCACCAGATCGCCGTCGTGGCAGCGCCAGGTGTGGCGCAACGACTGGAAGCGATCGAAGTACATCTGCGCCAGCCGCTGGTAGTGCGGTTCGGGCTTGGTGCGCTCGATCTCTTTTTCCGCCAGCT
>DASXQB010000401.1:0-4333 GCA_036493295.1 Polyangia bacterium | reverse complement strand
CTACTTCTCTTCCCACCAGAAGACGGTGATGGCCAGACAGTGGAACGCTTCGTCCGACGACTGCGTCACGATGGTGTCCACGACCTGACACTGTGGATGCTCACGAATCCACGACGTGACTTTCTCGCCCAGGTTCTCCCGCTCCTGCGCCATGGTGGCGGAGAAAACCTTGACGCCGTTGAAGCGAGTGGTTGTGTGGTTTTGGTGCTGTGCCATCAGTTGATTGTTTCCTTACCAGGCGAGGTTGCTGGTCTGCGAGGTGAAGACGAAGATTCCGCATGAACCCCGTCGCGCGGCAACTAAGCTTTCGATGCCATCCTCCCGGGCAAGGATGCTATTCCGGAAATAATCTCCTCGGGCGCTAATCGACCTATATCAACGATTCTATGACCACCGCAATCCCCTGCCCGCCGCCGATGCACGCCGCGCCGAGAGCAAAACGCCCCTTCCGACGACGCAACTCATAAGTGAGATGTATCACGATCCGCGCGCCCGACGCCCCCAGCGGGTGGCCGAGGGCGATCGCCCCGCCGTCCACGTTTGTCCGGTCGCGCGGCAAATCGATTTCCTTCTGCACCGCCAGGTATTGCGGGGCGAAGGCTTCGTTCACCTCGATCAGATCCATGTCCGCCACCGTCAACCCAGCCCGCCCGAGCGCCTGCGCGATGGCCGGCACCGGGCCGATGCCCATGATGGTCGGATCGACGCCGACGATGCCCCACGACACCAACCGGGCCAGCGGCTTGACGCCGGCGCGTTCAGCCGCCGCGCGCGACGAAATGACCAGCGCCGCCGCGCCGTCGGCGATGCCCGAAGCGTTGCCGGCGGTGACCACGCCGGTCTTGATAAAGGCGGGTGACAGCTTGCCCAGGCTTTCCATCGTCGTGGCGGGCCGCGGGTGCTCGTCGCGGGCGACGGACTGCGCCGGGCCTTTGCTCTTCTTCACTTCGACCGGAACGATCTCCTCGGCGAAACGTCCGGCGGCGTCGGCCGCGGCCCACCGCTGTTGCGAGGACAGGGCGTATTCATCGCAGGCGCGGCGCTCGATTTGATACCGGGTGGCCAGATTCTCGGCGGTGATGCCCATCGGGCAGCCGGCATAGGTGTCGGTCAGCGCGGTCCACAAAAGGTCTTCCAGCGGCGGCGACTTACCGAACGGATAGCCCCAGCGCGCGCCACGGATGGCGTGCGGCGCCTGGCTCATCGATTCGGTGCCGCCGCACAGGGCGACGTCGGTGTCGCCGGTGCGGATGTTCTGAGCCGCGGTCACCAAGGCTTGAAACCCCGAGCCGCACAGGCGATTGACGGTCAGGGCCGGTTTTTCCTGCGGGACGCCGGCGCGTAGGCCGATGTGGCGGGCGCAATAGACGTCCTCGGGCGTGGTCTGCAGAACGTTGCCGAACACCACTTCGTCGACGGCGGCGGCGGCAAACCCGGACTGGGCCAGCGCCGCTTCCGCCGCGAAGGTGCCAAGGTCGGTGGCCTTCAGATCGCGGAACGCGCCGCCGAACGCGCCGAACGCGGTCCGTTTGGCGGCCACCAGCCAGATATCTGCCAGGCGATCAGGCATGCTTATCCCCGAACATCAGGCCCGCCCCCAACGGCCCCGCTGCTGCGCTTATATTACCGGCGGCCGCGGGCCGTCAACGTCCAGGATAGGACGGGATTGCGATCGCCGGTTTTTTTCCGGCGCAGCGGCCCGTCCGATCGGCCCTTCCGTCAGCGTTTCTGCTGCGAACCCGCGGGCGCTCCGACCGATTCGGTGACGTCTTCCTCGACGGCGACGCGGGCGCTGCCGTTGCCCACCGGCAACGCGCGTGCCTCCGGCATCGGACCAAGGCCCATCTTCGCCTTCAGCTCGGCCAGGGCCATGTCCGATCCCGACCCGGACTCCAGCTTCTTGAACTTGGTTTGCAAGGTGTCGCCAGCCAGTTCGCCGCCCAACTCCACCGACGCTTCGGATTCGGCTTCGATCTGGTCGACCTTCTGGCTCATACGGTCGAAGGTGTCGAACGCGCTGGTGTCGGACAGGCCGCGCATGGTGTCCTGGATGGCCTTCTGCGCCTCGGCGCGCTTTTGCCGCGCCACCAGGATGTTCTTCTTGCGCTTGGCCTCTTCGATCTTGTCGTTCAGCGTGCGCAGCTGGTCTTTCAGCTTCTCGACGGCGTCCTTTTGCAGCTGCCATTGCTTGCTGAATTCGCCCTGCTGGGTGTCGTGCTCTGACTTGCGCTGCAGGGCCTCCTTGGCCAGAGCGTCGTCGCCGGCCCGCACCGCCAGCATCGCCTTGCGCTCCCACTCCTTCGACAGCTCGACCTGATCGTCCCATTGTTTCTTCAGGCGCTTTTCGTCGGCGATCGAGACCGCCACCTGCTTCTTCGCCTCGACCAGCTGGTTCTGCATCTCCAGCACGATCTGGTTCAGCATCTTCTGCGGGTCTTCCGCCTTCGAGATCAGATCGTTCAGGTTCGATTTGATGAGCGTCCCGAGCCGAGAAAAGATTCCCATGGTCGTTTCCTATTGTTTCCTTTTAGACCGATGCCACCGGCGCTGCCGTCCGACCCTGCATGTACCCGGACAGGCGGGGATAGTGCTTGGCGATGGCCATGGCCATGTCGTCGATGACCGCCTGGAATTCGTTGAAATCCAGGTTCTCCAGCTCCAGCGCGTGGACGATCACCACCGCGTCGCCCTCCAGGCCGAAGGCGCCGTGCACCATCTCGTTGGTGTTGAGGTTCAAAAGCGCGCTGTACAAGGACTCGCGGTCGCCGTCGGGCTGGTTCATCACCTTGATGCGAAACGCCACCACCGGGCCGGCGATGGAGACCGCCAGATTCTGGTCGCGGTTCAGCTTGACGATCCAGATGCCGGGCTTCAACGTTTCGTACGGGAGATCTAGCCGCATCAGATAGGACTCGACGTCCTCGGCGCTTTTCATGGTGGCAAAGGTTAGTCGATCGGACCGCCGTTGGCGAGCCGGCGGGCGCGCGGCGCGGGCCTGCGGGCGGACGCGGTCCGTGACAAACGGGGCGGCATGTGATACCGGAAACCCGCTAGATGTTGCTTGATCCGACCAAGCTGCCCCGCCACGTGGCCATCATTATGGATGGCAACGGCCGTTGGGCCCAGCGGCGCAATCTGCCGCGCGTCGAAGGCCACCGCCGCGGCGCCGTCGCGGTCCGGGAGGTGGTGCGCGCCGCGCGCGAGGTCGGCCTGCGGGCGCTGACGCTGTACGCGTTTTCGTCGCAGAACTGGCAGCGCCCGCCCGAGGAAGTCGGCACCTTGATGCAGCTTCTGCGCGACTACGTCATCGACGAGCGCGACGAGATCATGGACAACGGCATTCGCCTCATCGCCATCGGCGACGTCGACCGGCTGCCCGACTTCGTGAAGGATCCGCTGGAAACCCTGATGCGCGATTCGGCCGGCAACCGTTCGATGACGTTGTGCCTGGCGCTGTCGTACGGCGGCCGCGAATCGATCGTCTCGACCGCGCGCGCGCTGTGCGAGCTGGCGGCCCGCGGAGCGCTCAAGCCCGACGAGGTGACAGAGGATCGCTTCTCGACCGCGCTGCAGACCGGCGGACTGCCGCAGCTGGATCTGCTGGTGCGCACCTCGGGCGAAGAACGCCTGTCGAACTTCCTGCTGTGGGAAGCCGCTTACGCCGAGCTGTACTTCACGGAAACCTTCTGGCCCGACTTCGGCAAGGAAGAGCTGTACCAGGCGCTGGATTCCTACCACCGCCGGGAACGTCGCTTCGGCCGCACCCGCGAACAGATCCGCAGCCTCGGTTAGCGCTCCCATGAACAACCTCGCCCAGCGTCTGCTGTCGGCGCTGGTGGCGTTGCCGCTGCTGGCTTTGCTGGTCCTTTGGCATCAGCCGCTGGGGTTCGGGTTGCTGGTCTTGCTCATGACCGGCCTGGCGCTGCACGAATACGGAGCCATTGGCCTGGCGGAGGCGCCGCGCGGGCTGCGCAATGGGGTGATCGCCACCGGCGTCGGCCTTTCAGCGGCGATCTATTTTCGTGCCGATCTGGCGCTCATCTGGGTGCTGGCGGCGCTGGTGATGGTGTCGTTCCTGGTGTTGCTGCAACCGGGGGAGATCGCCGACGCCACTGCCCGGCTGGGCAAGGCGGCTTTCGGGGTTTTTTATCTGGGCGCGCTGTCGGCACCGCTGGCCATGTTGCAGCGGGATCTGCCGGACGGCCCGTACTGGGTGTTCGTGGTGGTGGCGGTCAGCTTCGGCAACGACACCGGTGCCTACTTCGCCGGGCGCGCCTTCGGCCGCCACAAGCTGTATCCGGCCATCTCGCCGAGCAAGACGGTCGAGGGCGGC
>DASXQB010000400.1:0-2394 GCA_036493295.1 Polyangia bacterium | reverse complement strand
AGGCCAGCCCGCAGCGCGTGAAGATGCGCTTGTAGGCCGCGTACATGTTCTCGTACTCGCGCTTGGCATCGCTCTCGTCGACGTGAAACGAGTACGCGTCCTTCATGGTGAACTCGCGCCCTCGCATCAGGCCCGCCCGCGGCCGCAGCTCGTCGCGGAACTTGGTCTGGATCTGGTACAGGTTCAGCGGCAGCTGGCGATAGCTGCGGACATCACTGCGAACCAGGGCGCAGATGACTTCTTCGTGCGTCGGGCCGATGACAAAATCGCCGCCCTTGCGATCTTTCAGGCGCAAAAGCTGCGCGCCGTATTGCTCCCAGCGGCCGGATTCCTGCCACAGCTCGGCCGGGATGACCGCCGGAAGAAAAACCTCCGACGCCCCGGCGCGGTTCATCTCTTCGCGGATGATGCGCGTGATCTTTTGAACCACCCGAAAGCCGAGCGGCAGGAACGAATAGATCCCGGCCGCCACCTTGCGGATGTATCCGCCGCGCACCAGGAAGACGTGAGACGGAACCTCCGCCTCGGCGGGCGCTTCCTTCAGGGTCGGAACCAGGGTCTTTGACAGACGCATGATGTGCGACGTCTTAACATCGGACGGCTTGCGCGGGAAGCCTGGCCCGCAGGAGCCAGCGCCGCCGTTCGTGGTTAAAGTGAAGTTTCATGGGCCTCGGCGAGTACAACAAAAAGCGCGATTTTCGCCGCACCAGCGAGCCACCGGGCGAGGCGCCGCCGGCGCGCCAGGATGGTGACGGGCGCATCTTCGTCATCCAAAAACACGATGCCAGCCGGCTGCACTACGACTTTCGGCTAGAAATGGACGGCGTCCTGCTGAGCTGGTCGGTGCCCAAAGGCCCCAGCCTGGACCCGAAGGAAAAGCGCCTGGCGGTGCGAACCGAAGACCACCCCATCGCCTACGCCGACTTCGAGGGGATCATCCCCAAGGGTGAATACGGTGGCGGGACGGTGCTGCTGTGGGATCGCGGGACCTGGGAGCCGATCGGCGATCCGCACGCCGGCTATCAAGCTGGAAACTTAAAGTTCTTGTTGAAGGGACACAAGCTGCACGGCGGTTTCGCGCTGATAAAACTGAAGGGACGCGGCCCGGCGGCCGCTCGCCGCCGCGACGACGAACGAAGCTGGCTTCTGGTCAAGGAGCGCGACGCCACCGCCCGGCCGGAGAGCGACGGCAGCATCGTCGAGACCCGCCCGGAAAGCGTCACCACCCAGCGAGGTCTTGACGACATCGCCGCCGATCGCTCGCGGGTGTGGCATTCCAACCGCGGACAGCTAGAAGCCGCGAAAATCGAGGGCGCGGTGGCGGGCCCGCTGCCGCGCGCGTTCAAGGCGGCCGTGGCGGTTACCGCGAAAGGCGCGCCCGTCCCCGATGGCGATGACTGGCTGCACGAGATGGACATCGAAGGCGAGCGCCTGCTGGGCGAGATCGACGGCCAGACGGTGCGCCTCCTGACCCCCAGCGGACGGGCGGTATCCGCCGACCGCGCCCGCCTGCTGACGCCGCTGGATCACGCGCTGCGGATGTTGCCTGCAAAGCAAGCGCTGGTCGACGGCACGCTGACGTTGTTGCGCCCCGACGGAAGCAGCGCTGGCGAAGGCCTGGAAGCCGTGCTGGCTAGTGGCGGCGATGTTGGCAGCGGCGGCAGGTTGACGTTCTTTGCCTTCGATCTGCTGTACCTCGACGGCCACGATCTGCGCGGGGCGACGCTGGAGACGCGCAAGCAGGTTTTGCACAAGCTGATCGCCGCCGCCGGCGCCGAGGCGCCGCTGTTGCGCCTCGGCACTCACGTCAGCGGCGGCGGCGCGCGTTTCTTTGCCGAGGCGTGCAAGGTGGGGATCCCGGCGATTGTCTCGAAACCGCGCGATCATCGATACCAGCCGGCGGCGAAATCGCGCGCCGCCGGCTGGCAACTGACCCGCTGCCCAAAGTTTTCGGCGAAAGCCACGGCAACACCGGCCCCGCACCACCACCAACCAGCGCCGATGCCGCGTGCAACGCCACCCAAATCCGCCGGCAAGATCCCGGAGACCGTCGCCGGCATCAAGCTGTCGTCTCCGTTACGCGTGCTGTGGGGCGATCTCGGCTTCACCAAGCACGAGCTGGCGCTGTACTACGAAACCATCGCCGCCCGCGCCCTGCCCCACGTCGTCGGCCGGCCGCTGACATTGTTCCGCTGCCCGGAAGGCGTGGGTACGCCCGACGCGCAGCCTTGCTTCTACATGAAGCACGCCAATTTTTCGGTGCCCGGCAACGTCGAACGCATCAAGCTGCGGGAGCGCAACGAGGCCAACGAATATCTGGTCATTCGCGATCTGTCGGGACTGATGGCCCTGGTGCAGATGAGCATCCTCGAGATCCACACCTGGGGCTCGCAG
>DASXQB010000399.1:0-22308 GCA_036493295.1 Polyangia bacterium | reverse complement strand
CTTTTGTTCAACGAGAAGCGAGCGCGATCTTCACGATCTTTTCTTTCAATACTGGAATGACGACCAGGGTATTTATCACTCATTTGTGGCTTTTTAATGAACCGGTCGTTGTAGACAGTGTCGTCAGGAGTCTTCGTCGAGATGATCGAGAACAAACCTTTCGCGGTGTACGTGGTTGCTGTCTGGCTGATGTCTGCGCCAGGCTGTGGAGCGGAAAGGTTTGACGGGTGGGACGGCAACGGCTCACTGCCGGCCAGTGAAGCCGGCGTCCCATCACCGCAGACGGACGCCTCCGCGGACCTTTCACTTGCAGAAAAAGGCGCCCAGGAGGCTTTGGCCGATTCTGGCGCCGACGATTTTCATCCTGATAAAGGCAACGCGCCGTCCACTCTCGGCAGCGACGCTTCGTGTGCCGTTGACGGACCGATGACACCACCTTCCGACGGCGGATCAAACGTTGACACGCTAGGCGACGCGGCTGGCGCGGATAGCCTCGGCGCAGACGATTCAGGCGCGGACGGCATCATTGATCGGCCGTCCGACATTCGACCCGCCGGCCGTTGCGATCGGCTCGCGTACTGGTCGCTTGCCGCTGCGCCGCTTTATTCGACGGGAACCCGGATCAAGAACGGGAAACCGCCGCGCGAGTTTGAATGCCGAGGCGAGCCCCAATCCGGCTGGTGCCCGCTGCCCACATACCAGCCCGGCTTGACCGGCACCCCGTGGCGCGATGCCTGGATCGATCGCGGCCCGTGCAACGACCTCCGAGACGCCGAGGCTCGCGAACAAAACTAGCGGCTTCCTCAATCCGACGCCCGGTCACCGAGCTCGGTTCGCAGCGATCTCGACCTGCGAACTTGAGAGGTCGGACCGGCCAGCTTGCTCGCTCACGCACCTCGGTCGGTGGGTGGGAATATTCGCGTCGTTGTTCGTGCCCGTCGGCGGCCCCGATTGTAAAAACCTCCGTGACGAAATTGCGATTTCCACTTGTTGGGTCGCGCTCGCCACGCTACAAACCCATCGCGTTGCGTGGCGATGCCATTTCAATTGTTTGCCGGAAGATTCAGCGACGGGGCCGTTTGAAGAGCCGCCGCGCAGTCGTTCGGCGTAGCGGAACTATCGACAAGCGCCAAGACTGGTCCACACCGGACTGATCCTGCGCACGACAACGAGGGAAGGCTCAGCATGGCCAGGATACTCAGCGGCATTGAACGCCTCCGCATCGCCGCGCCCGAGCAGATGAAAATCGTCGCTGCGGCCAGATGTCGCCGCGACGATTGCGGCTGACGTCGACTCACGACGAGAACCTGACACGTCTGTCGCGTCGACCAATAGTTTCCGCGCGGCTCGCGCCATCTTGTCTCGGCGAGCGCCAGGAAAGGTCGCGCGTCATCGGCGGTACAGGTCTTGCTGCCGTGGAAGTCGTCTCGCCCGACAAAAATTCCTGACCGACTTTCGTCTTTCCCGCGCGACTCGATCGATCAAACCAAGACAAATCGCAGTCAACGAACGCAGCCCGATTTTTCCGTATGTGGCGTTGCCCCCAACCGACAAAGGAGATCCCGATGAAACTGAAACAAGAATGTCACGGACCGAGACGCCGGCTGCCCAGCCGCGCACCTCCTCGGCTCACTCGCGCTCGCATCGGTGAGCCTCGCCGCTTGCGGTGACAACAATCAGGGCGAAGACAGCCCCGAACTGCAGGCCATCCTCCACGACGGCGAGCTCACACAGTTGATGAGCACCACGCTCGCGCTCACCGCGACGCCCCCCCAGACTGGCGCAGGCCCGGCTGGCCCCAGCATCCCGGCAGTGGACGCCGGCGCCCCAACGGGCGTCACGGGCGTGGCCGGGAAAGGCGACCCGGGTACGGGCGGCACGGCAATGGGGGGCGGCACGGGGGGCTTCGGCATGGACGGCGGCACCGGCCCGACCCGCAGCTTCCCTGGGCAGGCCCAGGGCTTCTGGCGCTTCGACGATTGCAACATGAGCCGCACCGAGCTCGCGGACAGTACCTTCTCCGGCGGTCACACGGCATTTCGCTCGGTGACGGCCTTCTGCCGTCCGGGCATCTTGAACTCGGGCATCGGCTTCGACGAGGACGACGACGTCGTCATCGTGCCTGACCAGCCGAACTTCACCTTCTCCGAGGGCTTCACCGTCGCAGCGTGGGTCAAGCCGACGGAGCTCGGCGGCGTCCGCACGATCTTCCGGAAGCGTCAGGACGGCACCAGCACGTTCGTGCTGACCGAGAACGGCAACAACTTCCAGATCGTCATCAGCCTCGCCAACGGCAAGGCGGCCGACGTCCAGGCCCCGGCGACGCTCGACACGTTCACGCACGTCGCGGCGACCTACGACGGCATCTTCCTCAAGCTCTACCTCAACGGGACGGAGGCCGCTTCCAAGCGCGTCGTCGGCCGGCTCAGCGACGGCGTGGGCCCGCTGCTCATGGGCAACGACGCCAGCCTCCGCCGCATCTCCGGCATCATCGACAACGTCGTCTTCGACACGGTCCCGGCGACGCCCGCCGAGATCACGAAGCTGACCTGCCTCCCGACGCCTTCGGTGATGAACGTGACGCCGGCCGATCCCGCGGCCGTGCCGCCGGGAACGCCCGTCAGCTACGACGTGCAGATCACGAACAACTCCTGCGACGACGAGTCCTTCAGCTTCAACGCGTTCCCGCTGGACCCGACCATCATCGTGAGCCCGAACTTCGGGAACGCGTTCGTTCCGGCGGCCAGCACCGCCCACGTCCCGTTCACCGCGAGCGCCTCACTGGACACCGAGACCTTCGGAACGTCGCAGATCTTCGTGAGCGCCCAGCTCTTCGCGCCCAACTTCTCCAACTCCGAGCAGTTCAACCAGGTCGTGAACTTCTCGGACTTCGACAACTCCACGCCGTGCACGATCAAGCCCCGGCGGGAGCTGGAGATCCGCGACGTCAGCATCGTCGACGATCCGGTTCGCACCGGTCCGGGCGGCGCGTGGACGTTCGGCAAGCTCATGGAGAACATGGCGCCGACCCCGGCCGACGCGCCCGCGATGGTCGAGGCGATGCTCTCGTCGTTCCTCACCCAGCAGACGGTCAACAGCTTCACGCTGCCCCCGCGCCCCGGCGTCCAGCAGGTTCTGAACAGCCTGCGGGGCCCGGACGGGAAGCTCGATCTGTCGCAGCAAGCGTTCCGCCTGCTGGCGATCGTCAACCGCATCGACCTCAACGACGTCACGGCGTCCACGGCCGGCGAGGGTCGCTTCGTGTTCGGCTTCGTTCCGTTCGGCCAGGTGATGCAGGCGACGTTGATCGTCGAGTACAACATCCCCGCCGCCTCGGCGACGGATATCACCGACCTCGCCAACGCCTGGCACGCTCTGCGCGCGCTCCCCTTCCCGTCCGAGCAGTACAACGCCGCCCTCCAGCAGGTCACGGAGCGCTTCACCGCGCGCAACGCAGCGCCGGGACGCCCGAACGGCAGCGCCCTGGGCCAAGTCCGCACCAACGATTTCTTCACGTTCGGCGGCGTGTGGGAGTTCCGTGAGTTCCACCTCGACGCCACGAGCGGGATGCTCGTGCCGGCGCCGGTGGCGCTGACGCCGGATCGGGGCTTCAACTTCTCCGCTGAACTCGGGCGGTTCGTCGTCGCCAACGAGCCGGCGATCCTGGCGGAGAAGCACACCGTGCCGTTGATGTTCGAAGGGGCACCGTTCCAGGGCGGCAACGTCGACGCCTCGGACTTCTTCACCTGGCAGGTGCCGGGCGTCGCCCCAGAGACGCGTCACCGTTTCGCGCGCAACACTTGCAACGGGTGCCACACCCAGAACGAGACTGGCGCCGCCTTTTTCCAGATCAATCCGCGCTTCCCGTTCCAGGAGTCGCAACTGTCGGGTTTCCTCCTCGGCACCGATGTGACCGACTTCGCCGCCGGCGTGATCCGCCACTTCAACGAGCTCGACCGGCGCGGGCGGATTCTTCACGCCTTCGTCTGCCCGGACGAGATGCTCCCCCCGCCACCGCCTGACACGACGCCGATCAGCGGCCAGTCCGACGGTGGCTTCCCGCCGCCCCCGCCGGGATTCCCCGGCACCGGGGGGGCGATGGGCGGCTTTGACGCCGGCGGCCCGACCGGCACCGGCGACGCGCGTGGAAAGTAGACCCACTAACGACTGACCAAAGGCTGACCAAAGAGTGACGAACGATTGACGAACAATTGGCAGGCGAGGTGCCGCCCCTCGGGCGCCTCGCCTGCCCTTCTGACGACTGCGATGGTCCAACGCAACGATGCGGGTCCGGCCGTCACGCGGGTGGCACCCAAGGCTGGACTGCGGTTACGCTGCGTCCAGTGTCCGACCAGGGCTCCTTACATCGTGTCCGCCTTGCCGAGCTCCTCGCCGCTCTTTCCCTCGGAATCGACCTCGGCTTTGGGCAGCCGATGGAGCACGTGCTCCGCCAATGCCTGATCGCCCTCCGCATCGCCGAACGAATGGGGCTCGACAGCCAGGCTCGCACGACCGTCTACTTCGCCGCGCTTCTCATCAACGTGGGCTGTCACGCGGACGCACACGAGCAGGCCAAATGGTTCGGCGACGACATCGCCGTGAAAGCGGCGAAGTATCGCCACGGCATGCGTGCGCGTGGCGCCTTGTTCACCATGCGGATGTTGGGCGCGAACAACGCGCCTCTGCATCGATTTCGACTTGGCCTGGAGTTCATGATCGCGGGACATCGCGAGATGGACATCACGGTGCACATGAAGGTGGCCGTTGCGCTCGCCGAAAGGCTTGGCCTTCCCGCAGGCGTGCGAGAGGCATTGGAAGCGGCCTATGAGCACTGGGATGGCCGCGGCTGGCCGGGCAAGGTATCCGGCGAAGCCATCCCGCTGACGTCGCGAATCGCGCAGCTCGCCGAATACGTGGAGGTCGCCAATCGCGTGGGAGGCATCGATTCGGTGAACGCGCTGTGCAGTGGCCTGGCTGGGTCGCAGTTCGACCCGGGGCTCGCCAAGCTCTTTCGCGAGAACGGCGCCGCGATCTTGGCGGGCCTGGACGCGTCGCAGACGTGGACGGCCGTCATCGACGCCGAGCCTGCGCTGGGCGGCGCCAGCGCGCAGGCCGGGATCGACGCCGCGCTCGCGGCCGTCGCGGACTTTGTCGATTTGAAGTCGCCCTACTTCCTCGGCCATTCGGCGAACGTCGCCGAGCTCGCCGCCGCCGCCGGCGCTCGTCTCGGAATGCCCGCCGTCGACGTGCAGGCGCTGCGCCGAGCCGGGCTCGTTCACAACTTCGGACGGCTGGGAGTGTCGAACGCCATCTGGGACAAGCGCGGCCCGCTCGGGGTCGGCGAGTGGGAGCGCATCCGGATGCATCCCTACCTGACCGACCGCATGCTGCGACAATCGCCCGTGCTCACGCCTTTCGGGGAGCTCGCCGCGCAGCACTGCGAGCGCATGGACGGTTCGGGTTACCCGCGCGGATCGAGAGGCGCATCGGTCCCCGTCGCCGCAAGGATCCTCGCCGCCGCCGTCGCGTACCGGGCCATGGGCGAGCCGCGACCGCACCGTCCGCCGCGTTCGCCGGACGCGGCTGCCAGCGAGCTGCGCGGCGACGTCCGGGCTGGCCGCTTCGACGGCGACGCGGTCGAGGCCGTTCTCGCCGCCGCCGGTCATCAAAGCCGCCGCGGCTCCGAGCAGCCGGCGGGCCTCACCTCCCGCGAGGTGGAGGTCTTGCGGCTGCTGGCGGGGGGCATGTCGACAAAGGACGTCGCCGAGAAGCTTGGCGTCACACCGAAGACGGCGGGCAATCACATCGAGCACATCTACAGCAAGATCGGGGCGAAAAACCGCGCGGGGGCGGCCCTGTTCGCCGTGCAACGGGGACTCTTCGCGATCGGACTCTCCGCTCACGACGCGCAAACAGACGTCGTCTGAGGAGAACGCCTCATGCGCAGGCCGGGCCGCGCTGCGAAGCTTGCGAGCGAAAGGGGGCTTCCATGCCGAAGGTTTCCAAGAAGGACGCTCAACACCAGGACCACGGACCGATAGAGGAATGGCGCGGGGACGTCGAGGACACCGTCGTCAACTTCGTCCGATTCGCCATCGCCGTCGACACCAAGCCGATGCTCGAAGGACTGCCAGGCAATCGCTGCCCTTGCCCGCACTGGGGGTACGTCTTCAGCGGCAGGTTGGTCTTTACGTTCGACGATCGCACGGAGGTCCTCGAGGCGGGTGACGCGTTCTACGTGCCCGCCGGCCACCTCCAGCGCGTCGACGCGGGAACGGAGTACGTTCAGTTCAGCCCGGCAGCGGAGCACCGCACGGTCTCCGAAGCGATCGCGCGAAACATGCGCAAGCTGCAGGGGACCTGACATGCACCTCGAGGTCACCGCGGAGACCGCCGCCAATCCCGAGCAGGTGCTCGCGCTCGCTGGAACGAACTTTTCCGAACAACGAGCCGAAGTGTGGACCAACGTCGATGCGAGGCGCCTCGCGGTGCACGAGCGCGGAGCCACCCATGTTGAGGTGACGGAGTACGCCACAGGGATCGCCTGGTTCGCGTGGGAGCGAACCCGTTACGACTGGTCAGAACCCGGCTTGATCAAGCAGGTCGTCCTCGATTCTAACGTGCTCCAGCGCGGCTCGTGGTGGGAGCTTCGCGTGAACCCGCGCGCCGGGGGCGGCAGCGAGGTGCGGATGACCTTCGCGCGCAGATTCCGTCGCAGCTTCAACGGCGCCTTCGCCTACTTGTTGAACCACCTCCTCGGCCGGCGTGGCTGGGGATGGTACCTGCGCAGCGCACTGAAGGCGGTCGAGCGCGCCTCACCCTCCTCGGCCGCCAGCACCCGGATGGCAGCGGCAGGCTCACCGAAACGAATGAAACCCTGAGTCGGATGGGTCCCCGACACACTTCCGTTCCCCACCAACACATGACGACAATGGGCTATCGCTCGATTTTTCCGAGGTCTGACGAATCGCCTACTGCTTCATCAAGAAGAGGGCGCCCCCGAAACCACCCATCGCCGATCCCATGCCACGGCTGTGGCGGTCGCGGAAGGTCCCCGCGAAGCTTGAAGACATTCGCTTCCGTCGCCGCGTCGAACGTCAGCTGGTCACGGAATGCACATGCAGGTTTGCGGATCCGTGTTGCTGGGGCACTTGTTGTAGATCGCGTCGCAAGCATTCAAACAAGGGAACGTGTTGCAGGGCGAATAGCACGCGTTCAAGTTGTCGAGGCAGATCTGGTTGCAACGAAGGGAATCACACTGTGGCGGTGAGTCGCTCGTTCCGCCATCGTTGGACGAGCCAACGCCGCCGCCGGAGCCGACGCTTCCACCCGAACCGCCGCTGACCGTGCCGCCGCCGCTGCCTCCCGCGCCGCCGCTGCCGGTGTCGCCGCCCTGCCCGCCGCCGCCCGAGCCGCTGTCAGCGGGGTTCATGGTCGAGCCGTCGGTTTGCGCGGGCGGCGCCGGCGTCCACTGTTGCAGCAATCCGGCCACCGCGTTGATGGTCGACTTGTCCATCGGACAGGGCAGCTCGATGTGATTGAGACCGAAGGTTTGGGGAGGCGGGCTGCTCGCGGCGCCGACGCCTGGGCACGCGGCGCTGCTCGCCGGGATGATGCCGTCGAACGGCAGATCGAACGGTATCCCCAGCAAGGCGGCGGTGGCCGGGGTGGTCGGGAGGTTGCCGACGATCTTGATGACGTTGGTGTCCCCGTGCGCGTTGTTGAAGTCGGTTCGGACCTGCTCGAGGACCGCTCCGCCCGGTTGGAGATCGGTCAGCATCGGGCTTTGCAGGAGATCCCGCAGCGTGGTCTGCGGGGCGAGAAAGTCCGTCACGTGCGCGATGCCCAACGCCTTGACAAGCGCGCGGTCGGCGACCGGCGTTCCATTGCAGGGCCCGCCCTCGAGGACCATGTTGTGAATGTGCAGACCCGAGCGCGACGCGGCCGACAGCGAAACGACCGTGCCGTAGCTATGCGCTTCCATATCGACTTCTTGAACGCCAGCGGTCGTCAGGCGATCCAGAAAAGCGGCGTATTTCTGGCCGTTGGCATCGACGCCGTCCGTCCAATCGTAATCAAAGCCGACCACCTGGTCGTAGTTGCCCGCGGCCATGATGTCGTTGATGCACGCGCCGTACGCGTTCTCGACGCTGCTCAGGATGCCGTGGGTGATCACCAGGGTCTTCTTCCCGCTGAAGTCGGCGGGAAGATCGTCGGGCAAGGCGACCCAGTTCCCAGCGCTGGGGCTCCAGATTCGGCCCCCGAAACGGGGCGCAGGAACAGTGTTGAGGGTCGCCAGGCTCACCTCGATTGACTTCAGCTCGGGGGCGGCCGCGCCGGGCACCTGAAACGCCACCGTGCCCGCGCCGACGTCCACCTCCCCGGGGATGCCCACGAACGTCTGGCCATGCGAGAGATCAACCGCGCTTGCCACGCCACCGGCATCTGCGGCGCCCACTGGCCTTGGGTTGCCGAGGCCCGTGGTCAACACGATCGGCGCCAGGTCCGTCGCGGCCAGCGCGCTCTGCTTGACCGACAACGCTTGGCCGCTGCTCGTGGCGTCGAAGATCAAACCGATGACCGGCCCGATCGGCTGCAGCAGATCGCCAGGCGGTGGCATCGACATCGACGAGGCGAGGTAGAACGTCACGCTCTGATCGGCCGGCAGCGCGCCGGGCGGAATGGTGGCGCTGCTCCCGCTCGGCAGCGCGATGATCGCGCCGGCGCGCGCGGACACGGTGCGCGTCACCGTCTCGACGATGCGCTTGTCCCGCGGCGGCGCGGAACTCGACTGGCAGGCGGTCAGCAACGCCGCCAGCACCACCGACCATCCAAACTGCCGCAAGCAGGATCTGTTCATCGATCGCCCGGCGCCAATCTTACCCGCGAGAATCTCGCGGTCTACAATTGTCGGGGCGAGAGGACTCGAACCTCCGGCATCCTGCTTCCAAATCGTCAGGACGACCATCGCCGGCGATACAAAAGGGTTCGAGGGCAGGAGCCGTGGCGTTGTCAGTGCGCGCGATACTTGGCACAGTCGATCGGGACATGCGAAATTTGCTTTGGCTATCGAACAGGCCACCGACGTTCGCCGGCACCACCTTCTGATCATTGGCGATGGCTTTCCTTTCGACATGACCCCCCACGTCCTTATCGCGGACGGAGATCAGGCGATGGCGGAGAACATCGCCGCGATAGTCCAAACACTGGGCGCCCACACCACCATCGTGGCCGATCGACAGAACGCCCTGGCCCGGGCGGCAAAGACTCGGTTCGACGTCGCCCTGATCGACGTAAGGCTGCCCGACGGCGACGGCATCTCTTTGTTCGAGCCGCTGCGCGCACTCGCGCCGTCCACGCAAATGGTCCTCCTCTGCAACAACGCCAGCCTGGAGGGGGCGATGGCCGCGCTTCGGGTAGGCGCACTGGCCTACGTGCAAAAGCCGTTTTCATCATCCGACCTGCTGGCGATCGTCCGCCGCGCTTGCGCCCAGGCGGCGCGGTATCGGGAAGCAGAGAGTCTGCGTCTCGAGCTCGAGCTGTCCGAGCGCCGCTGGGAGCTGGTCGGATCAATGCCGTCATTCGCGTTGGCGCTGGACGAGATGGGGCGAATCACCACCTGGAATCGCCAGCTGGAACAGGTGACCGGCCTTTCTCGGGAAGAGATGTTGGGGACGCCGGGCGCTGCCCTGGTCGGCTATGGTGAAGCACCACAGGCACTGCCCGTGAAAGGGGGCGGCGAGCGCCAGGTGCGCTGGCGCCACGCCGAAGTTCAGGAGCGGGGCGGCGAGCCCATGGTCTATGCCGTCGGTATCGACGTCACCGACGAGCAAGAGATGTTACGGCGCACCGCGCGGGCCGAGCGCCTGGCCGCGGTCGGCACCATGGCTGCTGGGCTGGCGCACGAGGTTCGCAACCCGCTCAACTCGGCCTCGCTGCAACTCACGCTCCTCGCGCGGAGCTTGAGCGACGGGGAAGGCCCGGAGAGCACGCTGCCGATCACTCTCATCATCAAAAGCGAGATCGAGCGCCTGGAAAAGTTGGTCAGGGACTTCTTGGCGTTCGCCCAGCCAAGACCCATCGAACGACGCCCGCTCGACCTACGCAAGCTCCTGGCAGCCGTCGTGACGCTGATCCGGCCGGAAATCGACGCTGCCAATGTGCGCGTGGACCAGGAACTGGATCCCTCTCTGCCGTCTGTGATCGGAGACCCCGCACGCCTGCAACAGGTGTTTTTGAATCTGACCCGAAACGCCTCCGAGGCCATGCATGCCAAGGGTGGCGGCGTGCTTACCATCCGCACCCGCCGGGTCGAGGCCGCCGTCGAGATCGACGTCGAGGACGATGGTCCTGGATTCGCCGAGGATCTGCCGGTGTTCGACGCTTTCTTCACCACCAAGCCGCACGGCACGGGCCTTGGTCTATCGCTGGTTCACCGCATCGTGACCGACCATGGAGGCGCGATTCGCGTCCAATCAGAGGCCGGTTGCACTTGCTTCACTCTCACTCTTCCGTGCGCCTGAGCCGTCGCCTGGACTGGCTCAGGATCGCGGTCAGAGACGGATCGACGGCGGACTTCGGAGCGCTTTGGTAGTCCTGCAGCTTGTAATTGATCTTCCTGACACTGATGTTCAGGATTTCGGCGGCGGCTCCGGTGGCCCCGCCGGTCGCCTCTAAGGTCTTGGTGATGGCGTAACGCTCGATCTCCTCCATGGTGGCGCCCGGGATCTCGACGGCGCGTCGATCCTTGGCCGGGACCAGATTGTGGGGCAGATCGGCGAGCGTGATCTCCGGGCCGTTCGCCACGACCACGCCGCGCTCGATCACGTTCTCGAGCTCGCGCACGTTGCCCGGCCAGTGGTAGCTCGCCAGGCGTTCCAATGCTTCGGTGGAGAAACCACCGATCGTCTTGTCGTTCTCCGCCGTGTACTTGTGCAAGAAGTGGACAGCCAGCAGCGGAACATCCGATGACCGCTCCCGGAGTGCTGGCATGGCCAGGTTGATCACGTTCAACCGGTAGTAGAGATCCTCCCTGAACTTGCCGGCGGCCACCATTTGCGTGAGGTTGCGATTGGTCGCCGCAATGACCCGGACATCAACGCTGATGGTCTCGTTACCGCCCACCCGCTCGAACTCGCGCTCCTGCAGGAACCGCAGCAGCTTGACCTGCACCGCCGGCGAAATCTCACCAATCTCGTCGAGGAACAGCGTCCCGCCGTCGGCCCGGAAGAAGCGACCTTCGCGCCGGGCCTGCGCGCCGGTGAAGGCTCCCCTCTCGTATCCGAACAGCTCACTCTCCAGCAGCGACTCGGCCAACGCCGCACAGTGCAGCTTGACGAAAGGCCCTTTGTTGCGCGGGCTCCGCTCGTGGATTGCGGCGGCGACGAGCTCCTTGCCGGTTCCAGACTCGCCAGTAATAAGGACGCTGGCGCGGGCACGAGCGATCTGGGCGATGGTCTTGAACACTTCCTGCATCGGGGCAGCGTTACCCACCAGATTTTCGAACGGATTGCGTTCAACCAAGGACGCCCGCAACCGTTTGGTGTCGGTGCGGATCCGGCGCTGCTCCATCTCGCGCTCCAGGATCGCCGACAGCTCGCCCATGTTGATCGGCTTGGTCAGATAATCGCAGGCTCCCGCCCGCATGGCACCGACCGCTGTCTCGACGACACCATAGGCAGTCATGATGATGACGGCAGTCTCAGGGTCGTGCTCGCGCACCCGAGCGAGAAGCTCGATGCCGTTCATCCCCGGCATCATGAGATCGGTCAGCACCACGTCGGGGGCAAACTCCTCCAGCTTCCCCAGAGCCTTGAATCCGTCGGCCGCGGACTCGACGGCATACCGTTCGCCACGCAGCAGCTTGACCAGCGCGATGCGCGCGTTGGCCTCATCGTCGGCGATCAAGACGCGTCCCCGGGTGTCCAAGCTATCCGTCCAGGTTGTCATGTGTGCAAGCCTTGCACCCAGCTCGCACCGCCCAGCCCGGCTGATAACGTCAATGATTGTGCCGCCGGTACCCTGAAGCGATACACAGTCTCCGCGCAGCGAAACAACAGTCGTTGTCCCCCAAGCAACAGGGCGGTCGGGCTCGGCCCCTGATGGCCGCCACCAGCGGCGCTCATGGGCAGGCCTGGCGCTTGGCGCCGAGGTTGCGGTCCTTGATCAGCGTGCTGAACCGCAGTCTCTTTGCGCGCGGGCAGACCACCGCGGCGGCGGGCAGGACATATTCGACGTTGAACACCGCTTTGCCGGCAGCAATGAAGGGCAAGAGGCGGTCGCACTCGTGCTCGGCGAAACACTCTTCGTTCAAGGCCCAGTCAAACACGCCGACCAGCGACGGGATCTGATCGAGGTCGTTCTTCAAGCCGACCGACAGGCCGTGTGCGTGGGCGTGATTGGCCAGCAGCAGGTTGTAACGAAGCTGGTCGGCGGCCGTCAGCGGAAAACCCGTGTCGTTGGTGTACCCGTCGACGTTATCCAGCTCGATTCCGTCAAAGCCCTTGGCCCGACACAGATCCATCCGTGCGTCCATGATCGATGCCAGCTGTTCCACCTGTCGAATGTCCAGCCAGCTTTCCCGGGGCCAACCCACCAGCGGCTTTCCCTTCAACTCCGCCGGGACGCGCGCGGCGTCCGGCCGCCAGTTTTCGAACGAACCAGCGCTGACGTAACAGACGGCGATTCGTCCACGCTGGTGCAGCGCCGCCACGGTGGTCGCCGGCACGTCGAACAGATCGACGTCGAACATGGCGGCGTCGACGGTGAGATCGATGCTGCCGCTGAGCTGCCATTGCCAGGACAGACCCGGCGCCGGCTTCCATCCGGCCACCGGGTCGGCCGCCTGGGCGACCAGCGCGGCCGAAAAGAGCCCCAAGCCAAACACACCGATTGTCGCCGCACGTTCGCCGATCCTCACTCGACGGTCACGCTTTTCGCTGCCGGGACCCACAGCAGGTGCTGGCACTGCTCTTCGATCTGGCGATCGCCGACGGTGGCGACGGCGATGATCGAAGCCAGGCGCGCGCGCACGTCGGCCAAGTTCAAACCGTCGTCGATGTACGAGATCTCTTTCACTTCAATACGCTTTCCCGCGCGAGGGGATCGTTGGTCCCGCGCCCGACAAAAGGCACGTCGCGCACGCCGACGAATCGACCGGCGATCTGTCGGTGGCAATGCTGGCTAGCCCCGTGGCCAGGGCGCGAGCCCTGTTCACGCCGCGGCCGCCGGGACCCCACCGGCTGGTGCGCCGGCCGATGTGCGCGGCTACCAGCGCCAGCGCCGCCTGCCGCACATGTTCAGATTCTCCTTCCACGCGAGAGCCGGCGACGAATCATCAGCCACGCGCCCAGCGTGAGCGCCAGGCCCAGCCCGAACGGTTGCGGCGCCTCGCCAGCGACGGTGCAGCCGGCGCTGCTGGAGGCGACCTTCTTCGGTACGACTGTGCCTGGCGGCGCTGATACGTCAGCCGCGCCGGCGTCAGGAGAGGCCCCGCTGTCGGGGCGGGCGCCGATGGTTCCGTAGCCGTCCATGCCGCCGACACCAAAGGGGATGCCACCGTTCCCGCCTGAGCCGTCGCCCGGCACCGTCCCGAGAATCCCGCCCGTTCCACCAGTCGCGCCGCCGGAGCCAGACGCCATCTGACCGCCTGAGCCGCTCACGCCACCTGAACCCATTGCGCCGCCCGAGCCCACGGCGGGTGCACCGCCTGAGCCAGAGACTGTCGCGCCGCCGCTGCCGCTCACGCCACCCGTACCTGCGCCCGGATCTCCACCCCCGCTGCCACCAGAGCCGGCCGCGACTGCGCCGCCGCTGCCCGTCGCGCCGCCGCTGCCAACCACCACCGGTGCGCCGCCGCTGCCCGTCGTGCCGCCGGTGCCGTCAACCATGGCGCCACCAGTGCCGGTCGCGCCGCCGGAGCCCATCACCACCACCGGTGCGCCGCCGCTGCCGATCGGGCCGCCGCTGCCGATCGCGCCGCCGATGCCGCCTGCACCGATTGGGATGCCACTGTTCGCGCCCGCGCCGTCACCCGGCACCGTCGTGGACCGCCCTCCCGTTCCACCGGTCGCGTCGCCTGAGCCGGGCGCCATCTGACCACCGGTGCCGATGGCGCCACCGGTGCCTTCAACCGTGGCGCCACCAGTGCCGGTCGCGCCGCCGGAACCCATCACCACCACCGGTGCGCCACCGCTGCCGACGGCTCCGCCGGTGCCTTCGACGATCGCGCCGCCGCTGCCCGTCGCGCCACCCGAGCCGCCAACATCGGCGCCCGCATCGCTTCCACCTGCATCAACCGCGGCTGCGCCTCCTGTCCCGGCGTCTGGCCCGCCCGCATCAGCCATCGCGCCTCCGGTTCCTGCGTCGCTGCCACCGGCGCCGCCGCTGCCGTCGTTGCAGCCCACCAGCGAGAACGTCGCGTCTTGCCCCGCCGCCAGTTGAACATACGAGATGCGACGACCGGCGTAGGTCTCCGCCGTGGGCGTGCACAACCCCGTTACTGGAGCCGTGACGGCGGCGGTGGCGTGCACGGTGATCGTCGATCCCGGTCCGATCGTCGCGGTCACGCCAGCGGCGTTGAATTGCATGCGATCGGAAATGTGGCCGCCCATCTGTTCCATCGTGGGACTCATGATCGGCAGTCGCGACAGCGCCGCGAATTTGCTGAACGCGCTGTCGTGCAAGTCGGACAGCAAGCTGTGGCCGCCGCCATAATTGCGGGTGTTGACCTGGTGAAACATCCACGGGTCGTTCTCGCCGCGGAGCAAATAGGTCAAAAGCAGATCGCTCTCGAAGTCCTGGATCTCGGCGACGGTGAGGTCGCGGCCCCAGTACGCGCGGTAAAGCACGTTGTACTCGTTCGCCCATTCATCCGGAGTCGAGACGTTGTAAAAAAGGTTGGTGGGACGGCGCGGGATGATCAATATGTCCGGCTGCAGTGGATTCCAGAGCCCGGCCTTGGGCGTCGGGTTGTTGTAGCCGGCCACCGACGTGTCACCGACCAGAAAGCGAATGCCGGCGTCGTGCGCGGCGAGCATGGCCGCCGGGTTGGTCAACCCGGAAACACCCGGGGTGACGATGTTGCGAAGATCGAACGGTTCAAGGCCCAGCTTGGCGATTAGTTTGTCGTTGCGTAGGAACTCGCTCAGCGCCTGGGAGTAGCTGCCGGCCCACAGATCACCTGGATCCGGCGGCGGCGTCGAATCGAGATACGCGTGATCCCAGGTGTGGCTGATCCATTTGAACGCCGGCCCCAGCGCTTGCGCGCGCGCCGTCAGCAGGTCGCCGGGGATCTGGGCCGAGCCTGCTCCGTTGAGCGCCCAATCGACCCGAAAGTCCGGGGTCGACGAATGCGTGCGCACTGTCTCCTGCCAATCGTTGATGTTCTGCATGTCATCTGCCGAAATCCGGTAGCCGGCGGGATCGCCGAGGTACGTCTCCGTCGACAGAAACAGGTCGTCGATCTGGGTGTCGTCGTAAATGTGCCGTTCGCCGACGTAGACTCCGCGGGTCACCCAGGTCACGACGTCGGGCAGCAGCGCCAGCGAGTGCACGAGACTGGGGCTCTGCGCGAAGGTGAGAACCAGGGTCTCGCGGTTAGCGCCGTGCTCGCGAATGGCGGCCAAGATGTTCCCGTTGGAATCAACCAGCAGCGGCTCCGTCCCGGCGTCGGTGGCGACGGCCGGGTAGGCCCAGGCCTGTTTGATGGTCACGCCAGCGTCGCAGTTGAGTTCGCTGAACACCTGGACGCCCAGCGGGGTGCAACTGGCAGCCAGCGGCGTCACCGAGGTGTCGATCCCGGCGAGCGGTGTCATCCCGTAGGCCGCCGCTTCGGGATAGGTATAAAGCGCCGCGCGCCGAACGGTGAAGCGCGTCTCGTAGTCGGACAGCACAGTCCATTCGTCGGTGGTGAAGGCACTGGTGGCGTTCAATGCCAGGTTCCCGAGGTCGAGGATCACGCCGTAATAAAGTCCGTGGCTGCCAGTGGCCAGGCGGTCGGCGGTCAGCGGCGGCTCGGTGGCGGCGTTGAAGACGTCGAATGGCGTTCCGAGGTATTGCAAGTTTTCCACGATCGCCAGATACGCCGGGTCGGTGCCGTCGGCAGTGATCACCAAGAGGCGAGCATCAACACTGGTCGCTTCGCCCGTGGTCGGCGCCGGGGCAGGCGTGGGGTCAATCGTCAGCATCGATTGCTGCGGGCGGGTCTGGTAGGCGGGCGGCGCCAGTGGGCCGCGCGCCAGTTCGTGGCCAGTCGGTGCGATGGATGACGGCGTACGCTCGCCGCATCCCAACAGGCAGGTGGTCGCCAACCCCAGACCGGCGACCACAATGCTTGTTACCTTCTGCCTACGCATGATTCCTTCCTTTCAATTGACTCGAGGTGGCGCCGCCCACCGACTGACAGCACACTTCTCGGCAGAAGGTGAGAGCACTCGCCATGCCATCGGCTCGATCCCTGCCGCGGTCGAACAGCGCGACGCGTGTCTATCATTAGATCAGTCGCATTCCTGCAAAGGTCGGCGCGCCACCTAGGTGTGGGGTGGCTGCGGTGAAATGCGCACTTCTAGCTCTGCAACACGAATTACAGGTCAGAATTGCGCAGTTCGGGAGTCCCGCGCTGCGTGACCGCCCGAATTCTCGTGAGGCACGGCGGTTGCTATTCAGCTATTCGAGATGCGACGAGTTGAGCTGGTTCGATTCGCACTTCGCCGCTGGGCCTTACCAATCGGATTCGCTTCGCTGCTGGCGTCGCCGACGTCGCGAGCGGAGACCCAGTCCACCGAAACGCGCCCGACGGCCGAGGAGGTGGACCGGAGTCGCGACGCGCGAACTGCTGCGACGACCGCGCTTGGCGAGGGCGCCTTCGATCGGGCCGCCACGCTGCTGGCGCAAGCGAACACCATCGCCCGCCACCAAGCTGATCCTGAGCTGCACTATCTGCGCAGTGAGGCACTGTTCGCGCTGGAGCGGGACGACGAAGCGGACAACGAGCTGCGCATCGCCGAACGCGAGATTGGACCGGCGCCGACTGAGCGGATGCCCAAGCTTTGGCTGGCCCGGATCTACGCTCGTCGCGGGGAACTCCAGCGCGCCGACCTGATTTACGAAACGCTTTGGCCGTCCGCGCCCGCGGTGGACGCCGAGGTGGCGATCTGCCAAGCCGAATCGCACCTGATTCGTCACGACTGGCTGGGAGGCCGGCAGGTTCTGGAACGACTGCTGGCGCGCGATCCGCACAATGTCCGCGCCCGAGAGGTCCTGGCGTGGGCGCTTGAAGCGAGCGGCGATCTCGACCATGAGCTGTCGCTGCGGTCCGGGCTGGCGGCGGAGCGTCCCACCATCGTGAGCTACTTGGCCTGGGCCCGCGCTTTGGAGCGAGCGGGCGACTTTCGCGGCGCCCGCGATCTCTATGAAAGCGCCATCGCTGCAGAGGCGGGACAGCGCGACGATACTCTGGCCATCGCGCTGGCGCGCGTCCGCTATCGCACCACCCCCGAAGTCAGCGCCAGCGTCATTGCCCGCCGCGATCCGCAGGCCGACGCTCTTCACCTGCAAGCAGGAGTCGCCGTGCCGTTCGGCTCGCGTCAGGTCGGATCGCTGGTGGGCTGGCACGAAACGTCGTCGGGCCAGGTGCTGCGCGGAGGAACGCTGGTCAACGGTGGAGGCGCCTCTACCGGCATTCGCGCCGGTCTGATCCTGGGCACCAGCCAAGGCGCTTGGTGGCTGGTGGCGGGCGATCTGGGCCAAACATCTGCGGCTTCGCGTGCGCCCGCTGCCGAAGCGTCGGTTGATCGCCTGCGCCTCGGCGCCAGCAGCGAGCTGACGCTGCCATTGCTTGGCCATGCCGAGGTGCACCTGCGCGGCGAGCTGAACCAGCCCTGGAGCGACGCCGCCGTGACCGTCTCCGAAGGCGGCAGCACGAACAGCGCCGGCGGCGAGGTGTTCGCCTACCCAACCTCGCGGCGCATGATTCTGGTGCTGGCCGGCCAGTGGCGGCAGTTTCGCCTGACCCCCGGGGTCGCGCAGGAAGATCCCGTTTCCACGCAGCGCAATCTGATCGGTGGCACCGATCTGGTCATCTGGAGCAACCCGGAGCAGCTCCTGCGTGCAGAGGCGCTCGACGATCGCATGGTGTCTCGCGCGTCGTTCAGCGACGCCGCGATCTTGAGTTACCGCCACCAGGAAATGTGGGGCGACTCGACGCCCGACTTCTTGTCCCGTATCGTGCTGGCGCCGCGGGCGCGGGTGGACCTGGCGACGGCCACCATGCGCAAGGTGCTGGCCGCGCAGCAAGCCGGCCTCGAGCTGCGCGGCGGGTTTGGCTATGACAACGCCCGCAGCGCCACTTTGTACAGCGTGGGCGCGGTGGCGACCGTCGCGCTGTCCTGGTCCACCAAGCTGCTGGTCAACTATGAGCTCGTGAAGGAAACGACCTCGGGCTTCACCGGGACACGCCAGACGGGATGGGTGACTTTCCATGCGGACCTCTGAGCTTCGAAGCACCAGCGTGGAAGCGCTGGGCGTGGGCTGCATCGGTTTGGGAATCGCGCTCTTGATCTCGTCCACTGATGCGGCCTTGGGCGCGCGGGGGCCGCACGTCGCCTGGATCGCGGTCATCCTGATGGCGGCCCGCTATGGCACCGAGGGGCTGTTGCTGGCGCTGCCGCTGGTGTGGGGACCGCTGTTGGCAGCGGCCGCTTTTCTGCATGCCTTCGGAGCGCTGACTGCGCGGTTCGAGCGCGCCGACGATCTGGCCGGGTTGGCGGCCGCCGTGTTGGTCGGCTGGGTGGCCTCGACGCACGAACGGCGTCACGGCGATCTGACGACCAAGCTGGAAGTGTCGCGCCAGCGCAGCGCCGCCCAGCAATCGCTGCTGGATGAATTCGAGGAGGCGTTCCTGGGACTGTGCGGGCGCGCCGATCGACTGGAGCTGTCGCTGAGCTTTCTACGCGACGTGGCCGCGCGCATCGAGGGAGATGATCCGGAAGCCGCAGCCGAGGCCACCCTGGATCTGGCCCTGGCGCGGCTGGGGGCGCGCGCCGGTTTGGTGCAACGGTTGAGCGACGATGTTGGCACCAGTCCGCTGGCCGCGACGGGCGCGTGGTCGTCGGCCGGCGGCGGGGCGGCCGATCTGAGCGGCGACCACGCGGTGATCGCCGCCATCCGCACGTGCATGCCGGTGCGGGCCGGCGACCTGGCCGACGCCTCTCCATCGGATGCGGATCTCGTGGTGCCGCTGCTGGACGCTGCCTCCCTGCTGATCGGCGTGCTGGCGGTTCGCGGTGTTCCGCACGGGGGCACCAGCCCGGCCGCGCTGCAGGACCTGACGGTGATGGGCGGTTGGCTGGCCGCCGCTCTCTGTCGGGCTGACCGCATGCAGGTCGCCACCGACGGGCGCCGGATCGACGACGGGTTCGACAGCGAGCGGATTTCATCGGTGCCGGAATACTTCGAGATCACGGTCCTGGGATCGGGGTTCACGCCTGCGCTTGCTGGTTGTCAGGATGGTGCATCGTCATGATCGACGCGCGCAAAGTGGCGGGACAGCGATCGCCGGAACGTCGAATGTCCCGCCGCGGCTCGCGCAAACCCGATGCGGCCGCGTTGCCCGCGCGGCCCCGGCTGCCCATCTTGACGCTGGCGCTTTGCGCGGGGATCGATCTTGCCGCGCTGGCCTTGCCGGTGCTGGCAGGAAGCGCGCTGCCCTTCTTGCTGGGAGCAACCGCGCTGCACGCCCTGGCGGCGTTGACCATCGTCCTTTTGCGAAAGCGTCTACCCGGGAGCGGGTGCACGCTGGCGGTGGCGTTGATCCTGACCTTGCCGGTGGTCGGCGTGGTGCTGGTGGCCCTGGCCCTGGGGACCACGCCTCAAGCAGCGCTGAACGACCCGGCGCCCGTGGACGCCGACGAGCGGGAGTTACCCGCGCGGCAACATGTCCGGCGCATCGCCGCGGCCTTGCCGGCGTGCGAGATGCTGATGGCGGCGGCGATCGACGATCGACGGGCAACGCTGGCGGCGCTGGCCAGGCGCGGTGACGCCAACGCCGTGTCGTTGTTGCGCTGGGTGATCTCCACCGGCGGTGAGATGGCCGTCGAAGGTGCGCTGGCCTTGGATGAACTGGGCACTGGTTTCGAGTGTGCCCTGACGGCCCTGCGTGATGAGATGGCGGCCGAACCGTCGGAGGCGCGCGCCCTCGACGGCGCCATGCTGATCGCCCGGGCCCTGGAGAGCGGGATCGTCGAGCCGGCAATGATGGAGGCGCTGGCCACGGAAGCGCGCGGCTATCTGCTCAGCGCCAGCGACAGCACGCGGCAGACCCCGGGGGCGCGCCAAAACGGCAGCGGCGCCGCAATAGTGAGCGCCCGGCTGGAGCTGGCGGCGATGCAGCCAGGGTCGGCGCTGGCGATCCTGGACCAGGAGCTATCGAACGGGACCCCGGAGGGTGTCGCGGTGGAAGCGATGCGGGCGCTGCGCACCGAGGCCCGGTTGCGCTCGCACACGCCAGTCGAGAACAGCATTCCGAGCACCGTTGCGCCACGATTTGCAGCGGCGATTTCGACAGAAGGAGCACTCGATGTCCGTCGCTGAGGTCCGCCCGTTTGCACCGGCGTTCGACGAAGAGGCCTGGTTCCAGGCCGGCGAAGACGCCGAACCGACGGCCCAGCGCGCGGACATTTGCCTGTTGGTGGAAGGGACGTATCCGTTCGTGTCGGGTGGCGTGTCCTCGTGGGTGCACGACATCATCAAGGGTATGCCCGAGCGGACCTTCGACGTGCTCAACATCGGCTCGCACGACGGCTCCTACGGCAAACCTCGCTACACGCTGGCGCCGAACGTGCTGGCGTTGCGTTGCCTTTTCTGTCGCGACCATGACGCGCCGGTGGTCCGCGGCCCCGAGCGCGCGGAGCTGGAGCAACAGATTCGCGCCATCCGCCGCCTCGCCAGCCACGAGCCGCCGTCGCGTGTGCTGCGCGCCCTTCGTCGCCTGCATCTGGAAGACAGCGTCGACGACGCGCTGGTGGCCGACCTGGCGGCGGATGATCTGGACGTATCGACGTTCCTGCACGGCGCCGCCAGTTTCAATTTGCTGGTGGAGATCGGACAGAAGCTGGCGCCGGCTACGTCATTTCTCGATCTTTTCTGGCAGTTCCGCGCCATGCACGTGCCGTTGCTGCGCCTGCTGGCCGCGCCCACTCCCGCCGCTGGCTGCTATCACGCTGTCTCGACCGGCTATGCCGGCTTGGTGGGCGCGGTCTGGGCCTTTCGCACCGGCCGGCCGTTCGCGGTCACCGAGCACGGCATCTACACGCGCGAGCGGGAGATGGAGCTGGCCCGCGCCCAATGGATCCGCGACGACGGCACCCCCGATCGGCTGACCGCGTTCGCGCCGGCACCATCGGCGCTGCGCCAACTGTGGGCCAAGTTCTTCCGCAAGCTGGCGGCGATCGCTTATCACCGCGCCGAGCGCATCGTCACGCTGAGCGAAGTGAACCGCCAAAAGCAGATCAGCGACGGCGCGCCGCCCGCCAAGATCGACATCGTCCCCAACGGCGTGGAGCTGGCCGCCGCTGACGCCACCGCGATCAACGAAGGCGAGACCGAGCGCGAGGTTGCACCAGTGTCTGCGTCTGGTGCGCCGGCGCCTTTGCGCGTCGGCTTCGTCGGCCGGGTGGTGCCGATCAAGGACGTCATCACCTTTATCAAGGCCTGCGATCTGGCCATGCGGCAAACGCCCCTGGACGTGCGCATCATCGGGCCGTTCGACGAAGAGCCGGCCTACGCCGCTCGCTGCCAGGCGCTGGTGAAAACGCTGGGCCGGCAGGACAGCATTCGATTCTTGGGCCCCATGCCGGCAGCGCAGATCTACCGGCAGATCGACGTCGTCGCCCTCACCAGCTTCAGCGAAGGTCAGCCGCTGGTGATCTTAGAGGCATATGCCGCCGGTATTCCCGCCGTCGCCAGCGACGTCGGCGCCTGCCGCGAGATGATCGAAGGACTGCCCGGCGCCGATCGCGCTCTCGGCCCAAGCGGCCTGGTCACGCGGGTGGCCGCCCCGCGCGAGACCGCCGCAGCGCTGGTGCGACTGGCGTCGGACAATCTGCTGCGGCGGCGATTGGGCCGGATCGGACGGCAACGGGTGACCGCCTACTATCAGCGGCGCGAGATGCTGGAGAGCTATCGCGGACTTTATCGGCGGATGGTGGAAACAGCATGGCCGGCATAGGGTGGAAGCTGCAACGAATGATCGATCGCGGCTCGCTGGCGTCGACCATCGGGGCCTACATGACCGGGGTGGCGGTGACATAA
>DASXQB010000398.1:0-2658 GCA_036493295.1 Polyangia bacterium | reverse complement strand
ATTGGCCATCGCCACGGCGTTGCGGGCGGCGGGCGCCGAGGTGATGGGCTGCGCGCTGCACGCCGCGCCCGACGTGCTGGTCTGCGACGTACGCCTGGCCGACGAGGTGGCGCGCTTTGCCCAGACGGTGCGCGAGCGTCTGGGCGTCCCCGACATCCTGGTCAACAACGCCGGTGCGGTGGCGCGCGCCCCGCTGGCGTCGCTGTCCGAGGAGGCGTGGGACGAAGTGGTCGACGGCAACTTGAAAGGAACGTTCCTGGTGTCGCGGGCCTTCGTCGCAGACATGCAGGCGCGCGGCAGCGGGCGCATCATCAACGTCGCGTCGATCCCGGGCCGGCAAGGAACCGCCGGCCTGACCGCGTATTGCGCCGCCAAGCACGGCGTGGTCGGGTTCACCCGCGCCCTGGCCGAAGAGCTGCGCGCCCACCGCATCGCCGTCAACGCGGTCTGTCCCGGCTCGGTCGACACCGACATGCTAAAAATCGGCATGCCCGGCGCCACGCCGATGATGTCGCCCGAAGATGTCGCCGGTGTGGTGCTGTACCTGGCAACCGAGGCTCCTTTGGCCCTGACCGGGTCCTGCGTGGACGTCTTTGGGTAGCGACTTCGACGCCGGCCCGCTGGCGCAGGACCGCAGTTTTCAAGAGGCGCTGCGCCGGCTGCCGATGTTCCCGCTGCCGAACGTGGTGCTGTTCCCGCACGCGCTTTTGCCGCTGCACATCTTCGAAGAACGCTATCGGGCCATGGCCCGCGACGTGCTGGCGGGGCAGAGATTTCTGGCCATCAGCTTGATCGCGCCTGGGCAAGATCTGGACGCGGTCGAAAAACCGTCGGTGCGTCCGGTGGCCGGCATCGGCGAGGTGGTGATGGCGCACGAGCTGGCCGACGGGCGCTTCAATCTGGTGGTGCGCGGCCGGGCCCGCATTCGCATCGAAGAAGAGCTGATCTCCGACCGCCCGTATCGATTGATCACCGCCGCGTCACTGCCCGATCTGCCCACCAGCGACCAGCGCGAGCTGCGCGACGCCGACCAGTCGCTGCGCGCGTTGGTCAATCAGCTGGCCGAGTCGATCCCCGAGGGCGGCGAGCTTTTGCGCCAGGTGGTGGCGGCGCAAGAGACATCATCCGAACTGGTCGACGTGTTGGCCGCCGCGCTGGTGGTCGATTCGACTCTGCGCCAGTCGCTGCTGGAGACGCGCGACGTTCTCCGCCGCATCGAACACGTCTCGGCCGAGGTCGTCGCGATGACCGGGCGGATCAGCTCGCCGAAGATAACGAACTAGACAACGAACGAGCCGCGCCGGGGTTGTTCAGCGCGCCGGCGAGAGGAAACGTTCGTTGACCCAGCCGACGACGGCGGCGCACTTGACCTTGTGCCAGGTGGCGCTGCCGACGTGGTGGCGCTGACCGAGGGACAGCACGCCGGTGGCGTGGGGCGAAAGCTGACCCAGGACGTCGCTTTGCGGATCGGGCGCGGCGCGCACGTTCAGCGTGTCGTTGTCGTCGACGCCGCGAACAGTGAAGCGCGGGCCGCTGCCAGATCCGCAGGCGCCCAGGCGATCGTCTTTCGGTTCAGGCCGCCGTGGTCGCGGTGGCGCTGGTGATGGTGGCGGCGGGGGCGGTCGCACCGGCGCGGGAGGGGGCGCGACCGGGATCGGTTCGGGAAGCGGCGGCTCGGCGGGCGGCAGGGTCGCGCGCTCGTTGTCGGCGTGCTTGCCCTGGTCGTGATAGTGGCGGGCGCGCCGCGATTCGCATCCAGCGCAAAACCCGAACGCGACGGCTAGCGCCACGCAAGGCAGAGCGAGGGCGCACTTTTTCCACCAGCTTCGGCTGCCAGCGTTCATCAGCGGGCTCAGGATAGCCGAAGCGGCGGCCCCGCAGACGGCATTCGTCGCCGTCAGGTTTAGCCGGCCGAATCGGGCGCGGCGTCGCTGTTGTCGTCAGCGCCTTCCGTCGGGTCGGTGCTGTCGGCGGGCGCGCCGGCCATTTGCTTCAAACGAATGGCGTGGTGCGACCACACGCCCAGGAAGACCACGAAAACCGCCAGCAACGCCCAGGTCGCCGGCGGCCCGCCATCGGCGATCCCGGCCAGCAGGCCGGCCACCGCGGCCATCGACCAGAGAACCTTCAGGCGCAGCATCGCCCGATAGGTCTCGAAGCCATCGTTGCGGCCGAAACACGACTGCAGGCCGATGGCCAGCAGCGCCGCCGCCACCAGCCGCGCCGCCACGGGATCAATCGTCGTCCAGCCGAAATGCCCCAGCACGTACACCGGGCTGACCAGCACCGGCAGGCCGACCACCACGCCGACCACGAAGTCGGCCACGAACCAGGCGCGCAGCGACCAGGGCAATTCCACGCCTTGTCTCTACCAGACGCGGCTTCGGCGTGTGTATATTTTCCCCTGCCATGCTCAAACCGATTCTCCGAAGTCACCACGCCGCCCGGCTGACGTTTTTCGCGCTGTTGGCGCTGGCCGTGGGCTGGTCGCACCCAGCCGTCGCCAAGCACAGCAAACGCAAAGCCGCCTCCGCCGCGGGAGCCGCCGACTGCAAGGTCGACCACGATTGCGCGCTGGTGGTCGACGACTGCTGTCCCTGCAATCAGGGCGGCAAGCAGCGGGCGATCCCCAAGAAGGACAAGACCAGCTATGAAAAG
>DASXQB010000397.1:0-9268 GCA_036493295.1 Polyangia bacterium | reverse complement strand
GCTGCTCTTTTCGGCCGCCCACCAGCCAACCCTTTGTTTCGACGATCTTTTTGTGGCCGGGCCAACCCGCCAAACATCCGCCCTAGCGTCGAAACAACCGCCCGGAAACGTAACACCGTCCGGACCGGATGATCAGGAAATTGTCTGGATTATATCGATGAAAGTCGATAAACCTTGCAACCCGCCAGAACCACTGGAGATTGGTCAGACCGATTTTCTAGCCGGGTGTTTCGATTTTTTCTGTGCCCGATCGCGAGGCGGCGCCGGCGACGGTTCAAAGCGAGATTTCTCCGGGTCGCGTTTGTACACCAGCACCGTGCGCCCGAGGATCTGAGCCACGTTCCCGCCCGATTGATCGGCGATCTGTTCGGCCACTTCGAAGCGACTATCCGGACATTCGCTGCCGATCTTCACCTTGACCAGCTCGTGGTCGCGCAAGGCCTGGCCCAGCTGTTTCAGGACGGCGGCGGTGGTTCCGTCCTTGCCTATCTGAACAATCGCAGACAAGGCATGCCCGGCGCCGCGCAGCTTGCTGCGCAGGGCGCTGGACGGCATCAGGTTTTTCTTCTTCGGGCTGACCGTCGATGGCGACATCATGGCCAGCGCTGCTTACCACGACCAGTGCGGGTGGGGGAATCAGCGGCGGCGCGGCGGGCGCCTACCCTCGCCCGGCCAGACGGGCCATGCTTGACGCCATGCTGGCCACGCCGTCGACGGTCGACCTTGTCATTCGCGTGCTTTTTCTTTTTGCCTACGCCCTGATGTTCGCGGCGGTGGAGATCGAGATCGAAGGGCCGCACGGCTGGGCCGAACGCCTGCCGACCTGGTTTCGCGTTACCACCCCACCGGCGCGTTTTTATGGCCTGTTCATGCGGGGCAAACCGCTGACTGGTTACCACGCGGTGATGTTCGTGCTGCCGGCGTGGAGCTTTCACATCGGGTTCGCCGGCGGCGTGCCGTGGACGTGGGCGGCGGAGGCGACCACGCTGTCCGCGTACATGGCCTGGGTGGTGACCTGGGATTTTCTGTGGTTCCTGCTGAACCCGCGTTACGGCTGGACCCGCTTTCGCAAGGGCGAGGTGTGGTGGCACGGGCGGACCTGGATAGGCCGTTTCCCGATCGACTACTGGAGCGCGCTGGTGCTGTCGCTGGCGGTGGCGGCGACCGCGGTGGCGGCGACCGGCACGTTCGAAGTCTTGCAGAGGCAGGCGGCGCTGTTGCTCGGGTTCGCTTTGCTGACCGCGCTGGCGGCGGTGGCGGCGCCGACGTACATGCGCTGGTACCAACACATGCGCCGCGACGGCGCCGACGAGCGCCGGCTGTGCTTGCCCGCCACCGACCAGCCGCCGGGGCGCGAATAGCCGCGCCTCACTCCGCGCTGGCGGTGGCGGTGCGAAAGCCGACCGGCACGCGCGTGTCGCCACTGGCGCGTTCGGGATCGGCGGCGACGACGAAGGACCAGGTGCGGGCCTCGGTGGTGCAGTTGTCGGCGAAGTCGCAGATCCCCGGCGCCAGCCGCGCGGTGTAGCGCGCGCCTTTCTTCAAACGAATGGCGTTGGGGAACAAGCCGAAAGTCCCGGCGCCGATCTGATCGACCCAGGCCGGCACCGGCGCACCGGTCGCGTCGGTCAGCGTGAAGGTTCCGCCGTTGACGCCGCGGACCGGTTCATTGAAAGAGACCTTGGCGACCACGTCTTCGTAGGCCGCGGTGGCGCCCGCCAGCGGATACGTCGCCACCGTCGGCGCAACGCGGTCGTGGGCGGCGCCAGCCACCGCCACCGTCCAGCTGTGCATGGCCATCGGCACCGGCGGCGCGCCTTCCACCACCGCCGGCTCGGTGTGCGGCGTGCGGCCGTCGCACAGGCCGCCCAACACGCACGGTTGCAACACCATGTCGCCGTTGCTGTCGGCGATGTTGCCGAGAAACTTGGCGGCGACGATGGCCTCGACCGATTGGTAGTAGATGGCGGTGGTGACGGCGATGGGCCCGATGGTCTCCGGCGGAACGACCACGGCGTAGCGGTCAATCTTGGCGACGGCCTGGGCGTTCGGCAACGGCTTGAGGCGCGTGTCGCGCAGGAACGAATCGTCGAAGAGATCGCCGTTGCCGTTGCGGTCTTCGAACTGCGGCAACCCACGAGGATTGGTGGCGGCGTCGATGATCCGACCGCGCTGATCAATCGGCAGGCCAGTGATCTTGTCGGTGATCAAGTTCAGCGGCGTGGCGTACGGCAGATCCAGCGTCGGGCAGCCGTCGCCCAGCGACGCCACGGCCTTGAATTGCACCGAGAATGGATCGGCCGACCCGGGCGGCAGCTTCCAGTGACAGCCGGGAAATTCCGGGTCTTCCATTTCCTCGCGGGTCAGATCGCCCACGCCGCGCGCGGTGCGGTTCCAGCGGCTATCGCGAATGAGCAGCTCTTGCCCGCTGCCGAGATCATAGGCGTGAACGGCCAGCCAGGCGATGCGGCCCTCGGGAAAGCCGGTGGGAAAATCGTGGCCGCTGCCGGTATTGGCCGCCGTGATGGTCAATGGCAGCGAGGCGCCGGCGGCGACGGTGCTGGCCGAATCGGCGTCCAGCGACACCACGTGCCGCAGGCGATCCCAGGCCATGCGCGCCTGCTGAGCGTAAGGACCTTTGCGGTCAATGTTGGTCCACAGGGCGCGCGAATAAGGACTGGCGTGATCGGCCGACGAGAAGCTGAACGTCGACAGCTCGGGATACGGCGAGACGTTGCCAGATTGATCGACATCCTTGCCGATTAGGCGCGGCACCAGCGCGTTGCCGCCGACGAAGTGGTGGGTGAACGACGGCCGCGGCTTTCCGTCGGTGGCTACCGCTTCGCTGGGGATGGGCAACGGATGGCCCCCTTGATACAGCGTCTGCGCCGTGCCCGGCTGGCCGTAATCCTGCTGCATGTGGCACGACTGGCAATCGCGTTTGAACGCCGGATCGAAGTTGCTGTTGCCCGGCCGGTCGGCGTAACGACTGTTGGTCCATTCGGTGTACGTGCGCTCGATGGGAAAGCCGCCGACATAACGGCCGAGGGTGTTCTTGATCGGCAGCGCGTTGGTGACGTCGTGGCAGGCGGCGCACATCTCGGCGCGCACGTACATCGCCTGGTGGAACCCTTTGTGCTTGGACGCGTCCATCTGTTGATAGGGAATGTGCTGGCCGAAGACGGTGCTGGTGTTGGCGTCTTCCGGCCGCGGAGCCAGCGCGGCGTTGGCGGCCAGCGGCCCGAAGCGTTCACCGACGACGATGGCGTGCGCGGACAGCCGATAGGCGCCGGCTCCGATGCTGTAGCCAAGGTTCCGTTTGCTGGGATCGGCGACGGCAAACAAGTCCTGGTGGCGCGCCGACAGAATGTCGCCGCGATCCTCGGCGCCGACGGCAGCGTGATATTCGGTGCCGCCGCGGGCGTAGTTGTGAAAGGGAGTATCGCGGCTGGCGGCGTCGCTGTGGCAGACGGCGCAGAAGATCCCGGTCTTGCCGGATTCGGTGTTGCGCAGCTGGGAATCCAGCGTGGCGAACGCCAGGCCGGTGCCGTTGTCGGAGGTGGGATTGAAGCGCGGATCAACCGGCGCGCTTTCCACGTGCGTGCGCGGATCGACGGTGACCGTCCGTAGCGGCACGTTGTCGATATAGTTGGTGGGCATGTGGCAGCGCGAACAGAACCCGTCCAGCAGCGAGCCCGAGCGGGCCACAGTCAGTTGTTGCGTGCCGAGGTTGAAGCGCGAGGCGCAAACCCCGGGTTCGGCGAATGGGTTGTGGCGTGCCTTCGGCGTGCCATCGGGTGGCGACGGCGTGCCGCACTCTCCGTCGGTGGAGACCGCGCGCGACAGCAGCAGGAAGGCCGCCCGCCACACCGGATCGCGCCACGAGTTCGACATCATCGAGCCGTTCCACTCGTCGAAGATACGTTGGTGGCAGGTCTGACACTGGCCCGGGTGGTTCTGCGTCTGCCAGTACTCTTCGTAAGGCGGCGGCAGCGCGCGCGCTTCCTCGGTGACGTAGGGCGCGGCTTCGGGGATGCGGTTCGGCAGATCCAGCGCCGCCGGTTCGGCGCCGCTGACCACCGCGGTAAGAGCGCCGGCGGTCAGCAGCAGCACCGCCACCTTCACGAAGCGCATCGGCTGTCTCCTGTCGCTGTTGGCTGTCATCGTCATGGGTGGACCGCACCGGCGGCGCGTTCGGCCACCAGCACCGGATCGTTGCTAGGCGAAAGCGGCGCGCGGCCAAGGTTGCGAACGATCAGCAAGAACGCCAGCGCCAGCGTTCCCGCGCCGATCGCCGCTGCGTACAGCCCCGGCAACGGCGCCACCGGCTGCGTCGGCATGATCATCACGTAGAGATCCAGCCAGTGGCCGGCCAGCAGAACGATCGACACCGCGGCCAGCACACGCGGGTTCCGTTTGGCCGACGCCGGCAGCAGGACCACAAACGGCCCCACCCAGTTGACGAAAAAATTCACCGCGAACAGCGGCAGCCAGACGCCCTGCGTGCGCTTGATGTAGTACGGAACCTCGTCGGGCAGGTTGCCGTACCAGATCAGCAGATACTGGCTGACCCAGATGTAGGCCCAGAAGATCGAGAAGGCGAACAACATCTTGCCCAGGTCGTGCAGCTGTTCAGGGCCGATGTGCGCGCGCAGCAAGCCGCGCCGGTACAGCACGGCGACGATCAAGGTGACGGCGGCGATCCCTTGCACGAAGGTACCGGCGAAAAGATAGACCGCGAACATGGTGCTGAACCAGCGCGGCTCCAGCGAGAGGATCCAGTCGTAGGCGGTGCAGGTGAAGGTCGGCGCGAACAGGACAACGAACAGCGCCGCGGTTCGATTGAGGCGCGCGTGATGGAAGAGATTGCCGCCCGGATCGCCATCTTGGGCCAGGGAGATCCGGCGCAGACGCCAGGCGGCCAGCGTCCACACCACGAAGGTGAAAATCGCCCGACCAAAGACGCCGGTCTCGGTCAGATAGCGGCCGCGGCCGGCGATGGGTGGATCGCCGGCGAAGGCCCCTTCGTGCGTCCAGGCGAACAGCGTGTGCCGCCCGAAGTAGAGAGCCAGCATTCCGATCGCCGCCCACGGCAACAGCAGCATCACCGCCTCGGGCACGCGGCGCAGGCCGGCCGACCAGCGGGCGCCCGACACGCGCTGGCCAGCGAGGAAAAACAGACCCGATACGGCCAGCGACAGAAAATAAAAACCGGCCAGCAGCAGATTCGGCCATGCCTCCGCCGGCTGGAAAATAAGGCCGTGCGCCGCGACGCCCACGCCGAACCCCACCAGCAACCCGGCCAGCAGACGCGCGCGATGCGACGCCAAGACAGGCTGAGACTGCGGCCGAGACGCGTCGTCGATCATGGCCGGCCCTCCGTCGGTTTTTTGCCCTGCAACGCAGTCTGCACGTAAGCGATGACTTTCCAGCGCTCGTCGGGGGAAAGCTGGGCGGCGTACGACGGCATCTTTCCCGAGCCCAGCGTCAGCACGTGAAACAAGCGGCCGGCCGGAAAGCCCAGGACGCGCTCTGAGCGATAAGCCGGTGGCGGCGGGATTTTTCCAGCCAGCGGACCGTCGCCTTTTCCGGTCTGGCCGTGGCAAGGGGTGCAGTAGATCTCGAACAGCCCTTTGCCGTCGTCCAGCACCGCCGCGGTCGGCGCGTAGGGACTGTGCAACGCCAGGCCGGCGCGAATGGCTTCCGGTTCGCCGGGCTGAAAATGAAAAGGGTGCTGGCCGCGCGCGATCGTTCCCGGCACCGGGCGACGCAAGGTCAGCCCGTCGCTGGTGCCGGCGTTGGGGGCGAACGCCTTGTACGCCGGGCCGCGCACCATGTCGGGCATGTACTCGCGGGCGCGGCTTTCGCGCGTGGCCTGGCAGCCGGCGCCCACCGCGAATACCAGCGACGGGATGAGCAAGGCATGGATCGCGGCGCGCTTCATGGCGGCGTGTCCCTCTCGTCGATGTGCGCGGCCTGGTGCCGCAGCAGCAAGGCGAACGTGCGCTGCCGTTCATCGCGATCCGCCGGCGCGCGCAGCACCAGAGCGAATCGATCGTCGGTGACGCCGGCCGCCGCCAGCGAAGCGCGCTTGCCGGGATAAAGCCGGGTCCGGATGAACAGCGCCCCGACGGTCGCCAGGCCGCCCAGCAACACGGTCAGCTCGAAGCACACCGGAACAAACGCTAGCGCCGAGTTGTCCGGCTTGCCGCCCACGTTCAGCGGCCAGTCGAAGATGTTGGTGTAAAACTGAAACAGCAGCGCGAACGACAGCCCGGTTAAACCGGCCAGCAGCGTCACCAACGGCAGGCGCGTGCGCCGCAACCCCATCGCCTGATCCAGGCCGTGGATGGGATACGGCGCGTACACGTCGTAGATGGGAACGCTGCCCATGCGCAGCGGCCGCAGCGCCGCCAGCAGGTGCGCCGGATCGGTGAACGTGGCGACCATGAAGCGACGATGCTCAGTCATCGTGCCTCCCGTCCGTGGGGGCGTGGTGGCCGGTGTCCTGGGCGACGCCCTTGATTTCCCAGATGGCGATCATCGGGAGAAACCGGATGAACAACAGAAAACAGGTGAAAAACAGGCCAAAACTGCCGACCAGGACGCCCACGTCGACCGGCGTCGGATAGAACATGCCCCACCCCGACGGCAAGAACGCCCGGTGCAGCGACACCACGATGATCACGAAGCGTTCGAACCACATGCCGACGTTGATCAAGATCGAAGCGACAAAAAGCACCACCACGCTGCGCCGCGCCCGCTTGAACCACAGGAACTGCGACGTCACCACGTTGCCCAGCACCATCAAATAAAAGCACCAGGCATAAGGACCGGTGGCGCGGTTGATGAAGTGATAGCGCTCGTAGATGTTGCCGGTGAACCAGGCGGCGAAAAATTCCGTGGCATACGCGTAGCTGACCAGCGACCCGGTGGCCAGCGTCACCTTGGCCATCGCCTCCAGGTGATTGATGGTGATGTACCGCTGCAGGTGCATGGTCTGCCGCGTGATGATCAGCAGCGTCAGCACCATCCCGAAGCCCGAGTAGATGGCCCCGGCCACGAAGTACGGTGGAAAGATCGTGGTGTGCCAGCCCGGCAGCAACGACGTGGCGAAGTCGGTGCTGACGATCGAATGCACCGACAGCACCAGCGGCGTGGCCAGGCCGGCCAGGATCAAGCTGACGACTTCATAGCGCGCCCACGTTCGGTGAGAACCGTTCCAGCCCAGGCTCAGCGTGCCGAACACCAGCTTTTTCAGGCGTGCCGTGGCCCGATCGCGCAGCGTCGCCAGGTCCGGCAACATCCCCAGGTACCAGAACACCAGCGAGATGGTCAGGTACGTGCTGATGGCGAACACGTCCCACACCAGCGGCGAACGGAAGTTCACCCACAGCGGGCCGCGCTGGTTGGGAAAGTACGGAAAAATAAAAAACGCGTCCCAGGGCCGGCCCATGTGAATCAGCGGGAACAGCCCGGCGCACATGACGGCGAAGATGGTCATCGCCTCGGCGCTGCGGTTGATCGAGGTGCGCCACTTTTGCCTGAACAAAAGCAGCACCGCCGAGATCAACGTGCCGGCGTGGCCGATGCCCACCCAGAAGACGAAGTTGGTGATGTCGAAGGCCCAACCGACGCTGTTGTTCAGGCCCCACACGCCGATCCCCTTGGCGAACAGGTACGTCACCATCACCAGGAGATTGGTCAGGGCCAGCAGCGCCACGCCAAAGCAGATCCACCAGCCCTTGCCGGGCCGGCCTTCCAGTGGCGCGGCGATGTCGGCGGTGATCTGGCCGGGGCTGGGGTGGCCGTCCACCCAGCGCGGCGGCGGCAGCGCGGACGGCGCGCGCGGCGACAATGAAGACGCTGCCCGCCGCAGATCGTCGACGGTGGGCGCGCTCATTGTTTGTCTCCTGCGCCGGGCGCCGGGCGCCGGATGCGTTTCAGGTAGCCGACGTTCGGGCGCGTGCCGAGTTCGTCCAGCACCCGGTAAGCGCGCCGGCCGCTGAGCAGGCGCGACACCCGGCTGTTGTCATCCATCAGATCGCCGAAGGTGATGGCGCCCGTCGGGCAGCTTTGCTGGCATGCGGTCGCCACGTCACCGTCGGCGACGGTGCGCCGTTCTTTCAGCGCCTGGTTTTTTCCCAGCTGGATGCGCTGTACGCACAGGCTGCACTTCTCCATGATCCCGCGGGTGCGAACCGTCACGTCGGGGTTCAGGACCAGGCGCCCGATCGGATCTTCCATGTGCGAGGCGTGCGGCGCGGCGTTGGTGTACGCCAGCCAGTTGAACCGCCGCACCTTGTACGGGCAATTGTTGGCGCAGTACCGCGTCCCGATGCAGCGGTTGTAGACCTGCTGGTTCAAACCCTCCGAGCTGGTGGTGGTCGCCAGCACCGGACACACCGTCTCGCACGGCGCGTGGCCGCAGTGCTGACACATCATCGGCTGGTGGATGCTGCGCCGGTCGCCGCCGCCGTCGTCATCGGCCGCGGCGTCGTCGAAATACCGATCGATGCGCAGCCAGTGCATGATGCGGTTGCGCTGGACCTGGTCCTGGCCGATCACCGGGACGTTGTTTTCGACCTGGCACGACACCACGCACGCCGAGCAACCGGTGCATGAATCGAGATCGATGGCCATGCCCCAGGCGTGCTCGCCTTGCAGGCGCGGCTTCCACAGCGTCGGCAGCGGCGGCTCTGGTGATGTGTCCGCGTCGTGTTCGCCGTCGGTGGTGAGAGCGATCGGCCGGCCCTCCATCGACAGGTGGGTCTGCGCGCTGGCCAGCAGCACGCGGTGGCCGGTCTTCGCGACGGTGAGATTCGGGATGCGGGATGGGCGGCCGGCGGCGGCGATCGAGGCGCCGAATACGAACGCGTTGGCGCCCACGGCGCTGCCGGCCGAGCCCGCGGCGGTGCGGCCATAGCCCAGCGCCACGGAGATGGTGTGCCGCTGCTGGCCCGCCTGCACGAAGGCCGGCAATTCGATGCGTCGATCGCCGGCTTCCAGCGCCACGACGTCGCCGTTGACCAGATCCATTCGGCGCGCCAGCGCCGGCGACACGGCGGCGACGTTGCCCCAGGTCAGGCGGGTGATCGGATCGGGCAGCTCTTGCAGCCACGGGTTGTTGGCGTGGCGACCGTCGCGCAGGGCCACGCTTTCGAAGGTGTGCAGCTCGACGCGATCAACGCCGCCGGCGAACGCCGCCTCCTGAAACCTCGCCACGGCAGACGCGGCGGCGGCCTTGAAGGTGTGCGCATGGGCCGGC
>DASXQB010000396.1:0-40443 GCA_036493295.1 Polyangia bacterium | reverse complement strand
CCAGATGTCCGACGGTGGCGGGCAACTGCTGGGCGCGCGCCGCCACGCCGCCCACGATCACCGCGACGTGCGTGATGACGAAGACCAGAAAGATCGGCGCCAGGGCGATGGCCGATTCGCGCACGCCGCGGATGTTCAGGGCGGTGAGGCCGACGATGAAGAAGACCTCGACCGGCATCTTGGCGCCCAGCAGCGCCGGCGGCAGAAAACTGAAGATCACGTCACCGGCGGCGGCGATCGAGACCGTGACCGTCAGGACGTAATCGACCAGCAGCGCGCTGCCCGAGATGACGCCGGCCGGTCGGCCCAGAAGTTTTGTGGCGACCACGTAGCCGCCGCCGCCGAAAGGAAAAGCCTCGATGATCGCGCGATAGGCGGCCGAGATGATGAGGACGGTCAGTCCCGTCAGCATCGCCAGCCCGACGGCCAGATAGCTGTGGCTGCCGATGGTCTTGTACGCCTCTTCGGGGCCGTACGCTGACGACGACAGTCCGTCCGCGCCCAGGCCCACCCAGGCCAGGAACGGAATCAGCGAGATGGTGTGAAAGATGCGCTGGTCGTGCAGATCACGGGCGCGCCCGAACAGCGTGGTCTTGATTCGCCCCAGGGTGCTGCGCGGAGCAGGCTCTGCGTTGGCCGCAGAGGCGGCGGATTCCAGTGGTTCCGGTATGGCGTCGTCTTCGGTGGTCGCCGGCTGCGGCATCGGTGCTCCCCTGTCTTTCCTCGACGAAGCGAGTTTCCATGCTGGCGGATTTCGTGCCGGTAAATTTTTGGCGAAAAAGCCGGGATTTTCTGGGAAAAACCCGGTTTCTTGCGTTTCGCAATGGCACCCGGGCGGTCACATTGCAGGTTGCACAGTCGATTGATCCGGCGATCGCGACTATCGTTGGACCCTGAACCGTGGCGTCGACGCGCGCATGACCGTTTCTCCCCTGCGACCGGAAGACTTCCTCGAGATCCTGCGCCGCTCGAAGCGCGGCCGGTTGAAGCTGTACATTGGCTTCGCTGCCGGCGTCGGCAAGACCTACCGCATGCTGGAAGAGGCGCACGCCTTGCGCCGGCGCGGCGTCGACGTGGTGCTGGGCTTCATCGAAACCCACGGGCGCGCCGAGACCGAGGCGTTGGTGACCGGCCTCGAGAGCGTGCCGCGCCGGCGGATCGACTATCGCGGCGTGGTGATCGACGAGATGGATCTGGACGCGGTGGTGCGCCGCCGCCCGGAGATCGTGGTGGTCGACGAGCTCGCCCACACCAACGTCCCCGGCAGCACGAACAAGCGCCGCTATCAGGACGTGCTGCAGCTTCTGGACGCCGGCATCAGCGTCATCGGCGCCTTCAACATCCAGCACCTCGAGAGCCTGAACGATCTGGTCGAGCGCGTGACCGAGGTGAAGACGCGCGAGACGGTGCCGGACAGTTTCTTGCGGCAGGCCGATCAGGTGGTGAATCTTGATCTCGCCGTCGAGGATCTGCTGGAACGTCTGAAGACCGGCAAGATCTACGCGGCCGACAAAGTTGGCTGGGCGCTGGAACACTTCTTCATGGCCGACAAGCTCGGCACCCTGCGTGAGCTGGCCCTGCGCGAGGTGGCGGAGAGCGTGGACCGCTCGGGCGCCCGTGCGGGTGCCTTGGGTGAGCGGCGGCGGCCCGGCGCGGGGGACGATTCGTCGTCGGCGCCGGCCGTCGATGGGGGGCGTCTCACTGGAATCAAGCTGGCCGCCAAGAGCAAGGGCGCGGAGCTGGGTCGGGTGATGGTTTGTATGTCATCGTCGCCGCCGCGGGCGGCGGCGCTGCTGCGGCGCGGGTCGCGCCTGGCGGGCAAGCTGAACACCGACTGGTTCGTGGTCTACGTGGAAACCCCACGCGAAGCGCCGCACCTCATCGACGCTGAATCGCAGCGCCACCTGCTGGCCAACATCGAACGGGCACGAGAGCTGGGGGCCGAGGTGGTGCGCCTCAAAGGTCACGACGCGGTGGCGGCGCTGCTGGACTTCGCTCGCTCGCACGGCGTCGGGCAGATCGTCGTCGGTCGATCACACCAGAATTTGTGGACGCGGCTGCTGGGCCGCACGTTTGTCTCGCGCATCGTGCGCGAAGGGGCGGACTTTGATCTTTACGTCACCGCCCGCGAGGAGGAGCGCGCGCCATGACCCTGCGGACCAAGCTCTTGCTGGCGCAGGCGCCGATCGCCGTGGCGGTGGTGATCGTCGGCGTGGTGGCCAGCCTGACCAACGCCCGGCTGGCCCGCAGCTCGGAGCTGATCCTGAAGGACAACTATCGCAGCGTGCTGGCCGCCCAGCGCATGAAGGAAGCGATCGAGCGCATCGACAGCGCGATGTTGTTCCTGGTGGCTGGCGAGCGCGCGGCCGGGCTGCGCCAGGCGGAGGAGAACACGCCGCGCTTCGAGGGCGAGCTCTCCGCGCAAGAACTGAACATCACCGAGCCGGGCGAGCGCGAGGCCACCAGCGAGCTGCGCGCCCGCTGGACCGCGTACCGGCAGCGGCTGGCCGCATTCGAAGCGGCGGCCGACGACGCGCGGCGGGCGGACTATTTTCAGTCGCTGGGGCCGGCTTTCTTGCGGGTCAAAGAGGGGACCGAGGTGATCCTTTCGATCAACCAAGACGCCATGGTTCGCAAAAGCGAGCGCGCCCGCCAGATCGCCCGCAGCCTGGATGCCGTCTTGATCGCCGCCGCCACCGTGGTGTGCGCGGTGGGTCTGTTGCTGTCGGTCATGCTGACCACGCGCGTGTTGCGCCCGCTGTCGGTGCTGCGCCAGGCGGCCCGTCGGCTGGGTGAAGGAGATCCGCAGGCGCGGGCGCGCGTGCACGGCCGCGACGAACTGGCCGACGTAGCCCGCGAGTTCAACACCATGGCCGATCGCCTGTCGCAATATCGAGCCAGCTCGCTGGGCGAGTTGCTGGCGGCGCAGCAGCAGGCTCAGGCGGCCATCGACAGCTTGCCCGATCCGGTGCTGGTGCTGGGCCTCGACGGCCGCCCGGTGGCGGTGAACCGCGCCACCGAGGAAATTCTGCACGTCACGCCGGTGTCGTCGTCGTCATCGTTGGCGCTGGATCCCTTGGCGGCGGCGCCGCCCGATGTCCGCGCGGCGATCGAGAAGGTGAAGACCCACGTCTTCGGCGGTCAGGGCGCCTACCAACCGGCTGGCCTGGAAGAAGCGGTTCGCGCCAGCGTGGGCGCGCAGGAGTTCTTTTTTCTTCCCCGGGCCAACCCGGTCTCGACCGACGAAGGTGGTTTGATCGGCGTGGCGGTGCTGCTGCAGGACGTGACCCGCCTGATGCGGTTCGACGAATTGAAAAGCAACCTGGTGGCGACCGTGGCGCACGAGTTCCGCACGCCGCTGACGTCCTTGCGCATGGCCATTCACCTGTGCCTGGAAGAGTCCGTCGGCCCGATCACTGAAAAGCAAGCCGACCTGCTGGCTGCCGCTCGCCAGGACACCGAGCGGTTGCAGCAGATCGTCGACGATCTGCTGGACCTGTCGCGCATCCAGGCCGGGCGCATCGAGCTGCACCAGCGGCCCGTCGACGCGGCGTCGCTGGCGCGCGAGGCGTTGCAGGCGTTCAAGGTGCTGGCCGCCGACAAGGCTGTTGATCTGCGCGGCGAGATTTTTCCCGGCCTGGGTGAGGTGAACGCCGATCCCGAACGCATCGAGCTCGGCTTCGCCAACCTCATCAGCAACGCCCTCAAATACACGCCCGCCGGCGGCACCGTCACGCTGCGGGCGACCGCAGGAGAGCGCACCGTCCGCTACGCCGTGACCGACACCGGCCCGGGCATTCCTGGCGAATACTGTCAGGTCGTCTTCGAGAAGTTCTTTCGCATGCCGGGCGCGCCGGCGCGCGGGGCGGGCCTCGGTCTGTTCATCGCCAAGGAGGTGGTGGAGGCGCACGGCGGAACCATCGGCGTCGACAGCCAGGTCGGCAAGGGAAGCACCTTCTGGTTCGAGCTGCCGGTGTTGCCCGCGCCGCTATAGAGACGTCACTCGTATCGCTTGCGCTTGCGCCACAGCGTCGAGGTATCGATCTTCATGATCTCCGCGGCGTGCTCCAGGGTGCCGGTCCGGGCCATCACGCGCAGGATGTGCTCGCGCTCGATGTCATCCAGCGAGAAGTCGCCACCCACGAAAGGCCGCACCGGGAAGGTGATGGCCAGGCGATCGGGGAACGCCTGCGGGCTGATCACGTCGGCCGGCCACAACATCACTGCGCGCTCGATGGCGTTGCGCAGCTCGCGCACGTTGCCCGGCCACCGATAGGCCACCACCATCGCTTCGGCTTCCTTGGACAGCTCGACGCCGCGGCGGCCGATGGTGGCGGCGAAGAAGGCCACAAAACGCCGGGCCAGCGGCAAGATGTCCTCCGGGCGTTCGCGCAAGGGCGGGATGCGGATCTCCACCACGTTCAGGCGATAGAAGAGATCCTCGCGAAAATGACCGGCCTTGATGTCGGCCTCGATGTCGCGGTTGGTGGCGGCCACGATGCGCACGTCGGCGGTGCGGGTTTCGTTTTCGCCGATGCGTTCGTACTGCTTGTCTTGAAGGAAGCGCAGCAGCTTGGCCTGCAGGGCGCTGGGGATCTCGCCGATCTCGTCGAGAAACAAGGTGCCGCCGTGGGCGGCGTCGACGCGACCCGGTTGATCCTTGACCGCTCCGGTGAAGGCGCCGCGGGCGTGGCCGAACAGTTCGCTGGCCAGAAGTTCTTCGGACAACGTCGGGCAGTTGACCACCGCGAAAGGGTGATCGGCGCGGGCGCTCTGGGCGTGCAGAGTGCGGGCCAGCGCGGTCTTGCCGGTGCCGGTCTCGCCGCGGAACAACACCTGCACGTTGGATTTGGCGGCGCGGGCGATGAGGTCGAACACCTGACGCATGGACGCGCTCTGCGACGTCAGATCCAGCTCGGGCGCGGCGCTGGCCAGCTGGTTTTCCAGATCGGAAACGCGCGTCGCCAGCGCTCGCCGCTCGCGGGCGCGGGTCACCACCTGCTGGATCTGCTCGGGTGTGTACGGCTTGGGCAGATAATCCCAGGCTCCGCGCTTGAGGGTTTCGACGGCGGTCTGCACGGTGGAATAGGCGGTGAAGACCACGATCGGCAGCGCCGGCGAGAGAGCCAATAGACGTGGGATCAGCTCTTCTCCTCGCTCGGTGCCGAGGCGCAGATCCAGAAACACCAGATCCATCGGCTGGCGCGTCAGCGCCGCGACGGCCGCTTCGCTGCTGCCGGCCAGATCCACCGCGCAGTGCAGTTTCTCCAGGAACACGCTCAGGGTCTGGCGAATGTTCTTCTCGTCGTCGACGATGAGGACGCGCAGCGGACTGTCGGTGGGCAGGGTGGGCATCGGTCGCTCGCGGACGAAGGCTACCACGCAGGCGCGGGTGACTTGTCGACCGACAGGGGGCGAATCGCGCTGGATTTCAACTTGCCACGGCCGCCACCGGCGCTGATTGCAAAGCGCAACCCGCGCGCGCCTTGGGCCGCGCTCTAACCGCGTTCGCGATCGCTCGAACGGATCTCTCGTACGTCGTCGACGGGCCGGATCTCCAGCGACAGATCGACCGCCCGCGCCGAATGCGTGAGGCCGCCGATCGAAACCACGTCGACGCCGGTCTTGCTGATCTCGCGCATGCGATCCAGCGTCACGCCGCCCGACGCTTCGACGACGGTGCGCGGGGCGCGCTCGCGCACCCGCTTGACCGCTTCGCTCATCTCGCGCACCGCGAAGTTGTCGACCAAGATGACCTCCGCGCCGGCTTCGATCGCTTCGTCCAGCTGCGCCAGGTTGTCGACCTCGACGGCGATGCGCAGGCCGTGCGGCGCGTGGGCGCGCGCCCGGCGGATGCACTCGCGCACGCTGCCGACCAGGGCGATGTGGTTGTCCTTGATCAAGACGCCCGACGCCAGATCGGCGCGGTGATTGTGGCCGCCGCCGGTGCGCACGGCGTATTTCTCCAGCGCCCGCATGCCAGGCACGGTCTTGCGCGTGTCGGTGACGCGCAGCTTGGCGCCGCCCGCTGCCGCGACATAGGTCTGGGTCAAGCTGGCGATGCCGGATAGCCGCTGAATGAAATTGAGGGCCGTGCGCTCGCCGGCCAGCAGCGCCGCCGCCGGGCCGCGCACCGTCGCCACCAGCGTCCCCGGCGCCACCGGATCGCCGTCGGCGACCTTGGTCCGGACGCGGGCGCGCCAGTCAAAGCGCATGAACACCGCCTCGACCACGCCCAGGCCGCACACCACCAGCCGCTCGCGCGCGATGATGTCGGCTTCCGCTTCCTGACTTTCGTCGATCACCGCGGCGGTGGTGACATCGCCGCGGCCGACGTCCTCTTCCAGCGCAAGATCCAGCAGGCGCTGTACCGCCGGCGTATACCAGGGCGCCGAATAGACGCTCACGCGGGCACCTCAATCCAGTTCTCCACCAACCACCCCCGTTGCTTCGCGGTCCGCCGCAAACGCGGATCCGGGTTAACGATGACCTTGTGACCGACCCGCTCCAGCATGGGCAGGTCGCTGTACGAATCGGTGTAAAAGAAACTGGACTGCAGATCCAGCTCGCGTTCGAGGGTGACCTTCTCCGCCCAGTGGACCTTGCCCGCGCCGTAGCAGGCCGGCCCCAGCAGCTTGCCGGTGAATTGCCCGTCCGACACCTCTAGTTGCGTGGAGATGGTTTCGTCCAGGTCCAGCTTCTCGGCGATGGGCCGCGTGATGTACGTGGGCGACGACGACAGGATCAAAAGCAGGTGTCCTTGCTGGCGGTGGTGTTCGATCTGGCGCAGCGCCGCCGGCAGCAGCAGCGGCAGGATTTCTGTTTGCACCCAGCCGCGGCAACGATCGGCAAAGTCTTGCTCTGAAACGCCGTGCATCTGGGTGGCCAGGGCGGCCGCTACCCCTTGAAGATCAATCAACGAAAAGTGGTACTTGAGCATCCAGCCGGTGGCCCGGAGTGCGCGCAGGAACGAGATCTCGCCGCGCCGCCGCAGGTACTTGAGAAACAACCGTCCGGTGTTGCACGCGACCAAGGTCCGATCGACGTCGAAGAAAGCTCCTACTCGCGACATGAACGACCTGTAAGTCTATCATCGTTTTGAGCGCTGCGGCGTCGTCGCTGGCTCGCCCATTTGACCGCCGGAGCGCAAGAGAGTAGGAAATGTCCCTGAGATGCGGTTGACCGGCGGGTCGGACAGGGGGCGGCGATTGGTGGCTCCGCGCGGGATTGGCACCCGGCCGACCGGCGCCAAGGTGCGCGAGGCGATGTTCAACATCCTGGGCCCGCCTCCCGACGGCGCCATTTTGGATCTATACGCCGGTACCGGCGCGCTGGGATTGGAGGCGCTGTCTCGGGGGGCGGCGCGCGCCGTTTTCGTCGAACGCGATCCCCAGGCTTTGACCGCCTTGCGCCGCAACATCCGCGAGCTTGCTTGCGAGGATCGTGCGCTGGTGGTCGGCGCCGACGTGGCGACGGCATTGCGCCGCCTGGGCGGTCAGCATCAGCATTTTTCGTGGGTTTTCCTGGACCCGCCGTACCGTCTGGAGGTCGAGGCGGTACTGGCCGAGCTGGGCACCAACGATCTGCTGGTGCCGTGCGCGGTCGTCGTCGTCGAGCACGATCGCCGCCACCGCCCCCCGGGCAGCGTCAGCGGTTCGGTGGGCGGTTTGTTCCTGGCCGATCGGCGCGAATACGGCGACACCGAGGTCAGCTTTTATCGTGGCGGCCGCTCGTGAGCGCCCGCCGCGCCTGAGCCGCATCTTCACCAACTTCCCATGACCACCCCACAGACTCTGGCGGTTTATCCCGGCACGTTCGACCCGATCACCAACGGGCACGCCGATATTCTGCGCCGGGCGCTGGGCATCTTCGGGAGCGTGGTGGTGGCCCTGGCCGAAAATCCGCGCAAGGCGCCGCTGTTCACCATCGACGAACGCAAGGCGATGATCACGGATGCTCTTGGTCGCGACCCGCGCATCGAGGTCGACGCCTTCGAAGGCCTGCTGGTCGATTACGTGCGCCGCCGCGGGGCCGGCGTGGTCATCCGCGGCCTGCGCGCCCTGGCGGATTTCGAGTACGAGTTCCAGCAGGCGCACATGAACCGTCACCTGGCGCCGCAGGTGGAGACGATTTTTCTCATGACCAGCGAAGACAGCTTTTTTGTATCCTCATCGCTGGTAAAAGAAGTGGCCCTGATGGGTGGCGACGTTTCACGGATGGTTCCGGCCGCCGTGGTCTCCGCCCTGCGGGCAAAGGTCTTGAAAGGAGTTGTTCGGTGAAGCTTGCGTCGCGCAGATTGTCCGTTGTTGAACCCTCCCCAACGCTGGCCGTGTCCGCCAAGGCCGCCAAGCTGAAGGCCGCCGGCATCGACGTCGTCAGCTTCGGCGCCGGCGAGCCCGACTTCGACACGCCCGTGCACATCAAGGAGGCGGCGAAGAAGGCGCTGGATGCCGGCGCCACCAAGTACACGCTGGTCGAAGGCACGGTGCCGCTGCGCAAGGCAGTGGCGACCTGGCTAGGCAAGGCCCACGGCCTGGTCATTGATCCCAGCGAGATCATCGTCAGTTCGGGCGCCAAGCAATCCATCTTCAACGCCGTCCACGCGCTGGTCGACGAGGGCGACGAGGTGATCATCCCGACGCCGGCCTGGGTCAGCTACAACGACATCGTCAAGCTGGCGGGTGGCCGTCCGGTCAATGTGCCGACCTCGGCCGAAAGCAATTTCCAGGTGAGCGTCGACGACGTCGCGAAGGCGATCACGCCGCGCACGCGATTGATCCTGGTCTGCTCGCCGTCGAACCCCACCGGCGCCGTCTACGACGAGGCGACGCTGCGCGGGCTGGCCAAGCTGGCCGTCGACAAAGACCTCTGGCTGATGACCGACGACATCTACCGCACGCTGCTGTACGGAGATGCCACGTTCTTTCAGCCGGCCACGATGAGCCCTGAGGTCCGCGCCCACACCATCATCATCGACGGCGTGTCCAAGGCGTTCGCCATGACTGGCTGGCGGGTCGGTTTCACCATGGCTCCCAAGCCGGTGATCGAAGCGATGGCCACCTTGCAGGGTCAGTCGACCACGCACGCCGCCGCGGTCGCACAAGCGGCGGCTCAGGCCGCCATCGAAGGACCGACCGATGAACTGGAGAAAATGCGCGTCGAGTTCGACAAGCGCCGCAAGGTGATGGTCGCCCGCCTGCGCGAGATCCCGGGCGTCAAATGCGTCGAACCGAAGGGCGCGTTCTACGCCTTCCCCGATCTGTCAGCGTTCATCGGACGCAAGACGCCCGACGGCAAAACGATCGAAAACGATCTGGCCTTGTGCGAGTACCTGATCGAAGCGGCCAAGGTAGCGGTGGTTCCTGGCTCGGCTTTCCACGCGCCCGGCTACGTCCGGCTGTCCTACGCGACGTCGATGAAGAACGTCGAAGAGGGCATCCGCCGCATGGCCGAAGCGCTGCCGCGTTTGACCTGAGCGCGCCTGACCTGATCGGCTAATGCCTGGTAGCCGCGACCCGCGCTTGCCGCGAGCCGCGGTTGACTTCATTCGTGCCTTCCGGGGATAACGGGGTCATGAGGCCGATCGATTTTTCCCGGCCGTTGTCGGTATTCCTGGTCCCGTTGCTGGCGCTTGGCTGCGGCAGCGGCGGCGGCTCCTCCGGCACCGGCGGCGCGACCGCCAGTGGTTCAGGCGGCGCCACCGGCACCGGCGGCGCGACCGCAGGCAGCGGCGGCAGCATCGGCACCGGGGGCAGCAACGGCAGCGGCGGTGAAACCGGCACCGGCGGCAGCGTTGCTGGTACCGGAGGCACCGTCGACGCCGCGACTGACGTCGGCTCGCTCGACGCCCCGGTCGAGGTCGCTCCCGACGTTCCCGCCGGACCGTTCGCATTGACGAGCACCGCCTTCACCACCGGGATGAACATCCCGCTGATGTACAAGTGCGCGCAGGCCGGCAATCTCCCGATGGGGATGAACATCTCGCCTCCGCTGGCCTGGACGCCAGGCCCCGCCGGCACGATGAGTTACGCGATCACGTTGATCCACGACGCCTCCGATATGTCCAAGCACTGGAACATATGGGACATCCCCGCGTCGGTGACATCGCTGCCCATGAACGTCGACCACACGGCGATGCCGTCCGCCCCCGCCGGCGCCAAGCAGGTGATGGTCAACAACCTCGACGGCTTCACCGGCTACGGCTATCAAGGGCCATGTCCGCAGGCCCAGGGCCAATCGCAGATGTACCTCTTCACCGTCTACGCGATGAAGGTGGCGACCCTGCCCGGCGTTACGTCGCAATCCGACCCCAACACCGTCTACAACGCCATCCAAACCAACGCCCTGCCCAACGCCAAAGCCACCCTCCGCGTCACGCAGACAAGACAATAAGTTCCCTTCGCTCCGTTCCATCCGCTCGACGTCAAGCAGCTCAGAAGTCGATATAGATGAACTTGGGCCCGCTGGTCCCGAGAACCAGGATCGCCACGATGAGCCCGAACAGCGCCAGGCCCCAAGCCAGGTCGATCAGGTACCGTCTCGTCACGGATGAAGTCCCAGCAAGCGCTTGGTGAAAGGCCAGCCGATTTCGATCGGCATAGCGAAAAACACCCACCCGAACGAGACCAGGCTGAAGTTGGCGAGGCGATAAGTCGCGACGACGATCCCGTTCTCCCGAAGGCCCAAGGGGACGTGCGCGGTCCATATTTTGACCACAGCGCGGTAGGTAACGAGGAGGAGCCCATGATAAAGCCCCCACACGACGAAGTTGCCCGCGGCTCCATGCCACAGGCCCGACAATGCCATCGCCGCACAGGTGTTGAGCGCGACCCGGGCTCTCGAATTGGAGCGTGAGCCGCCGAGCGGGATGTAGACGTAGTCGGTAATCCAACTCGATAGCGAGATGTGCCACCGCCGCCAGAACTGCGAGGGATTCCGGGCTAGGTAGGGCCAGTTGAAGTTTTCGGGGACCTCTATGCCGAACAGACGCGCGCTACCGATGGCGATGTCGGAATAAGCCGAGAAGTCGAGGTAGATCCGCAAGCTATAGACGAGGAGGTGGAAGCACATCACCGGGTAGCGTGCTTCCCGAGGCTCGTTGGCCACGAAGGCATACTCGAGGAAGATGTTGATGTTGTCCGCGAGCACCGCCTTCTTGAAAAGGCCGACGAGGATGCGTCGAGTTCCGAGGAATACCCCGTCCCATTCGACGCCAGCGGAGGGGAGCGATCGCGTGTAGTCCTGAATCCGCTTGATCGGTCCCGCGATCATCGTGGGAAAGAACAGAATGAAGGAGGCGTACGTCGCCGCGGGCAGGGCCGGCGCCGTCCCGCGGTAACGATCGGCAGCGTAATGGATGAACTCGAAGATGAAGAAGGAGAGCGCCAACGGGAGAGCGAAGGGGTGAACGGGGCCAATGGGCAAACCGAGGCGCGCTCCAACCAAAGCGAAGAATGCTCCGTACTTTACGACGGTCAGAATCGCCAAAGCCTGAATCACCCCGAATACGGCGATGCGACTGCGGGGCGCGTACCACCGGCTTATGATGATCTCGACGATGAACACGGCGATCCAGGCGCCGCCATAGAACGCATAGAAACAGGCGCCCACGAAGGCGAGCCAGGCAGTCCGTCGCGCCGGTGGCAGGACGGCAAACCCCAAGATACCGAGTACGAGGAAACAGCCGTACGTCCACTCGTTGAAGATCAAGGCGTGGACCCGGGCGCCGACTTCGACCCAGGCGAGAGTCGGCCTCGAACGGCGTCCGCCAGGGAACCCGCGATGGCATCGGCGCCTAGTGCGGTCGGATGTATGTGATCGAACATCGTCATCGGGCCTAAGTGCCATGCCCCAACGTCGAGGAGGTCACACCGCTGCTCGATCGCATGCAGCTCCGAAAGGAACTCTTCAACGCCTTTGATTCGTCGCAGGCTTTCTTCCTCTTCGCCGCTTGTCGACGGGTTGTCTGCGCTTGCCTCTGGAAATCGATAGAAGAGAACACGCGTGTTATGCGCGGCATATTCGCGGCAAAGGTTGGTGATCTCCGCGGCCACGTCCTTAGGAGGCGGAATCGGATCGATGTCGGCCGGAAGAGGTGGCGTCACGGGCGCAGCAGCGCGCGGCCGAGGACTGTTGACCGCGAACGCGCCCAAGAACGACGCGTTCATCGCTCGCCCCAAGTCGCCGGTATCTGGGAAAAGCAATCGTCGGATGGCGTTGCGGTGCCGATAGGTCGACCATGCCGATCGGATGGCCTCGTCCAGGACTGCGTTGGTTTTATGCCGCGCGATCGGCGGGCAGCTCGAGGCCGCGCCGAATGGGTCGGGGATCCGTCCACTCCATGCGATGACGTCGGGGTGGGACGGGCACTGTTCGACGAATAGGAACGCCGCGTACGGGACGAGGACGTAGTCGAGGTCCCCGATGAAGTACGCGGCAAATGCGCGATCGTCCACGTATCTGTTCCGGACCATCGCCAGGTTGAACACATCGAGGTCGAAGCCGGTTTGCCTAAGCCTCGCTTCGAGTCGCGCGGAGATCGAGTCTGCGGGTTTCAGCCAGTGGCCCCAGACGCTGCTCGGCCCGGTGAGGCCAATCGCGACTCGTCCGGGAGACGACAGGCGCCGGGCCTTGACAGCGTCGCTGAACTCATCGAGAGGCGGGGCGTTGACGTCGGGCAGCCGATACGAGCGCAAGAACCCCGCCTCCAAGGATGTAGAGCGTGCCCGCGTGACGACGTCGAGAACCACGAGCGCCAGCAATGCCACCGCTAACCTCAAGCCGACCCGACGAGGTGGGAGAGGCGATCTGACGGGCCGCTCGGGCAGATGCATCGTCATGTCAGTTGACCGAGGCGGGGAACAAGGGTCACTCCGAAAGGCGCTGGCAGGACTCTAGCGTCTCCGTGCCGAATCGCAATTCGCGGCGCCGGCCAACCAGCCGCCCGCCTTCCCGCGGCGGCGGAGGAACGGGGACGGCGACTGCGCCATGGTGGACTGTCCATTCTCGCGAGCAATTTCGCATTTTGGAGACAAGTTTTTGTCGAAATTGTCTGAGGCGCCCCGGTCCGGGTCGAATTCGGAAGACAGGTCGGCGCCCCTGATAAGTTCCAGGATTCGTACAACTCCGTCCATAGCGTTCGTCGACTCGCTATCGATCAAGGTCGATCTTTGACGCCGCGATCGCTCTGCTCCGCAGCATGAACACTGACCTGCGCGCGGAACGCTGTGAAGACTGCGGGCATCACGTGCCCAGTTACGACACCATCAATCTGAGCATTTCGCCCTTAAAACTGCGGCGAGACGCGTTTGCGGCGCAGCTTCTCGACCAGGGTGGTGCGGTTCAATCCCAACAGTTCGGCGGCGCGGTTCTTGTTGCCGCCGGTGCGTTCCAGCGCCTCGCCGATCATTCGTTCTTCCACCGCCTCCAGCATGGCGCGCAGGTCGGTGCCGTCCTTCGGCAGCTCGGGCATGGGCGTCGACAGCGGCGTCACGTCGCGCGGGCTGCGGATGGCAGGCGGCAGATCGGTCAGCATCAACGTGCCGGTGCCTTTGACGATCACCAGCCGTTCGACGACGTTTTCGAGCTCGCGAATGTTGCCCGGCCACGAATACGTGCGCATGGCACCCAGCGCGGCTTGATCAAAGGCGGCCACGTGTCGCTTGTGGCGTTCGTTGGCCCGCGAAACGAAGTGTTCGGCCAGCGGGATGATGTCCGACCCGCGCATGCGCAGGCTGGGCATCTCCACCGGGATGACGTTCAGGCGCCAGTACAGATCGGCGCGAAAGCGGCCGGCGGCCACCTCGCGTTCCAGCTGGCGGTTGGTGGCGGCCAGGATGCGCACATCGATCTTGGTCGGGGTTTCTTCGCCGACGGGGTAAAGCTCGCCATCCTGGATCAAGCGCAGCAGCTTGGCCTGCACGCCCAGCTCCATCTCGCCGATCTCATCGAGAAAGATCGTCCCGCCGTCCGCCTGAGCGAACCGTCCCACGCGCGAGGTCGTCGCACCGGTGAACGATCCTTTGGCGTGACCGAACAGTTCGCTTTCCACCAGCGACGGTGGAATCGCCGCGCAGTTCACCGGCACGAATGGTTTTCCCGCGCGCGCCGATCCGGCGTGCAGCGAACGCGCCGCCAGCTCTTTGCCGGTGCCGGATTCGCCGGTGATCAAAACCGTGCAGCGGGTGTCGGCGACCTGGGACATCAGTGCCAGCACCGGTAACATCGCGGCGTCATTGCCCAGCATCCACGGCGCGTGCTTGTTGCGCCAGCTGACCGGATCGGCGGCTGGGCTTGTCGGCGGCGCCGGGCGCAGGACGTTGGCGACCGCTTCTTCCAGCGCCTTGACGTCGAAGGGCTTGATCAAAAAATCGCGGGCTCCGGCGTGCATGGCGCGGACGGCGTCGGGGATCTCGGCGCTGCCACTCATGGCGATCACCGGCGTGCCCGGCGAGTGCGAACGAGCGGCGGCAAGAATTTCGAAGCCGCTGAATCCGGGCATGCGGATGTCGGTCAGAATCAGGTCGAACGGTTCCTGGCGCAGGCGAATGTGGCCGCCCGGGCCGTCGGTCGTCACCACCTCGTGCCCAGCCGCGCGGAGGATGCGCCCGAGGCTGCGGCACAGAGAGTCCTCGTCATCGCACAGCAGAATTCTGCCCATCCGTCCCAGTCCTTTCGAGCGACCGCAGTAGGCGCGGTGGCGAACGGCTAAAGTTTCGCTCGTCTTCGCCGATTTGAGGAAGTTTTTAGAAACACAGAATACACATTTCGAGAATCATTGTTGAAAACGCTTTGCGGCACAGCGTCTTGAGGGAGAGCGTGTCCTACATTTGTTGTGGAAAACCCCGGCGCGCAGCGTCGGCCCGACGGTGAAGCCAGGCTTGATTGTCGGCCGCCGGCGTCCTAAACCCTGCCCATGGTCGATCCCGCCCACACCCTTCTTGGTGAGATCGAGCGCGCGATTTCATCGCTGCCCGGGGCCACCTTGCACCCCGCTTCCGGTCGGGCCAACGCGCGCAGCTTGGAGGCGGCGATGGGCCGGCGGCCGCCGCCCGGGCTGCTGGCTTTCGTCGCTGCCCATGACGGCGGTTTGCTGGGCAACGACATCGTCCTTCTGACCGTGGCCGAGGCGCAGCGCCGGCGCGGCTCGCCTGACACAGAGAACAGCCGGTCCGGCGCCTGGCCGGCCGGGTTGTGGCCGGTGCTGGAGCGCGGGCATCACCGGTACGCGCTGGACATGGATGACGCCGCCACCGACGGCGAATGGCCGGTGGTCGAGGTCAGCGAGCGCGGCGTCGATCGCGTGGGCACGTCGTTCCTGCGTTTTTTGCACGTCCTGTGCGGCGAGCTGGGCGCCGGGGCGGCCAGCGAATCCGATGCACTGGCCCTGGCCCGCGAACGGGCGCGGCGCGATCCGGGGATGGCCGACCATTGGCTTGACGTGGCCGAGTTGCAAGAACGCGCCGGCCGCGAAGCGGAGATCGACGAGACGCTGATGGCGGCGCTGCGGGTTGCGGTGCCGCCCACGCCAGCGTTGTTGCTGACGGTGGGGATGCGTGCCGTGCGCACCGGCGACTGGACCACCGCCGAACGTGCCTTCGAAGACGCCATGTCGCTCGAGCCGCTGGCCACCCGCGACGACGACGCTCGCCTGGACGCCGCGGCGCTGGTGTTCACGCTGGCCGCCGAGCGCGGCGACGCCGCGGGCATGACGGCGGCGCGCCGGGTGCTGGGCGCGGCCGCGACGGCGACGGCGGCCTTCTGGCGCGCCGAGGCGGTGGCGGCCATGGGCGCTGATTCTCCGTCGACGACGGCCGAGGTCGGTTTGCGAATCGTCAAAGCCCTGGTGCCGGACGATCCCGACGTCGCGCGGTTGCTGACCTTCGGGCCGAGCCAGCGCGCAGCGCTCAAGGGCCTGCAGCAAGCGCGCGAATCGCTGGAGGGTGGCACGCCGGAGCAGGCGGTGCGCGAGGCGCGGGCGGCGCTGAACGAACCGCGCGTGGCCGAGCTCGGCATCGCCCAGGCGATGCTGGCCGAGGCGCTGAACGCCACCCGCGACAAGGACGCTCTGGACGTCGCCCGCAAGGCCACCGTGTTGAACCCGTTTCTGGTCGAGGGTTGGCGGGAACTGGGCGACGCGTATCTGGAGGCGAGCGATCTGCGCGGCGCCGAGACGGCGTTTCGCAAGGTGGTGGACACCGACGGCACGTATGGCCTTGGCTTCGCCAAGCTGGCTCAGGTGCTGCTGGAACAAGGCCGTACGCTGGAATCGCTGGAGGCCATCACCACGGCCACCGATCGGGGCGGTGATCCGTTCTTTCTCGCCGCCATTCGCGGTGACATCTACGCCGAGATGGAACGCCACGGCGACGCCGCCGAAGCCTACGACCAGGCGCTGATCATCGAACCGGATGATCACTGGGCCTTGCACCAGGCCGCCGTCGAGCACGGCCACGCCGGCAACACCACGCGCGCCACCGAGCTGTTCGAGGCGGCGCTGCGCCACGACAACGACGGCTGCCACCAGACTTTGGTCGATTACGGTGACCACCTGCGCCGGGTGGGTCGCATCGGCGACGCGGTCAAGCTGTACCGCCGCGCCGTCGCCGCCGTGCCGGCCGATCAGGAATGGCGGCAGACGCTGCGCGACGCCGAGCGCGAGCTTTTGGCAGCGCCCAATTAGGCCAGCGAAACCGACGATCGTAGAGTAAAGTCCCCCCGTTCGATGGACCACCTCAGCGAACTAGAGCAACAAAGCGTCTACATTTTTCGGGAGGCGTTCAGGCACTTCGAGCGGCTGTGCATGCTCTGGTCGATCGGCAAGGATTCGACCGTGCTGCTGTGGCTGGCCCGCAAGGCGTTCTTCGGCCACATCCCGTTCCCGCTGGTGCACATCGACACCAGCTACAAGATCCCCGAGATGATCGCCTATCGCGATCGGCTGGCCAAGGAATACAAGCTGACCATGATCGTCGGGCAGGACGCCGACGCTATCCGCGAAGGACGGACGTTCCCGGCCACGCAGCACCTGCCCGACGGCGATCCGAAGAAACTGTCGCGGGTTGATTGCTGCGGGATCTTGAAGCGCGACGCGCTGAAGGGAACGCTGCACGGCACGCTGCCACGCAAGCGCCTGAACCTGGTCACCGGGCTATACGAACCCGACCTCGACCAAGAGCCGTACACCGGCGTCATCGTGGGGGCGCGCGCCGACGAAGAAGGCAGCCGTTCGAAAGAGCGGTATTTTTCGCCGCGCGACAAGAACAACGCCTGGGACGTCGGCGATCAGCCGCCCGAGTTCTGGAACCAGTTCAAGACCGACTTCGCGCCCGGGACGCACGTGCGCATCCACCCGCTGCTGGATTGGACCGAGCTGAACATCTGGGAGTACATCAAGCGCGAAGGCATCCCGACGGTGTCGCTGTACTACGACCAGGGCACCGGCACGCGCTATCGCAGCCTCGGATGCGCGCCTTGCCAGGCGCCCATCCAGAGCACGGCGAAGAACGTCGACGAGATCCTCGTCGAGCTCAAGAGCGGCAAGCTGCGCAACATCGCCGAGCGTTCGGGACGCTTGCAGGACGGCAAGCACGGCCTCGAAGAGCTGCGCCGCGACGGATACATGTAAATGCGCTCGCTTCGCTCGCTGCGCGGGAGGGCTGGGCCCTCCCGCGGGCCCACCCCGTTTCGCAAGGTGGGCCGGGCGAGCAGAGCTCGCCCTCCTGGCTGAAATAGGGACGCTGAGACAATCGGATGACGGAAAAAGCGGCAAACTTGGCAGCGACGCGCGATCAGATGAACGTGGTGATCGTCGGGCACGTCGATCACGGGAAGAGCACTGTGGTCGGTCGGCTGTTGGCCGACACCGGATCGCTGCCGCAAGGCAAGCTGGACGCGGTCAAGCGCGAGTGCGAGCGCACCGGCAAGCCGTTCGAGTACGCCTTCCTGCTCGACGCCCTCACCGACGAGCAGGATCAAGGGATCACCATCGACACCGCGCGCTGCTTCTTCAAGAGCGAGCGGCGCGACTACATCATCATCGATGCGCCGGGGCACATCGAGTTCCTGAAGAACATGATCTCCGGCGCCGCCCGCGCCGAAGCGGCCGTGCTGGTCATCGACGCCAAGGAAGGCGTGCGCGAGAACAGCCGCCGCCACGGATACATCCTGTCGATGCTGGGCATCCGCCAGGTGGTGGTCTGCGTGAACAAGATGGATCTGGTCGCCTATAACGAGGACCACTTCCGCAAGCTGGAGGCCGAATACCGCGCGTTTCTGGAAGCCATCGGCGCGGTCAGCCCGCAGCAGTTCATTCCGGTCAGCGCCATCGCCGGCGAGAACCTGGCCACCCGCGGGCGCAGCACGCCCTGGTACGAAGGTCCGACGCTGCTGCAGGCGCTGGATGGCTTGCAGAAAGCGCCGCCCCGGGTGGATCGCCCGCTGCGCATGCCGGTGCAGGCGGTCTACAAGTTCACCAAGCAGGGCGACGACCGCCGCATCTTCGCCGGGCGCATCGAAGCCGGCCGGGTGAAGGTCGGCGATCGGGTGGCGTTCTCGCCGTCGAACAAGACCAGCACCATCCGCAGCATCGAAGGTTTCAACACGGCGCCGCGCACGGAGATCGAATCCGGCTGGTCGACGGGCTTCACGCTGGCGGAGGAGATCTACGTGACCCGCGGCGAGGTGATGAGCCACGCTGATCGGCCGCCGCCGGTCAGCACGCGCCTGCGCACCAACATGATCTGGTTGGGCAAGAAGCCATTCGTGGCCGACCGCGACTACAAACTGAAGCTGGGCACCATGGCCACGCCGGTGCGCATCCACCGGATCATCAAGGTCATCGACGCCTCCGAGCTGGGCGCGACGCTGGAGAAGGATCACGTGGGCCGACACGACGTCGCCGACGTGGTGCTGGAGACCCGGCAGCCGGTGGCGTTCGATCTGATCGCCGACTGCGAGGCCACCGGGCGCTTCGTCATCGTCGACGGCTATGACGTCGCGGGCGGCGGGATCATCACCGCGGCGGTCTCCGATGAATTGCGCGATCTGCGCGCCGAAGCCCGCACGCGTGACTTCAACTGGGTGGAGGGCGGCGTCACGGCGGCCGATCGGGCGCAGCACTACGGCCATCGGGCGGCGCTGATCATGTTCGTGGGCAAGGCCGGCGCGGGCAAGCACCGCTATGCGCGCGCCCTGGAAAAAGCGCTGTTCGAGCAGCAGCGCCACGTTTACATGCTGGACGGCAAGAACGTCCTTTTGGGCATCGACCACGATCTGTGGGTGGACGCCGCGCAGTCCGAGCTGGTGCGCCGGTTCGGCGAGGTGGCGCATCTTTTGTTGAACGCCGGTTTGCTGGTGGTGTCGACGACCAACGCCATCGGGTTGGCCGACGCGCGCTCGGTGCAGGCGCTGATCACCGACACGCCGACGGTGCTTATCGACGTCGATCCCGACGGCGGCGACGGTTCGTGCGACCTGGCCATCCGAGGCGACGAACCGGAGGCAGACGTGGTGGCGCGCATCGCCGCCTTGCTGGCGGCCCGGCAGATCACTGTCGGCTGAGGTCGGGGTGTGCGCGGCGATCACGAACGATCGAAGCTGGTGGCCGCGGCGCTGGTGGTCATGGTGGCGACGATGATCGGCGGCCAGGTGTCGTCGCTGGCCGCCGACGCTTACACGAAAGAGATCGAGACCTATCGCCACGATCGCGAGGCGCGGCTGCGCGGTGAAAGCGGGTGGCTGTCGCTGATCGGTCTTTTCTGGCTGACCGACGGCGTGCAGCGCATGGGCAGCGATCCGCGCGCCGACATTGTGCTGCCGGCCAGCAGCGCGCCGGCCAGCGCCGGAACGCTGACCGTGAAGGATGGGCGCGTGACCATCGCGCTTCTGCCGGGGGCCACCGCCACCGTCGACGGCAAACCGATCACCGCCGCCCGCGAGTTGCGTGCGGACAACCCGGGGCCGCCCGACGTGGTGATGATCGGCTCGGTGTCGCTGCAGGTGATCAAGCGGGCCGGGCACCTGGGCATTCGGTTGAAGGACGGCAACAGTCCGGCGCGTCGCGCGTTCACCGGCCTGCGCTTTTTTCCCATCCGCCCGTCGTATCGGGTGGCGGCGCGTTTTGTCGCGCACGAACATCCGGTGGCGATCACGGTGCCCAGCGCCACCGGCCCCGCGCAGACGCTGCAAAGTCCGGGCGCGGCGGTGTTCAGGCTGGACGGCCATGAATATCGGCTGGACGCCATCCTGGAAGAGCCGACCGATACGGAGCTGTTCTTCATCTTTCGCGATCAGACCAGCGCGCACGAGACCTATGGCGCGGGCCGGTTTCTCTACACGCCGCTGCCGCGCGATGGTCAGGTGATCGTGGATTTCAACAAGGCGTTCTCGCCGCCGTGCGCGTTCACGCCGTACGCCACCTGTCCGCTGCCGCCGCCGCAGAACCGCCTTCCTATCAAGATCGAAGCGGGCGAGCTGGCGCCATCGATCCACGGCGGCGCCGCGCCGTAGATTTGTTCGTCGCGGTGCCGCCAGCGATGAATTCGGTATCGAATCGCGACGCCGGGTCTGACAAAGTAGCCGGTAATGACTTCCGATTCGCAGCCGCTTGTCGCTCCCCCGGCTGCCCAGGCGCCGATGGTCTCTCTGGTCATGCGCGAGGTCGGAAGCGGGCCGTTTTCGCGTGAGGCCCTGGCGCGCGAGCTGAACCCGGCGCAGCTGGCGGCGGTGATTCACCCCGGTCAGCCGTTGCTGGTGGTGGCGGGCGCCGGTTCGGGCAAGACCCGCGTCATCACCTATCGGTTGGCGCGGCTGGTGGCGGCGGGCGCCGATCCACGCCGCATCCTGGCCGTCACCTTCACCAACAAGGCCGCCGGCGAGCTGCGCGAACGCGTCGGCAGGTTGCTGGGCCCGCGCATGGGCCTCGGCACGTCTGGTTTGTGGGTGGGAACGTTCCATTCGATCTCCGCGCGGCTTTTGCGCCAATGGGGGCAGGCGGTGGGCTTGCGGCGCGACTTCGTCATCTACGACGACGACGATCAGAAGCGGCTGCTGGGCCGCGTGCTGACCGATCTGAAAGTGCCCGAGCGTTTGTTCCCGGTGCGCCAGGTGTTGTCGGCCATCGACAGGGCGAAGAACCAGGGGATCGCGCCCAAGGATTTTCAGCCCGGTGATTACTTCGACGACGTGGTGGCGAAAGCGTACGCGCTGTACGAACAGCGGTTGGCGGCTTCCAATGCCACCGACTTCGGTGGCTTGTTGATGTCGGCGCTGCAGCTTTGCGCGGCGGACGTCAACGGTACGCAGGAGATCTTGAATCGCTTCGATCATGTGCTGGTCGACGAATTCCAGGACACCAACAGCGTGCAGTATCGGTTGGTGCGGTACCTGTCGCGGCGGACCGGCAGCATCACCGTGGTCGGCGACGAAGATCAGTCGATCTACAAATGGCGCGGCGCCGACATCCGCAACATCCTGGACTTCGAGCGCGACCACGGCGGCGCCCAGGTGGTCAAGCTGGAGCAGAACTATCGCTCCACCGGCAACATCCTGCGCGCGGCCAACGCGATCATCGAACGCAACACCGAACGGCGGCCCAAGCGCCTGTTCACCGAATCAGGCGACGGTTCGCCCATCGTGGTGTTCGAGGGTGAGACCGAACGCGACGAGGCGGACTTCGTCACCGCGCGGATCGAAGCGGCGTTGCAAGAGGGCGCCAGCCCGCGCGACTTTGCCGTGTTCTATCGGACCAACGCCCAGTCGCGGGTGCTGGAAGACGCCTTGCGGGCGCGCGATCTGCCGTACGTGATCGTCGGCGGCACGCGCTTCTTCGACCGGGCCGAGATCAAAGATCTGATCTGCTATCTGCGCGCCCTCTCCAACCCCGACGACGGGATGGCCCTGCAGCGAATCATCAACGTGCCGGCGCGCGGGATCGGCGGCACCACCGTCGATCGGATCACCGATCTCATCTACGAAAAGAAGATCTCGGCCTGGGCGGCGCTGGCAGCGGCTACGGAAGATCCGGCGATCTTGGGCACCGGCCCGCGCAAGAAGGTGGTGGCGTTCGTGGAGTTCATGACCCGCCTGCGCAGCGAAGGCGCAGAGCTCGGCCCGGCGGAACTGGCCGAGAAGGTCTTGGAGGAGAGCGGCTATCGTGACGCCCTGGCGGCCGAGTCGTCGCTGGAGGCGGAAGGGCGCATCGAAAATTTGCTGGAGCTGGTCGCCCAGATGCGCGAGTACGAGAAGGAAGCCGAGGAGCCGTCGCTGTCGGGATTTCTCGAGCGCATCGCGCTGGCCTCCGACGTGGACGGGTACGATCCGGAGAAGGGCGCGGTGTCGCTGATGACCGTGCACACGGCGAAGGGTCTGGAATTTCCGACGGTGTACATCACCGGCCTGGAAGAGCGGATTTTTCCGCACGCGCGCAGCGTCGACGACGATTCGGCAGTCGAGGAAGAACGTCGCCTGTGCTACGTGGCGGTCACCCGGGCGCGCAAGTTCCTCACGTTGTCGCGGGTGCGGCGGCGCCGGCTGTCCGGGCAAGAGCTGCCAGGCGTGCCGAGTCGGTTCTTGAAGGAGCTGCCCGCCGATTGCATCGAAGCGATCGTGATGGAGCGCCCGGCCGGTTACTACGGCGATAGTGAAGGCCAGGGACCTTGGGGCGGCCGCTGGAACCGCGAGGACGACAGCGGACGCGAGCGCGGCTGGGGCGGTGGTGGCGGCAACGGCGGCGGCGGATTTTCACCGCGTCGCGGACCGATGACCCCGCCCGCCCGCTCGTCGGCGCCGCCCGCCCGCAAGTCAGCGCCTGGCGAGATCGTCGTCGACTACGATCACGAAGCCGAGCCGAGCGGCCTGCAGATCGGGGCCAAGCTGCGCCATTCGCAGTTCGGCGTCGGCGAGGTGCGGGGCTGGCAGGCGGCCGGCGCCGACATGAAAGTAACGATGCGTTTTCCGTCGGTGGGGGTGAAGACCATCCTCGCCCGGTTTCTGACCAAGTGATTGCCCGAAGGACAAACTGACCATGAAGCTTTACGGCTCGACCAACCTGCGTTCGTTCAACACCCTCAAGCTGCGCGCGGCCCTGGCCGAGACCGGCGTCCCGCACGAATTCATCGCCGTCGACTTACAAAAGGGCGAGCATAAGGGCCCCGAATTCATGGCCATCAACCCGCACGGCAAGATTCCCGTCCTGGTCGACGACGGCTTCACGCTGCCCGAATCCGACGCCATCCTCTGGTACATCGGCGAGAAGTACCCTGATGCCAAACTCTTGCCGCGCGGCGACGGCAGCTTGGCGGCGACGCAGGGGCGTGCCCAGGTGCTGCGCTGGTGCGACTTCGCATCGACCGCGCTTTATCCCGCCTACGCCGAGTTCTACACTTACGCGCTCGGCGAGGCGGAAAAGCGCGTCCCCTGGATCGCCGAGGCGGCGCTGCAAAAGATCGCCCGCGCCACCGCGGTGATGGAGACGGTGTTGTCAGCGCAGCAGCATTTGGCTGGCGGCTTTTCGCTCGCCGAGCTGTCCAACGCAGCCATGCTGGTGACCTTGAAATTGCGCCTGCCCAGCGATCCGCTGGCCGATCGCCCGCACACCGCCGATTGGTTCCAGCGCGTGACCGGCCGTCCGGCGTGGGCCAAAGTCGTCGCCGACATCAAATGATGTTCGTCAGTCGCGGTTGAATCGTCCGGGCGACTGATACCAGACGGCGAAGTAACAGGCGCCGAGCAAGAGTACCCACGGCAGCCAATTCAACGTCTCCGTCAAATGGAGATGGAAGTGGTACCACGGCGTTTGACGGCCGCGCCAGATCGCCTCGAGGTTGATCTTCTCGTAGACGTCCATTTTCAAGATCACCGCGATGGCCAGCAGGGCCGCTGTCACCGACAGAAACGCCGCACCGTCGCGCAGCAGCACCCGCTCCGGTGTCTTTTCATCTTCGTCCAGCCAGCGGCGCCAGCTGTCGCGAAGCACCCGCAGCAGGTTGTCCACCAGCACGAAGGCGGGCTGAATCATCAGGACGTAATAGTGCTCCCAGATCCACGGATTCAAGAACACTGCCAGGACGGTGAACAGTGCATAGGGCAGATCGATCTGCTGCGGCCGGCCGTTCGCTGACGCCTTCACCGCTGGTCGCGCCAACCACGCCGCCGCCGCCAGCAGCGCGAGGCCGATCACCGCGCTGATGATGCTGGCCAGGCGATTCGGCACCACGCTGCCGACGCAGATGGGCGACGTCAGCCGCAAGATGATCCCTTGGAGGCTGGCGTTGCGGATGCTGCCCAGCCAGTTGCGCGTGATCGGTTGCTGCAACTTCAGGAACATCGGCCACGCCGACAGGCCATAGGTCGCGGTCATGAACGCCGCAATCGACAGATACACCGCCACAGAGGCGACGAAAGCCCGATAGCGGCGCGCGAACAGCAGCAGCAGCATCAGGATCCCGGGGAACAACTTGAACGTCGCTGCCACGCCCAGGGCGATCCCCGCTGGTATCTCGCGCTCGCGGCGTAAGTACAGCCAGCAGACAGTTAAAGGAAAGGCGATCTGTTCCGAGATCTGGATGGCGTGCCAGTGCATGGTCATGCCGTCTGTGGTGAACATCCAGCCGAAGACCAGCGCCGTCAGCGCGATGGGCGCCGGAAATTTCAGCTCGCGGGCGCACAGGTAAAGGTGCAGCAACAGCAGCAGCCAGGTCGACAGATCCATGAGCTCTGCGGCGACCGGCTTTTCGAAGAATCCCATCGGGATGTACCAGAACGCAGTGGTCGGCGGATGACCGATCACGAATCGCTTCAGCTCAGCGAGCGAGGCTGGCGTATAGGGGTTTTTGCCCTGGAGATACAGCCGCGCGATCATCCAGTCTTCCAGACCATCGTACTCGTGCGCTTGCGCCCAGTCCTTGGGCAGATAATGGTGAATCGACTGCTGGATCCAGTGCGTGGTTAGCGCGGCGGCCGTGAACAGGAAAACGATGTAGGCGATCCGCCGAAGAGAATCGGGACGCCAGCGCCCTTCCCAGCGCGGAGGCTCACTGTCCATAGATCTCGATCTCACCGAGCACGATGTTCTTCGGTGATTCGGACGGGTTGTAAAGGCGCACGTAACGGGCGCGGCGGTGCTCGATGGTTCGCTGCCAGGGAAAGTCGTCGCTGAACGGATTGTAACGGGTAGCGACCGTCTCGAAGGATCGGTCGTCCGACGAGAGCTGGATGGACAGCGGTGTGTCGTCGAGGTCCCAGCAGCAGTCGGCGCGGTTGAAGACAACGACCTTGTTGATTGTGTGTTCGGCGCCGAGATCGACGGTGATCCACGGGTGTTTTTCTGTCTTCGTGCACGCGGCGTAGGTCCCGTGTGACCACTCCTGGCCAGGGATAGCGCGCTCGACGGTATCGCCATCGACCAGGCGAGACAGGCGATCCCGGCCCGGGAGCGGCTCTGGCGTCGACGGACAGATCGAGCTGGCGGAAACCGCCTGGCCGCGGGCCAGGTTCTTGTCGCTGACGATCGCTCGCACCGCCACCAGCGCCGCCACTGCCAGCGCCGCCCAGCGCAGCCGACGGTAGACGCGCATCTCGCGTTCCGATCGTGCGTCCAGCAAGGTTTCGGTCCACGCACACAGCGCGCGCAGTCGACGGCGCTGAGAAAGATCCAGCAACGCCGGCTGCTCACGTTCGCCGGCGTCGGCGAGCGTCTTGCGCAATAGAGGATCGCTCAGCGTGGCGGCGACGCGCGCGGCGCCCCGTCGCACGGCGTCCGCGTTGACGGTTTCGCCTACCGCACCCTCAGGCGCTGTCGGCGTCGCCACCGCCACCGTCGCCAGCAACAAACGCAGCGCGCGCCGCTCGCGGTCGCCATCGGTCGCGTCTCGCAAAACACCGTTCGCCTGCCGGATGGCCGTCCGAACGTCGACCCGCAGCGGTCGGCTCACCGGGATGCGCAGCCGCTGCGGCTGCCGCAGCCAAACCGCGTCGAGGCCTCGCACAAACCACGCCAGCGGTTCCATTCTTGGATTGGCGCGATGCTAGCACGGCCAAGGCGCGTGCCGGCGTCCGCTCACGGCTTTGGAATCCGCAGCGTCTTGCTGATCATCGCGCTTCCGTGCACCGCGAACAGCAGCGCCAGCGGGTGCAGCGTCATAGGGCCAAGCTCGAATGACCCGAACGGCAACGCTTCCTGCCAGTGGTCGGTGGCGGCCAGCAGGGCGAGGATCCCCGCCAGAACCAAACTGCTGGGAATGGGGAAGCCTTCAAAGTGCGTGACCTTCCGGCTCTCGGCCGCCAGCGAGGTCGCGGTGACGTTGTAACGGGCCAGGCGCGAGATGCCGCAGCCGACGAAGTACATCAGGATCAGCACGTCCCAGCCGCCGCGCAGACCGGCCGCGAAGGCCATCGCCGCCGGTGCCACACCAAACGAAACCACGTCGGCCAGCGAGTCCAGCTCTTGCCCCAGCGGCGACGCTTTCTTGCGCCAGCGCGCCACCCGCCCATCCAGCACGTCCATGATCAGCGCCGCCGGCAGCAGCCACGCTCCCAGCCAGAAACAGCGCTTGTTATGTTCCAGCAAGAACCGCATGAAGGCCAGCATCGAGCCGGTGCCGGCAAAGCCGTTCAGCAGCGTGAAGGCGTCGGCCAGGTGAAACTGGCGGATCATCGAGAAGTGGCGCCGCTGGTCGGACACGCGCGCTGCTCAGCGAATGGTGGTCAGCTTGGGGCTGCGTTTGCCGGCGCCGGGCGCGGGCAGGTTGCGCACAGACAACTGGCAAGCCACCGCGCTTGCGATGTCCATGAACACGCGCGCCACTTTTGATTCCGGATCGGCCATCACCACCGGCGTGCCGTCGTCGCCGCTGCGGCTGATTGAACCTTGCAGCGGGATCTCGCCCAGGAAGGGGATGCCTTCGCGTTCGGCCAGCTTGCGGCCGCCGCCCTGCAAGAAAATGTTTTCGTGATGGCCGCAGCTCTGGCAGACGAAGCCGCTCATGTTTTCCACCAGGCCCAGCACCGGCACTTCCACCTTCCTCCACATGGCCAGGGCTTTCTCCACGTCGATCACCGAGACCTCTTGCGGCGTGGTGACCATGACGGCGCCGGTGATGGGCAAAAGCTGCGACAGCGACAGCTGCGCGTCGCCGGTGCCGGGCGGCAGGTCGATGATCAAATAGTCCAGCTCGCCCCACAGCACGTCTTCGATGAACTGCTGCAGCAGCTTGCCCACCATCGGGCCGCGCCAGATGACGGCCCCGCCGCGTTCAATGAAGAAACCGATCGAGATGACGCGCAGGCCGTGGTGAACGGCGGGGATGATCTTCTTGTCGGTCTCGGCGCCGGCCGGCACCTCGGGCACGCCCATCATCTGCGGGATCGACGGACCGTAGACGTCGGCGTCCAGGATGCCGACCTCGGCGCCCAGGCGCGACAGCGCGGCGGCCAGGTTGGTGCTGACCGTCGATTTGCCGACGCCGCCCTTGCCGGCGGCGACGGCGATGATGTTCTTGACGCCGGGCAGGCGTGGGTTCGACGGATGGTTGGGTCGGCCCACCACCGCCGCCGACAGCACGACCTCGACGGCGCTGACGCCTGGCAAGCGTCCGACGGCGGTCTCCACCGCTTGCCGGATGGCGTCCTTCCACGGGCAGGCGGGCGTGGTCAGCTGGACGCCGACGCGAACCTTGCCGCCGTCGACGGCGACGTCCTTGACCATCCCCGCCGACACCAAATCGATCTGCAGCGCCGGATCGTTAACCTGGGCCAGAACCGCGCGAACTTCGTCGACGTTGGGAATGACAGTCTCTCCGAATCGAGGTGGAGGCAGAGCTTGCGCTGTCGCCGCGCGCCCCGCTAGCGTTTTCGCGCCGACGGCAGGGCATGCAGCTTCACCTGGCTGTCCGGGTGGTGGCCCATCTTGCGGCGCTTCACCGCCAGATAGCCGGCGTTGTACTGATTTTCGCCCACCCAGTGCGCGATGCGATCGGTGACCTTCACGCCGGCCGCTTTCAGCCCCGCCATCTTCAGCGGGTTGTTGGTCAGCAGGCGGATCGATTTGACGCCGAGATCTTCCAGGATCGCCGCCGCCAGATCGTAGTTGCGCTCGTCGGCTTCAAAGCCAAGCGCCAGGTTCGCCTCGACGGTGTCGGCGCCGGCGTTCTGCAGGGCGTACGCTCGTACCTTGTTGCCAAGGCCGATGCCGCGGCCTTCCTGGCGCAGGTAAACCACCACGCCGGTGCCCTCGGCGGCCACGCGTTCCAGCGCGGCGTCCAGCTGCTCGCGGCAGTCGCACTTCAGCGAGCCCACCACCTCGGACGTCCAGCACTCGGAGTGAACGCGGCACAGGATGTTGCTGCCGCCGGCAACGTTGCCGCGCACCATCGCCACGTGTTCCTCGGCGGCAGGACCGATGGCATCCCCGGCGCGGTAAACGTAAACGCGAAACGGGCCGTGCTCGGTGGGGATGTCGGCCTCGGCGTAACGGGTCAGCTTGCTCATATGTGGCTACTTGGATGGGCCTCGGGCGGGCAAGTTACGAACGGGTTTGTCGTTTGTCAAACCGGTGTTCTGATGCAAGACAAGGGCCGGCGCCGCGGCAAATACCCTGAAAATCAAGAGAAAACTGGCCAGGTGCGCGTCCTTGCTTCGCTATCCGGGCGATGTCATCTTAACCGGTCATGGCGCTTCGGCAGATTCTCCGCTTCCCGGATAACCGTCTTCGGCAGACCTCTGCGGCGGTGAATTCGTTCGGTGAAGACCTGCGTCAGCTGGTCGCCGACATGAACGAGACCATGGTGGCCGCGAACGGCGCCGGTCTGGCGGCGATTCAAGTGGGCGCGCCGCTGCGCCTGTTCATCGTCGACGGCGAAGTGGCCGGCGGTGACGAGGGCTCGCCGCCGAAGGTCTTCGTCAATCCGGAGATCGTCGCGCTGTCGGACGAATCGCAGACCGGCGACGAAGGCTGCCTGTCGTTCCCCGGCATCTACGTGCCGGTCAAACGCGGGTTGCGCGCGCGCGTGCGGGCGCTGGACGTCGACGGCCAGCCGTTCGAATTGGAAGGCGCCGAGCTGCTGGCGCGCGCCCTGCAGCACGAGACCGATCACTTGAACGGCCGCTTGTTGATCGACCAGGTCGGTCCGGTCAAGCGCGAGATCATCAAACGCAAGCTGCGCAAGGACGCCGAGGCGGAGGCCGCGGAGGCCGACGACGCGGCCAACGCCAGCTAGCCGGAACGCAGAGGACGGTTCGTACGTGCTGACCATCAAGCTGGCTCGGGTCGGGTTCGAAGGCCGCCACGGCGCCACCGCCATGGAGCGCCGGAGCACGCGCAAGTTCGAGGTCGACGTGGAAGCCGATTTCGAAAGCACCGCCGGCGAGACCAGCGATCGCCTGGCGGACACCGTCGATTACACCGTCATCGCCGACGCCATCGTCGGCATCGGCATCGGCGAGCCGCACCGGCTGCTGGAGTCTTTGGCTCGCCGGATGCTGCTGGCGATCCGCCAGCGCGTGCCCGCCGCGCGTCGCCTGCGCCTGGAACTGCGCAAGCTGCACCCGCCCAGCTGCCCGGGCCACCCCGACTACTCGGCCGTACGCATCGACGAATAAGTTTTCGCGCGCGTCAGTTCGCGCAGCCGATGCGGGTGTTGTTGATGGCCACTTCGTCCATCCAAAATTCGTAAAGCTGCGTGCCCGAGTATGCCTGCCAGCCGATCCACAGCGCGGTGAAATTCGGGAGGATGAAGTTACCCGTGCCGGCGCTGGGCGCGCCGCGGGTGAGCATCGTGCCGTGCATGGTCTCGGTGGTGGCGATGGACGGGTGCTCCACGCCATCGACCCAGATCGTGGTTTGATTGGCCGGTGGCCCGGCGTGCATCCACTCGATGCACAGCCACACGCCGGTGGGAACGTAGGCCGCCTTGCCGTCGGGCGCCTTGTCTTGATCGACGTTGGTCCAGTCGCCGGTGCCGCCCGCGCTTTGGTTGTCGGTGCCGGTGCCCCACTTGTTCATGCCGTTCAGCATTTGAGCACCAAAGCGAATCTCGCCGCCAGCGCCCGGGCCGTCGCCAGTGCCTGCCAGCAGCGTCCAGTGCGAATAGCCAAGGCCACCGGTCGGCGTGGGCAGCGTCTTGAAGTAATAAAAGACGCGGCCGTAGTACGTGTCGTTGGCTTCGGGAAACGTCTTCTTCTCGGTGAGGCGGGTCGAGCTGCCGTTGGTGCTGGTGATGTGCAGCGCCTTCGCGCCGCGGGCGAACTGCATACCGTCGATCACCGGCGCCGTGCCGGCAACGGTCCAGGTGGCCTTGTCCAGGGTGCCGCTTTCGAAGTCGTCGCAGATCTGAAACGGGGAGCCGGCGCATTTGCTGACGCCGCCCAACGACGTCGGATCCCACACCCCGCCAGCGTCGACCAGGACCGGTGCGCTGTCGGTGGTGGTGGCCGCGTCTCGGGCGTCGGTGCCGCTGCCGCCGCCGCTCGCGGGCGCGCCACCGCTGCCGGCGGCGACGCCGCCACTGCCATTGCCCGACTCGCCGCCGCTGCCAGTGGCGACAGTGCTGCCACCGCTGCCGGTGGCGACGGAACTGCCGCCGCCGCCGGGCGGCGTGGTGCCGACCATTCCACTGCTACAACCAAGGCTCAGGCTGGCGAGCACCACTGCCACCAGCGCCGGAAAGAAGGCGGTCCTGCTCATAGCGCCTCCAAAAGTCCGAAGCGCCAGCATAACACGGGCGCCGGAACGCCCGTATATTCCTATGTCTTTGCGAGGCCGCGGGCCATCAAGATCTTGCCCGAACGGATCAGCTCGACGACCTTGTACGGCTGCAGCAGCATCAGGAACGCATCCACCTTATCGCTGAGACCGTATACGCGCAGGATCAGCGACTCCGGTCCGTAGTCGACGACCTTGGCGCTGTACTGCTCGGCGATCTGCAAGATCTCGGTGCGCTGATCGATCTTGCACTGCAGCTTGACCAGCGCGATCTCGGTTTCGATCACCGCCTTTCCGGTGTGGTCGAAGGCGTGAACGACGTCGATCAGCTTGGTCACCTGTTTGATGATCTGCTCCAGCGTCTCGGGATCGCCGCTGCAGGTGATGGTCATGCGCGACAGCTCGCCGTTCGAGGCGTCGGCGCTGACCACCAAGCTTTCGATGTTGTATCCGCGCCGCGAGAAGATCAGCGCCACGCGCACCAGGACGCCTGGCTTGTTGCGCACCAGGATCGACAGCGTGTGCAACGGCGCCGCAGGCGCCAGACTGAAAGCAGCCGCGGCGGACATTAGGTGCTCCCTTCGGGCTTGGCCATCTTCTGTTTGGGGCGCTCGATGATCATGTCCTTCAGCGCGGCGCCGGCGGGGATCATCGGGAAGACGTTGTCCTCTTTGATGACTTCCGCTTCCACCAAACATGGGCCGTCGTTGTAGGCCATGGCCGCCTTCAAGATGCGATCGACCTCAGCCGGTCGCTTGATGCGCCAGCCTTTGATCCCGTAGGCGCCGGCCAGCTTGACGAAGTCCGGGTTGCCTTCCAGATCGACGCCAGACAGGCGGTTGTCGAAGAACAACTCCTGCCACTGGCGTACCATGCCCAGGTAGCTGTTGTTGATGATCAGGATCTTCACCGGCAGCTTGTGGATGGCGGCGGTGGCCAGCTCGGCCAGGGTCATCTGAAAGCCGCCGTCGCCGACGATGGCCCACACCTTCTTGTCGGGTTGGGCGAACTGCGCGCCGATGGCCGCCGGGAAACCGTAGCCCATGGTGCCGGCGCCGCCCGACGACAGCCAGTGGCGGTTCTTGGTGGTCAGGCAAAACTGTGCCGCCCACATCTGATGCTGGCCCACGTCGGTGGTCAGGATGCAGTCGCGCCCGCCCAGAGCATCCAGGCGATCCAGCACGTGCTGGGCGCGCAAGCCGCCTTTTTTGGCGTATTTCAGGGGGAACTGCCGCCGCCATTCGGCGACTTGCTTCAGCCAGTCGGTGGTGTCCAGCTTGGACACCAGCGGCAGCAGATCCTGCACGGTCAGCTTGGCGTCGCCGGCCAAGCTGACGTCGGGCTTCACGATCTTGTTGAACTCGGCCACGTCGATGTCGATGTGGATCTTGGTGGCGCCGACGCAGAACTCGCTCAGCTTGCCGGTGATGCGATCGTCCCAGCGGGCGCCGATGGCCACGATGCAGTCGGTGTTCATCACCGCCTTGTTGGCGTACGCGGTGCCGTGCATGCCCAGCATGCCCAGGTGCAACGGGTGATCTTCGCGGCAAGCGCCCTTGCCCAGCAGTGTGTTGACGATCGGCGCCTGAAGTTTCTCCGCCAGCGCCAGGATGGCGTCGCCGGCGCCGGAGATCACCGAGCCATGGCCAACGTACAGGACCGGTTTGCGGCTTTTGCTGATCAGCGCGGCGGCTTTCTTCAGCGCATCGCCGTCAGGGTGGCCGGGCACGTGGTATCCGGGCAGGTCGACGGTGTTCACGGCGGGCGCGGTGCACGGCGCCGACGTCACGTCCTTCGGCAGATCGATGAGCACCGGTCCGGGCCGGCCGGTGTTGGCCAGATAAAACGCCTCGCGCGTGATGCGGGGGATGTCGTTCGGGTTCTTCACCAGGTACGAGTGCTTCACCACCGGGTAGGTGATGCCGGTGACGTCCGCCTCCTGAAAAGCGTCCTTGCCCAGCATCGGCGTGATGGTCTGCCCGGTCAGGACGATCATCGGCACCGAATCCATCAGCGCGGTCAGAAGACCGGTGACGGTGTTGGTTGCGCCCGGCCCCGACGTCACCAGCACCACGCCGGGCTTGCCGGTCGCCCGCGCGTAGCCATCGGCCATGTGCGTGGCGCCTTGCTCGTGGCGAACCAAGATCAATTTGATCTTCGAATCGACCAGCGCATCGAAGATGGGCATCGCCGCGCCGCCCGACAGACCAAAGATGTACTCGACACCTTCGCGCTCCAGGGCCCGGATCAGCGCCTCGGCGCCGGTCTGCGCCTTGTGCAACTGACCCGCGGCGGGCGTCTTGGTGTTGGTGGCGGGGAGGGGGGCTTTGGCGATGGTCGGGATCGAAGTGGTAGACACGGCCAGACTCCAGGTTTGTTGACGAAGGACCGACAATCTAGGTCGCTTTCGATCGAAAGTCTAGATGATCAAGATGTAGGCTTTGGCATACATCAGATAAGCGTCGCTAATAACGCAATGCTCATGGTTGTCGACTCAGTAACCTGGTCTTATTCGCCAAAAACTCACCATGTTCAGCCTGAACGGCTCAGTCATCGTGGCGAACGGGCGAGCGAAACGACTTCTTCGCCGACTGGGCGTGCTTGTTGGCCAGCATCTTCTGTTTGGCCCGGCGTGACCGGCGGCGTTTCTGTCGACGCGTCTTTTCGATCGCCTGCTGGCGCACGCTGGCGCGGCCCAGACGTTGGGTCTCGATCTTTTCGGCCAACAGCGCCCGGGCGATCAGCCGATTCGCCCCTTGCGTGCGTTCGCGCTGGCATTTGACCGCGGTGCCCGACGGACGGTGAACCAGCACCACGCAGGTGGCCACCTTGTTGACGTTCTGGCCGCCCTTGCCGCCCGCGTGGACGAAGTGCTCGTCGAGATCTTCTTCGCGCACGCCCAGCGCCGCCAACCGCAGGGCGACGGCGCGGGCGCGTTCACCTGACAGCGGCATGGCGGTCCCTTTCGCGCGCGAAAGCCGGCGGCCGGCGCCGCCCGATCAGCCGGCGGTCGCTTCTTCCTCGGCGCCAGCGGCGCGCGGTTTTTTGGCAGCGCGTGCGTCCAGGGTTTCCTCGAGGAATTTCTTGGCGTCGTCCGTCCACACGTCGCCGTAGGTCTGGCTGTACACCAGCGCTTCTTCCAGCGAACCGGGCTGCGTGCCGGCCAGGTTCTCCACCCGCCGGCGCACCCGGCCGAGCACGGTCTTTCCGTAGTGCGGGTTTGCTTCCAGCGCCTTTTCCAGCGCGGCTTGCGCCTTGTCGCGCGCTCCGGCTTTGAACTCGGCCAGGGCCAAGCCCAGGTTCACGCGGCTGCTGGCCTCGTCTCCACTGGCCGCCGGCTCCAGCACGGCGGCCGCGTCGGCGGGCTTCTCCAGCTTCATCAGCGCCTTGGCGGCGATCAGGCGCGCCTCGGTGCCGACGGTGCCTTCGTCGATCTGATACACGCGTTCGAGATCTTTCAACGCGTCCTCGAAACGATTCTGATCGTAGGCCAGGCAGCCGAGCGCATGGCAGGCCCGAATCAGCGGCTGCGCCTCCGGTCGGTTGAAGGCGTCCTTCACTTTTTCGTCGCGCAGCTCGGCCAGCTTTTTTTCGCCGCTGGCCACCACCGCCGACAGTTCTTCCTTCGCGCCGTCAGCGTTGCCAGCCGACAGGCGCGCCATCCCGATGCCCACGCGCGCGTCAGTCAGGTCGGCGTTCAAGGCCAGGGCGGCGCGAAATTCTTTTTCCGCCGCGCCCGGGCGGCGCTGTTCGAACAGGCGCCAGGCGCCGGCCAGAATCTCTTGCGGATCGGGCGCCGCCAGGGCCGGGGCAGTCGCTGCCTCGTCGGCCTGCAGGTGGCACTTCTTGTACTTCTTGCCAGAACCGCACGGACAGGGATCGTTGCGCCCGGCGGCGCCAAGGCGGGTCCGGGCATCCGCGGCCGCGGTCTCCGCGCTTTGCTCTGGTGATTTGTCGTCGTCGGCGGATTCCTTGCCGGCGCGCTTCTTCTGCGTGTCTTTGACCATTGCTTGTCCTTGCTGGAGGACGGACCATACCGTAAAAATTCGTTCGAGATCAGGAAGGATCTCAATGACGCGCACTCTTGGCCTGGCGATGATTTTTTTGGCCGCCTGCGGGACGGGGGCGGCGTCGCGGGTCACGGCAGAAAAGTCGGTCACGCGGTCGGCGCCGTCGGCGTTGGGGACCAGCCCGATGATCGATGCGCGCGATGCGCTGGGTGACGTGCGATTTTTGGCGGCGCCTGAACAGCAGGGGCGGGGCGCGCTGACCCGCGGTCTTGGCACCGCCGGCGATTACATCGCGGCTCGATTTCGCGCCGCCGGGCTGGCGCCAGCCGGCGAGGCCGGCACGTATTTTCAAGCCGTCGCCGTGCCGGTCGGCAATCAACTGGGATCGAGCGTTTCGTTCGCCGTCGACGGTGCGGCGCTGGCGCTGGGCGATGACTTCGTTCCCAACAAGGCGTCCGCGTCGACGCGCGCGGTGGGCGGCGCGGTGTTCGTCGGATACTGCATCGCCGCTCCGGGAAGGTACGACGACTTCGCCGGCGTCGACTTGCGCGGCAAGCTGGCGGTGTGCCTGCGCTATGGCCCGCACTATGATCGCGGCACCGGCAAGCTCGGCGACCCGGCGTTGGAAGACGCGGCCAGCGTTGGCCACAAGGTGCGCGCCGCCGCCGAACGCGGGGCGATCGGCGTGGCCTTCGTCGATCCGCTGGCCGACGATGAGAAGCACGGTCCGCTGCGCTCGCTGGCCTATCACGCCGGCGAGGCCGGGAAGACCACCGCCACGTTTGTCCTCCACCCGGCGGCGGTCGAGCGCGTGTGGCTGTCCAGGGTCAGCCGCTTGAGGGAACAGTCGCTGGCGGCGATCCAGAAGAGCATCGACGAGAGCAATCGCCCCGATTCTTTCGAGCTGCCGGGGCAGGTCTCTTTCAACGTGCAGTGGATCAAGTCGACGGTGCAAAGCCGCAACGTGGTGGCGCTGCTGGAAGGCAGCGACCCCACGCTGCGCCAGCAGGTGGTGCTGGTGGGCGCGCACTACGATCACCTGGGACTCGGCGACGAAGGCAGCGCGCTGGATGGCCCCGGCCAGGTTCACCCGGGCGCTGACGACAACGCGTCGGGCACGGCGGCGGTGCTGGAGATCGCCGAAGCCTTCGCCGGCACCACGCCGCGCCCCAAGCGTTCGCTGCTGTTCGCCGCCTTCACCGGCGAAGAACGCGGCTTGCTCGGCTCGGCGGTGCTGGCCACGCACCCAGGCGCGCGCAAGGTGGTCGCCATGATCAACCTGGACATGGTCGGCCGCATGACCGACGACGCGCTGGAGATCGGCGGCGCGCCGACCTCGCCCGACTGGGAACCGGCGGTGAACGCTGCCAACGCCGACGGGCTGAAGCTGACGTTTCCCAAGCGCGTGGTGCCGAACAGCGATCACGCGTCGTTCTTGAAGAAGGATGTGCCGGCGCTGTTTCTGTTCACCGGCATGCACGGCGACTATCACCGGGTCAGCGACACCTGGGACAAAGTGAACGCCGACGGTCTGACCAAGGTGGCCCGTCTGGCCTACCGGGTGGCGCGCGGGGTGGCCGATCGCCCGACGGCGCTGGCGTTTGTCGCACCCAACTGGACGCGCGGCGCGACCATGGGGGCGGCGCACGGGACCGGCGTGCGCCTCGGCGTGATGCCCGACTATCAGAACGAAACAGGACTGCGCATCAGCGCGGTGCTGCCGGGCGGGGCAGCGTCGGCGGCCGGGCTTCTGGCGGGCGACGTGATCGAATCGATGGGCGGCCGCACCGTCGGCGACATCGAGGCGTACATGGAGATCCTGTCGACGTTCAAGCCGGGCGATCAGACCACGGTCAGCGTGCGCCGCGCCGGCGCCGCCTGCGCTGTGAAGGTGACGTTCGCCGCGCCGGCGCCGAGCTCCGTCGAGGACAAACCGTGACCAGCGCCGGCGGCGACGCCCGCCCGCTGCACGGTCGCACCATCGCCCTGCCGGAGACGCGCGAGCTCGATCGCCTGGCCCAGCTTTTGGAAGAGGCAGGCGCCACGGCGCTGCGCTGCCCGATGGTGGCGATCTTGGACGCGCCCGATTCGGCGCCGGTGGAAGCGTGGCTGGATCGTCTGGCGGCCGGCGGCTTCGACGATCTGATCCTGCTGACCGGCGAGGGCTTACGGCGCTTGCTCGCCCTCGCCGAGCGCACCGGGCGCCACGCGGCCGTGGTGACAGCGCTGGGCCGCGTCCGCCGCATCACCCGCGGCCCCAAGCCGGCGCGCGCCCTGCACGAGCTTGGACTGTCGTCGGATCTGCCGGCGGCGGTGCCCACGTCGCAAGGGGTGATGGCCGCGCTGTCGACGCTGGAGCTTCGCGGTCGCCGGATCGGCGTGCAGCTGTACGGGCAGGAGCCCAACCACGATCTGATCCGCTTTCTCACGGACGCCGGCGCCGTCGTCGACCCGGTCGCGCCGTACATCTACGCGCCGGCCGCCGACGACGCCCGCGTGCGCGAGCTCATCGCCGGCATGAACGACAGCCGCGTCGACGCCATCGCTTTCACCAGCGCGTCGCAGATCGATCGGCTGTGGCAGGTGGCCAAGGAACACGCCTTGGAGACCGCGCTGGGCGCCGGTCTTTCGCGGGTGAAAGTGGCGGCCATCGGTCCCGTCGCCGTCGAGGCGCTGCAAACACGCGGCGTGCGCGTGGACATCGTTCCCGAGAAGAGCTTCGTGATGAAGCGCCTGGTGCAGCGGATCGTCGAGGTGCTGGGCGCGCCGCCGCCGGTTACTGCAATGTGATGCCGTCGATCAAAACCACGGTGTCGTAAATGCTGTCGCCGCGGTCGTTGACGGCAAAGCGCAGGGTGATGTTCTTCGGCGAGCCCGCCCACGGCGTCATGTCGAACGGGCCGAAGTGTTGCCAGTCGGTGGCGTAGGTCTTGCCGTCGTTGTCGACGTAGCCATAGTCGGGGATCTTGAATTTCGAAGCGCCGACGGTGGCGCACAGGTCGTCGATCTTCAGCGCCTGCAAGACCGTGGTGCTGCCGCCCGCCCCGGTCTCTTCGATGGTGACGGCCAGGTTGTCCTGGTAGCGGGGATCGTTGCAGTAGGACAGGAACTCGGCCGAGATGAAGTTCCAGTCGTAGGTGAGCTGCGTGACGCCGGCCGGGACGCAGAACGTCTGGTACAGCTCACCGCTGGTTTGCGTGAAGCCGAGGCCGGTCGAGATGAGGCCCATCTTGGTGCCCTCGGTGGGCTGGTAGCCGCCGAGGTTGAACATCACGCGGGCGTCGCCCTGGCTTTGCCAGGCCACCGACTGCGGGCTGGCGGCGTTGCTGCGATCGATCTCCTCGAAGCCACCGTTGCGCAGGCCGGACACCGACGCGATGGTGACCTCCTGGCGGGCCAGCATCTTGAAGTACGCCGGCAGGTGGGTGACGGCGACCGGCTTGGGTAGCTTGGTGCCGTAGGCCGCGGTCGACGGCCACTGGGCGCCGCGCTTTTCGTCGCCCGAACCGTCGTCGTGCAGGCCGGCGGTGAAGCAGTCGGCGCTGCTCTTGCCCGAGCCGTCGTCGTTGTGGTCGTTCAGCAAGCACTGCAGGAACGCCATACCAGTTTGGTAGGCGAAGGCGCTTTTCACCATGTCCGAATAGCCGAAGAAGGCGGCGGCGCCCTTGCGCAAGAAGGCCGCGGCGAACTCGCCGTTCCAGAAGCTGCGGCAGGCGCCCACGTAGATCAGGCTGTTTTGAAAACGGCCCGGAAGGTTGTCGATGAACTTGGGCGTGATGAAGAAGCGTTGCGCGCCCGCCACCGTCGGACCGATGGCCATCTGACCGGTCTTGAGCTCGAGCTCGTACTTGCGCAGCGACGCGGTGGTGACCTTCTCGCTGGTGAGGAGAAATTCGTGCGCGGGCAGCTGCTGCGCCGCCGGCGTGTTGGGCAGATCATCGTACGACGTGCCGTGCATGGTCAGGAAGACCAGGCCGTGACGGGTCAGCGTGCGCAGGCGATCGATGGTGACGTCTTCGTCGCGGAACACGTCAGTGACGTCGTACGCCGGGCAGCTGCGGCCGCCCAGGGTGGTGGCGGTGTCGGCGCTTTCATCGGTGGGCGAGAAGTCGGCGTTGCTGGCGGCGCCGCAGAAGCTGGCGTGATTGCCGATCTCCACGCCGCCGCGTTCGTCGTTGTTGTTGTCCATCATGCCGGCGATGATCCCGGCGGTGGAGACGGCCCAGGTGCCGCTGCCGCCCGCCGACACGCCGCTGTTCGAAACGTTCGGATCAGCGGCGGCAGCCGCGGTCGCCGCGCCATAGGCCATGGTCAGATCGCCGGTGGTCTTGGCGGCCTGAAAGCTTTCTTCCATGTTGGAGACGGTGGCGGCGGCGCCGGTCAGCTGATCGTCGGTGGCGTGCGAGACGAAGGGCACCGAGCCCATCGCCGCCACCTCGCTGGCGGCGCCGGTGCTGTCGGTGGCGGTGACCGCCATGGTCAGCGCGCTCTCGGTGGATTTGGTGATGCGAAAGCGCGCCGAGTAGACGCCGTCGCCGGGGATCTCGTCGCCGCTGTTTCCGAAGTCGCCGTCGTCGGCCATGCTGGAGATCATCCCGGCGATGCCGCCCGACGGATCCAGCTGCGCCAGCTTCAGGCTGGCCGAGTTGAGGCCGGCCATGCTGGTGTCAATACCGACGCTGACGATCACCTCGGTGTCGTCGCCGACGAAGCCGACCGGCGGGGTCAGCTGCGGGTGGCCGAGGAAACCGAGGAAGCTGTTGCGGCGGACGACGACGCTCTTGCTGGCGTGCGAACCATCGGAGGCGATGGCGTCGATGGTGATGAAGTTTTCGCCGGCGACCAGCGGGATGTCCGTGGCGGCCCAGTTATCGGTGCCGTCGGCGGTGCCATTGCCGGCCGGGCCTTGCCAGTGCACCTCGCTGGGCGCGCCGAAGGCCAGGCCGTCGAGGGTGATGGCCGACGAGGTGGTGGTGATGTCGTCGTCGGGCGACGGGCCGATGATCGACACCGCCAGGTGCTCGCCGCGCTGAGCGGGCGGCAGGCGCGAGGCCACGCCGCCGCTGTCGCCGCCGCTGCCGGCTCCGCCGGTTCCATCGACGGCGGGCTTGGACACGCCGCAGCCGATCGCGGCGGCGGCGGCGATCATGAAGAAGAAGCTGGGTGAGGCGGGCGAGGGATGGACGCGCATGGTGATTGCAACGATCGTCGGCGGTCACGCGGGCGGACTTGAGACAAAGGCTTTGTTCTCGGTCGCTTGCGTGCAAACCGGCGGCGCCACCAACGGGCGAATTGCATCGCCCGCGGCATCGATGCGACAGTGCGGCCCATGGCGCAGCGTCTGGCGCGAAGAGCTGGTTTTTCCTCCTGGTTTTTGGCCGCCGCGGCGATCGCCCTGGGCGCGGCGACGGGCTCGTGCTCGGGGTCGGGCGGCGGGTCGGCCCTTCCGCCGGGGCCGGGCCAGGGGTTGCTGCGCGGAAAATTGCCGTCGTCCGCGGTGGGTGTCACGCACACGGAGCGCCTGACCGACGGGGTGGCTCCGCTGGCGGGCAACTTCTGGCGAACCGAGCTGACGTCGGTGATCCCGCCCGGCGGCCGGGTCATTTACGACCTGGGACAATCGACGCCGATTCATTGCGCGCTGGTCGAAGGCGACAACAACGACCACTACCGATTCTCGGTGTCGGAGGATGGTCAGGCGTTCACGCCGCTGTGGACCGGGGTGCCGGTGCCGGG
>DASXQB010000395.1:0-4716 GCA_036493295.1 Polyangia bacterium | reverse complement strand
GGCGGCAAGACCGGGCCGCCGTCGCTGTCGCCGTCGTTAATGGCGGCGCGGGCGCCATTCTTGTCGCTGACCGCGGAACGCGTGTCGCCAAGCTGCGCGACCGCCTGCCAGCCGGCGACCAGGCGCACGCGACCGCGAGCGAAGAAACGATCCGGCGGCGGTGGCAGCGCGGTCAGCGCCGTCTCGTCGGTGGTGGCGCCGTCGCCGGGCAGCGCCGGCGTCGGCTGGGCATCGACCGGCGTACCCACGCGCACCACCACATCGGTCAGCGCGAACTCGGCGTCGGGATGAAAGGCGCCCAAAAAACGTCGCGCCACCAGATCGAAGATGCGGCCCTCATCAACGGACAGATCATCCAGGCGCACCGCCTTGCCGGTAGGGATGATGGCGTGGTGATCGTGCACCTTGGCGTCGTCGAAGATCCGGCGTGGCCGCCCGGGCGGCTTGCCCAGCAGCGGTTGCGCGAAGGCGGCGTAAAGCGGCAGCGCCGCCAGCGCGGAGAAAATCTTTGGCAGCTCGCCCGCCACGTCGCCCGGCAGGTGGCGGGCGTCGGTGCGCGGGTAGCTGAGGATCTTGTGCCGTTCGTACAGCGCCTGCGCCGCCGCCAGCGTGGCGGTGGCGGACAATCCAAAGCGCCGATTGGCGGTTCGTTGCAGCGACGTCAGATCGAACAGCAGCGGCGGCGGTTCACGCTGGGTGCGCTGGCGCAGGCGTTCCACGAACGGCCCGGCGGGATCGCCTGCGCCGCCATGCGCGTCCGTGCGGGCCAGCAGTTCGTCGGCCAACGCGCGCGCATCAAGCCGCGGCTGGATCGTCTTGCCCGTCGGCGCCGGCAGTCCCCAGGTGGCGGCGAATGGGACCGGCGCATCGCCGGGGGTCGTGGTGTCGCCGGCGCCAGTGGCGAACGTGCCGCGCACCTCCCAGTAGTCGCGCGGACGAAACTGCCGGATCTCCTGGTCGCGCTTGACGACGATGGCCAGCGTGGGCGTCTGCACGCGACCGATCGAATAAAGCGGGGCGTCCGACGATGCCCGCTGGCCGCGCCCGCGCGTCGGCTGCGGCGCGCGCGGCGGGCGCGGTCCGGGCGCGTTCAGGCGGGCGGCGACGGTGACAGCGCGGGTAGCGTTCATGCCCACCAGCCAGTCCGCTTCCGATCGGCTGCGGGCGGCGTCGGCCAGCGGATCGTACGCCGCGCCCGGGCGCAGGGCCGCGAAGCCGTCGCGGATCGCGTCGTCGGTCAGCGACGAGATCCAGAGCCGTCGCACCGGCAACCGGCTGCCCGCGAGCTCGTAGACGTAACGAAAGATGAGCTCGCCTTCGCGGCCGGCGTCGCAGGCGTTCACCACTTCGGTAAAGCGGCGGTCGCGCAGAAACCCGGTCACCGCGCGCAGCTGATCGCGCGTGCCGGCCACTCCGCGCAGCCGAAACTGCGCCGGCAACATCGGCAACGTGTCCAGCCGCCAGGCTTTCCAGCGCCCGTCGTACGTCGCCGGCTCTTCCAACTCGACCAGGTGACCTATGCACCAGGTGATCACACGCCCGTTGCCTTCGACCGCCGTTCGGCTGCCACCACCGCCGCCGCGCACGCCCAGCACGCGGGCCAGGTCGCGCCCAACGGACGGTTTTTCGGCGACGATCAATTGCACGGCCGTCACAGCTTACCGTTTTATCGGCGGCGGGTGCCGCTGGGTGCGTGAGAAAAAGCGCGCGCGATCAGCGGGTCGGGCAGCGCTCGTCGGGCTTGCGATCGTGCGGCGAGCTCAGGCGAAATCCGGTGACGCGCGCGCCGTCAGCGCTGATTTCGAGCGCCAACTTCAGATCGCCGCCGCGCGCGCACGTCAGGGCCAGCGTCGCCTTGCGTTGGCCGTCGCCTTCCAGCGGGCGATCGACGTGGCAGGCGCCGTGTGCGGCGCCGGCGGTCTTGAACAGCGACTGCATGGCGGCCCGGGAAAACGTCGGCGCCAGCAGCGTGGTGAAGGTGGATTCGTTCCATTCGGCGGTCAGCCCGGCGATGCGTCCGGCGATCTCCGACAGTCGTGGCGAAGGCGGTAGCTCGTGCGATTCGAGCAGGGCTTCGGTGATGAGACCGTCGGGTCCTACGGCCAGGGTGTATTCCAGCCGGCCGTGTTCGCAGGCGGCGGAGAACGTCGCCTGGTTGGGGGCGTCTGTCGGTATCGGCGTCAGCGTCGGACGTCCGCAGGCGCCGTGCTGCGCTTTGAAGCGAGCGGCGATCTCCATCGCCTGGGCGGCGGACACCGCCGCTCGAAACGAAGGCGTGAATGCCTGCGCATAGTCCGCCTGGCGAAAATTGGCGTAGAGATTCGCCGCCTGATCCGCCGCGTGTTGCAAGGCCTGGCTGGCCGGTCTCACGCGCGTGGCCAGCGCGCCTGAGCCACGCAGGATGTCCAGCGCGCCTTCGACGATCGGATCGGTGTCGACGTCCGCGAGGTTGGTCAGCAACACCAATCCGACGCCTCGCTGGGGCAGAAAGGCGATCGCCGAGGAGAACCCTTCCGTGCCGCCGTTGTGGCGGACCACTTGCTCGTAGGCGCAGGTTTGAAAGAAGTGCCACCCGAGGCCGATGCCGGTGGCGTAGGCGGCGATCGGTCCATCGCGCTCGTCGGCTGGGCTCGCCAGATCGACACGCAGGCCGGTCAGTCGCTGCGGCGTGTGCGCTTCGCGAACCGAGCTGCGCCGGACCAGGCCCGTGTCGTCGCCGCTGCGGGCTGGATAGGCCGCCAATTGAAACGCCACATAGCGCGCCAGATCGCGCACCGACGAATAAAGCCCGCCCGCCGCTTCGGAAGCACCGAGCCGCCAGTACCCGATGGCCAGCGGACCGTTAGGCCCACGCCGATACGCGACGGCCAGGTGATCGGTGGCGACATCACCCGCCGCCCAGCGGCTGGCGTTCATGTCCAACGGCGCGAGGATCGTCTGATTGACGTAGTCGCGGTAGCGCAAGCCGGACACGCGCGTGATCACCGCGCCCAGCAGGCCGAACCCGAAGTTCGAGTACAGCGCTCCGGCGCCGGGTGGAAACACCAGCGTGGTGTTCGGCAGGACGCCGAGCATCTCTGGTTCCGTGACGTCGTGATCGGATTGCGCGTAAGTGAAGGCGCCCACGCGCGGCAGCCCGGAGGTGTGCGTCAGCAAGTGGCGCAGCGTGATGGGCGCCGAATCAGCGGTCGGATATTTCACCGCGCCGAGCGCGGGCAGATAGCGGGCCGCCGGATCGTCGAGCGCCAGCTTGCCCTGGTCGCGCAGCCGGAGCATCGCCAGGCCGGTGAAGGTCTTGGTGATCGAGCCGATGCGATAGACCGTATCGGCGTCGGCGGGATGCTTGCCGTCGAGATCGCGCACGCCGAACCCTTTTTCGTAGGCCAGCCCGCCGTCGATGATCACGCCCACCGCCAGGCTGGGCAGCTGGTTCAGGCTTTGTTGTTCGGCGAAGTATTTCTCGAGAGCGGGGAACGTCGCCGCCAGCTTGGCGCGCCGTTCGGGATCGGCGAACCCGGCCACAGCGGCGGGCGGCGTGAGCACCTGCAGCGCCGGCGCTATGGAAGGCGCGAGCACCGCCGTCACCGGCGCCGGTGGCGGCGTGTCGGCGCAGGCCGCGCAGAGAAGGGCGCACGCAAGAGCAAGACGGCGGAACATGGGCGCGACTATACTGCGCGTCGGTCGCATCGCCGCGCCCGCCGGAGAGCCGCCTGACTTCATCGCCTGTCTTGTCGTCCGCCGAATCCAACCCCGGCGCCAGACCGTGGCTGGCCTTCGGCGCGTGCGGCGCCATCTGGGGCAGTACGTTCTTGGTGATCAGCATCGGCAACGACACGCTGGCCCCGATCTGGGCGGCGACGCTGCGGCTGCTGCTGGCGACTGTTTTATTGGGCGGCTTCACCCTGGCGCGCGGTAAGGCGTGGCCGCGAGGCGCCGCCGCCCGCGCCGCCATTGGTTACGGGGTCTGCCAGTTCGGGATCAATTTCCCGCTGCTTTACTGGGGCGAAAAGCTGGTGCCGTCGGGATTGTCGGCGGTCTTCTACGCCACCATCCCGCTTTCCAGCGCTTTTTTGACCCGCGCCTTCGGGATGGAGCGTCTGACCGCCCCGAAACTGATCGGCGCTGGCATTGCTTTCGGCGGCGTGGCGCTGTTGTTCTCCAGCAGTTTTCGCGGGCACGTGGCGGTGGTCGGTTTGCTGGCCATCTTCGTCGCCGCCACCGTCGCTGGTCTGGGCACGGTGCTCCTGAAACGCGGCCCGCGCCAGGATCCCATCGCCGCCAACGCCGTCGGCTGTGCGGTGGGTGCGGTTATCGCGGGCGCCATCAGCGTGATCAGCGGCGAAAGCCACACGCTGCCGGCGACCTTCGGTGCGGCGTTGCCACTTTTGTATCTGACCGTCGCCGGTTCTCTGGGGGCGTTCGTGATCATGTCGTGGCTGGTCAATCACTGGCCGGTCACGCGCACCAGCTATGTCACGGTGATCGTCCCGGTGATCGCGCTGGGATTGGGCAGCGTGGTGCGCGGCGAACTGCTGACCCTGGCCAGTTTGGGCGGCACGGCGCTGGTGCTGGCTGGTTTGCTGATCGGCATGCGGCGCCCGCGGGCGAGTATGGCGACATGAGCGACGACAAGCCAAAGGGCCTGCGCCGAAACCTCAGCAGCACCGGCGATCGCGATTTCGCCCTGTACCTGCGCCGGGTGTTCGCCCGATCGAT
>DASXQB010000394.1:0-4715 GCA_036493295.1 Polyangia bacterium | reverse complement strand
CAGTGCCGCACCGTGCGCTTTTCCGTCTACGTTAAGGACGGCAAGGCTGCACTGAAGGCCACGCCGGTTCGCGAGTAGACCCAAGGCGAGGCTCACGCTCGCACGCGCCTGTCATTGACGCCGATCACGCCCGCGTTTTCGAAAGCGGGCTTTGTAAACACCAATCTGCCTCGACAGCGCGGGATCATTCAGTACGATGCGCCGATGAGACCGTTCATCGTTGGATTGATCCTATTTTTTGCCGCCGTTGCGCAGGCCCAACCCAGGCCCGCCGCCGCGCCCGCTGATTCGCCGCCGCCCGAGCCTTTCAAACCGGTGGTCGGCCCGGCGACCGTTCAATCCGGACACGACGTGGTCATCGATCTGCCGGCTGGCTTTCTGTTTCTCGACACGCCGCAAGCCAAGAAGCTGATGGAACGAAACGGCAACCTGCACAACGACGATCTGCTGGGCGTGATCGGAAAAGCCGACGCCGACTGGCTGGTGACGGTGCGCTTCACGGAGGACGGTTACGTCAAGGACGACGACGCTGCCAAGCTGGACGGCGACGAGATCCTAAAACAGATCCGCGAGGGCACCGACGAGGCGAACAAGGAGCGGCAAGAGCGGGGCTTTCCAGCCATGCACGTCGATGGCTGGTCCGAACCGCCCCGCTATGAACGCGACGTCCATCATCTGGTGTGGGGCATCCGCGCCACCAGCGACGGCCACCCTGGGCAGTCGATCAACTTCAACACCCGCGTCCTTGGCCGCAAGGGCTTCGTCGGCCTGAACCTGATCGACGACGCCGAACACATCGAAGCCGACAAGCCCAACGCCGCCACGCTGCTCGCTGCCACGCACTATCAGGCCGGCGCGCGCTATGAAGACTTTGATCGCAAGAACGACAAGGTCGCCGAGTATGGCTTGACCGCGCTGGTTTTGGGTGGCGCCGGGCTGGGCGCGCTGAAGCTGGTGAAGATCGGCCTTTTGGCCAAGTTCAGCGGCAAGATCCTGGCGCTGCTGATCGCCTTCAAGAAAGGCGTGGTGTTGCTGCTGCTGGGCATCGGCGCGTGGGCGCGGCGCCTGTTCGGCGCCAAGAAGGCGGCGCCGCCGTCGACCGAGTCAATGACCGTCACGGCGGCGACGATGGTGCCGAACGATCCGTCAGCGGCCGAGCAGCCCGCTGCAGAACGCGACCCCGGCGGCCAGCACGGCACATAAGACGAAGTACCCGAACGCCACCTGCCTCCGCGCCGAGACCGGCACCTCCTCGACCTCGACCGGCGTGCGGTTCCAGGCGTGCGTCAGGGCCATCAGGCCGATGATCAAAAGCTGCGGCGCCTTGGTGAAAGCGAACAGTCCGGCGAAGATCACCAAACCGATGATCCAGGCCCGCCGCGCGAACACCCGGGTGATGCGTCCACCGTCGAGAAACCCGAGCGGCGTCAGATTGAACAGATTCAAGAAGAACCCCGCGTAGGCGAGCGACAGGAACAGGCGCTGGTGGGTCATCAGGTACACCGCCGCTGCTCCCACGGACGCCGCCCCACCCCACAGCGGCCCGGCGATGGCGATGCGCGCCTCGACCAGCGGCGAGCGCGGCTGCCCACGCATGGAGATCAGCGCCCCGAAGAACGGAATGAACACCGGGTAGCCCGATGACAAGCCGGCGCGCTTGATCTCCACGCCGTGGCCGATCTCGTGGATCAGGATCAGGAGGACGAAGCCCACGGCAAAGCGCCAACCGCCGCGCTGGGCTTCGAAGGCGATCATCACCGCCATCGATCCCATGGTCAGCAGCAGCTTGCCGAACTTCAGCGCCTGAAGACCAACCAGCAGCACCTTGGCCTTCGCCAGGATAGCCAGCAGCGCGCCGCCGACGGCCACGCCGGTGCCGCGCCGCTGCTTGGGCGGCGGAGACGAAGCCGGCGGTTCAGGCGGCCGGTCGGATGCATCCGACGACAGCGACGAAAACGACGATGCGCTCACAACCCCTTAAACGTAGCACGCGCGCATGATTGTTATGCACGAGCAACCGCCGAACCGGCGGCTACTGATCCAGCAGCAGCTTGTCCGCGCTGGTCTCGGCGCCGGCGACGGCGGCTTGCTCGGTGGGCGCGCTGTTGAGCAGGAACACCTCGTCCAAGGTGTTGGTCTCTTGCCCGGACGCGGGCAAAAGGCCGGACGCCTTGTCGATGCGCTGGATGACCACGCCGGGCGGCTGGGCAAAGTCGCGCGTCGGGCGGCCGACCAGCGCCTTGCTCATGAAATCCAGCCAGATGGGCAGCGCGCTGCGCGCGCCGGCCTCGCCGCGACCCAGGCTTTGTCCGTCGTCGAAGCCCACCCACACGGCGGCCAGCAAATCGGGTGTGAAGCCCACGAACCAGGCGTCGCGCTGGCCGTTCGACGTGCCGGTCTTGCCGGCGGCCGGGCGGCGCAGCTTGCCGGCGGCGGCGCGCGCGGTGCCCTCGTCGATCACGCTGCGCAACAGCGACACCATGATGTACGCGACCTCCGGCTTCAGCGCCGGCTGCGGCGGCGGCACCTCGATCGCCTGACCACCGACGGTGCGCACCAGCGACGTGTCGCCCCGCTGACCGCCGCTGGGAAACGCAGCGTAAGCGTTGGCCAGCTCGAGCGGCGTCACCGTCATCGCGCCCAGCGCCATCGCCAGCCCGAGATCTTCCGGCATCGGCGAGGTGATCCCGGCGGCGGCGGCCAGCGTGCGCACGCTGGGGATCCCGACCTCGGACAGCACCTTGATCGCCACCGTGTTGATCGACTGCGCCAGCGCCGTGCGCACCCGAATCGGGCCGCGGAATTCTTCCTTCTCGTAGTTCTGCGGCTTCCACAGGTCGTAGACTTCGGGCGAATCGTTGACCAGGGTGGCGGCGGTGATCTTGCCCTGATCGATGGCGGTGGCGTACACGAACGGCTTGAAGGCCGATCCGGGTTGGCGGTGCGCCGCCTGCGAGCGATCGAAGCCGCCCGGGTGATAGTCGTATCCACCCACCAAGGCCAGGATCTGCCGCGTCTGCGGCTCCAGCACCACCATCGCCGCCTGCGGTCCCAGCTCCAGCGCCAGCGCTTGCGGCGCGCCCTCGGCGTGCGGGCGTTCGCCGGCGGCGCGCACGCGCACGACGTCGCCGGCGACGAACCGGTCATCAAGCGGCTTCGGCCCCTTGCTGTAGCGAGGCTCGAGCGACAGATCGACCACCCCTTCGGCGACGCCCAGCTGCAGGAACAGCTTCCCCGGTTTTCCGGCGGCGGCGTTCTTCTCGACGCGGGTGACGACGCCTTCCACGATGGCGCCGTCCTTCAGCCCGCCGGGGTGCGCCTTGGTCAATTCGGCCAGGTGTTTTTCCAGCGTCTTGCCGACCAGATGCGCGGTGCGCCCGCGATAGCCTTGCCGCGCGTCCAGATCTTCCAGGCCGCGCTCCAACGACTGGCGGGCCAGCTCTTGAAGATGCGCGTCCAGCGTGGTCTCGACGGTGGCGCCAGCCTCACCAGCGCCGCCGCGATCAGAAAGGAAACGCGCCACGGTGTCGACGGCTTCGCTGGCCAGGCCGCGCGCGGCGGACGGCTCGCGCGCCAGGCGAATCGGCTCGGCCGCCAGCTTCTCACCGGTGGCGCGATCAAGGAAACCGTTCTCCACCATCCGCCCCAGCACGTAGCGCTGCCGCGTCTTCGCCGCCTCCGGGTGCTTGCGCGGCGACAGGCGCTCCGGGCTTTGCGGCAGGCCGGCCAGCAGCGCCGCCTCCGCGGTGTCGATGTCGCGAACTGACTTGCCGAAAAAATATCGCGCCGCCTCTTCGCAGCCGTAACGGCCGTGGCCGTAGTAGATCTGATTCAAGTACAGCGTCAGCACCTCTTCCTTGGACAGCTTCTGCGACAGCTGGCGGGCCAGGATGATCTCCTGCACCTTGCGACGCATGGTCCGCTCCGGCGACAGCAGGAACGTCTTGACCACCTGCTGGGTGATGGTCGATCCGCCCTGGGCGGTGCGACCGCGCAGCACGTTCTCGATGAACGCGCGCAGCATGCCGCGATAGTTGAGGCCGGCGTGCTGGAAAAATTCGGCGTCTTCCGCCGACACCACGGCGTTGATCAGCACCTTGGGGATCGCCGAAAACGGCACCAGGGTGCGCTTCTCCGCGCCCAGCTCGCCGACCGGGACGCCGTTGCGATCGACGATGCGCGTGACCTGCTTGGGGTGGTAATCGGACAGCGCCTTCAGGGTGGGCAACCGCGGGTCACTGCCATAGTACGAGAACATCCCCACCAGCGCGGCGGCGCCGACGAAGCCGGCGGCCAAGGCGATCATCAGAAGGTACCGCGCGATGGTCTTCGCCCGACCGCCGCGCCCACCACGCCTGGCGCGCGCATTTTTCCCCGCCGCCGCCCGCTTGCGACCGCCGGTGGCGCGACGCGGGTCGCGGTCTTGCAAAGAAGGACCCGCGCTCATTGTCGAATCAGTCTATCCCGAGCGGCGTCTCATTCAAGAAAGCGCCGACGGCCCGGTCTTTGTGAGGCGCGGCGCGCGATGCTATGGTTTTGCGGTTGCGACGGCGGATGAACATGGTCGGGGTGCTGACCACAGCGGCCCTGCTGGCGGGTCAGCTCTCGACGCTGTTGCACATTCTGGTGGTCGAACACCAGCGTTGCCCCGAACACGGCGAGCTGGTGCACGCGCCGGTTCGCCGGTCGCCGCCGAGCCTGTTGGCGGCGCTGGC
>DASXQB010000393.1:0-4222 GCA_036493295.1 Polyangia bacterium | reverse complement strand
CGTCAGCGGCCAGCGCCGGCGGGGCCATCCGGGCCGCCGATCGCGAACGGGTGGCGGCCAACCCGGCCGAGCTGGCGGGCCTGGAGATGCAAGCGTCGCAGATCGAAGAAATGATCTCGTCGGCGGCGTCCGCCCGGCCGTTGCCGGCGGCGGCGTCACCGGCCGATCAGGCGGCGGCGATGGGGCGCTCGCAGGCCGAGGCGGCCTTGAGCGCCGCGCGCCGCGACCTGGCCGACAAGCGGGCCACGTTCACCGATGAGCACCCGGACGTGAAAGCGGCGCAGCGTCGCGTGCAAGACGCCGAGGTCGACGTTCGGCGCGCCAACGCGGCGATCTCTGCCCACCCGGCGGAGGCAGCCGCCGCAGCCGCTGCCGGTGAAGAGGATCCCACGTCGCGCGTGGCGGCGCTGCGTCGGGCGTTGCAGGCGGTGCGCACGCAGATTGCCAGCATCCGCACCCGTCAAGTGCCAAAGCCGCCAGTGCCGCACGCCTCGCAGCAGGGCGCGGTCGCCGTCGACACCGAGTGGACCCGTCTTTTTCGCGAGGTCTCCGAGGCGCGCGAGCGGCAGTCGCAGCTTGAATCGCGCCAGTTTCAGACCAGCCTGTTCGCCACTCTGGCCAGCAGCGGTGAAGCGGGGCGCTTGGTGGTCGTGGATCCGGCCTTCAAGCCGACGCGCCCGGTGGCCGGCCGCCGCGCGACGATGGCCGCCTTGGGCGGCGTCGGGTCGCTCCTGCTGGCCCTGCTGGTGATGCTGGCCCTGGCCTTCCTCGACGAGCGGCTTTATTCGACCGCCGACGTGCACCGCGTGATCGGCGATCAATTCGTTATCCTGGTGCCCAGCTTGCCGACGAACGAGCGAAAGGGATTGCCTCCTTACAGCGGCGGCGAAAGCTAGACGATGCCGACCCGCCCCTGGCCCCCGCGCGTGATCCGGCAGGACGGGACGATCGCGCCCACGTTGACCACCACGCCGGGTGAGACCGCGCCGTCATCGGAGGACGATGCGCCAAGCGGTCCGACCTCGTCGATGTCGCCGCCCACCATGGTCGGGACGGCGGCTGCGCGCCCGGACGACCACCGTCAGACCGGCGCCCAGGCGCAGTCGACGTCCTCAACCCGACCATCGCGCGTAGCCGAGGCATCGCGCGAAAGCGGCGCGCAAGGCACCACCAGCCTGCAGGTGCGCCAGGCCCGCGGCGTGCTGCAGCCGGTGCGCGATCGCGCCAATCAAGGCCGCGGCCCCGACGGTGAGACGCCGCCCATCGAATCGCGCGCCTTGGCTCTCTCTGACAAGCAGGGCGAGATCTTCTTCGTCAAGCACACCATGACCGCCGAGGCGCCCGACGCGCGCCTGGCCATGCTGCGCGACCGCGATTCGCACCGGGCCGCCAGCTATCGCCTGCTGCGCCAGCGCCTGGTCGAGCACGGCGATCCCAAGGTCATCCTGGTGACCAGCGCGCGCAACCGCGAAGGCAAGACCACGTCGGCGACGAACCTGGCGCTGGCTTACGCCGAACAAGGGCATTCGCGGGTGTTGCTGGTCGAGGCGAACTTCCGGTCGGCGGCCCTGGGCGAGGTGTTCGGCTTCAAGCCGCCGCGGTGTTTGTCCGTGCAACTGGATCGCCACCGCGACCGGCCCATGGATCCCTGGGTGGTGGTGCAGGTGGCGCCGGTCGACGTGCACGTGGTGGCGGTGCATCCGAACTGCTGCCCGTCGTGCTCGCGCGTGCTGGTGTCGGGCGCCAGCTTTTGCGGCGACTGCGGGCGCAAGGTTTCGAACGACGCCATCCGGTTGGATCGGGTGACGTTCGCCGCGTCCATCCAGCGTTTTCGCAAGGCGTTCGACTACATCATCATCGACGGCCCGTCGGTGCTGGAGAGCGCCGACGTCAACCTGATCCAGGACACCGCCGACGGCATCGTGATGGCCGTGCGCGGAAAACACTCCGACGCGCGGTCGCTGAAGCGGGCGATGGATCAGGTTTCGCCGGCGCCGGTTCTGGGCGTGGCGCTGGTCGAAGATTAGCCCGGCTATTTCTGGTTCAGGTACCAGCGAGCGGTGCGGCGCAGGCCTTCGGCGAAGGGAATGGCGGCAGAATAGCCGAGCCGCTGCCGCGCTTCGCTGATGTCGGCCAGCGAGTGTTTGACGTCGCCCTTGCGGCCTTCGCCGTGGTGCACCTCGAGACGCTTGCCTAAGATTTCCCCGATCTGCGCCACCACTTCGTTGAGGCTGGTGGCGGCGCCGCAGGCCACGTTGAACACGCGGCCCGATGCCTCGGCGGCCGGCGCCGAGGCGGCTTTCAAGTTGGCCTCGACGGTGTTGTCGATGAAGCAGAAGTCGCGCGATTGCGTACCGTCGCCGTGAATGGTCAGCGTCTTGCCCGCCATCCCGAAGGTGATGAAGCGCGGGATCACCGCCGCATACTCCGACAGCGGATCCTGGCGCGGGCCAAAGACGTTGAAGTAGCGCAGGCACACGGTCTCGAGGCCGTAGGCGCGGGCGTAGACCTGACAGTACTGTTCGCCCGCCAGCTTGGCCGCCGCGTACGGTGACAGCGGCAAAGGACGCATGGTCTCGACCTTGGGCATGGTGGGCGTGTCGCCGTAGGCCGACGAGGAGGCGGCGTAAACCACGCGGCGGACGCCGGCCTTCCGCGCCGTCTCCAGCACCCGCAGCGTGCCGGTGGCGTTGGCGTCGTGACTGGCCAGCGGCGCCGCCATCGACCGCGGCACCGACGGGATGGCAGCTTGATGAAAGACCACCTCGACCCCGCGCAAGGCCCGGCTCAGGGTATCGTCGTCCAGAATGTCGCCTTCGATAACTTCAATCTGGGCGGCGATGTCGGTAAGGTTCTCTCGCTTTCCCGAAAAGAAGTTATCGAGAATACGAACCCGATCTCCCCGTTCTACTAACGCTCGGGCCAGTGACGATCCAATGAACCCAGCTCCACCGGTGATAAGAAACATGCTCTTCACAGTACCGCAGAGCGCGCCGGTTGGGATCGGCAACCGCGCGCGCGGCCACGCCAAGCGCCGGCGCCGAACAGGGTTTCGGTTTGCGTTGCCGCCGTCCAGAGGTTACGCTGTCGCGGAGTCTTACCCCTGATGAACGGCCTCCCTCTCGCCGTTAGCGCGTGTTCGTCGCGTTCCGCCGGAGGCGGGTTGTGATGGCCCGACGCAATCAAATGGCCCGGGGTTTGGACCGCGCGGGGTTGACGCCGCTGGCGTTGCGGTTGCTGGGACAGTCATGGTGGCCCTGGTCGCGCCTGACCGTGCTGCTTTACCACCGCGTGGAAGAACCCGACGCCATCGGCGAGCTGGACCCGCACCTGGTTGACGCCACGCCGGCCGAGTTCGACACCCAGATGGCCATCCTGGCCCAGTACTTCACGCCCGTCACCGTCGACCAGATCATCGAAGCGCGCAACGGCGGTTCGTTGCCGTCCAACGCCGCCATCGTCACCTTCGACGACGGTTACCGCGACAACTATCGCAACGCCGTTCCCATCCTCAAACGCCACGGGATGAACGCCGTCTTCTTCGTCACCACCGACTACGTCACCGAACGGCGGCTGTTCTGGTGGGAGATCATTCGCGTCGTGGTCAGGCGCAGCACGCGCAGCGAGATCACCTTGAACTACCCGTTCCCGTGCGCGTTCCCGCTGGGCGGCGAGGCGGCCAAGGACGAGGCGATCAAGAAGGTCATCCGCATCGTCAAGAGCAGCTATGCCATGGACCTGCCGCGCTTCATGGAAGAGCTGTACCGCGGCTGCGGCGTGACCTGGTCTCGCCAGGAAGATAAAGCCGAAGCCGAGCGGTCGATCCTCACCTGGGACGACGTGCGGGCGATGCGCGCCGCGGGCATGGACGTGCAGTCGCACACGCGCACGCACCGCGTGCTGGGCACGCTGCCCGACGACGCTTTCGAAAACGAGCTGGCCGGTTCCAAGCGCGAGCTGGAGGAGCACATCGACGCCCCGGTGCGGTCCATCGCCTATCCGGTGGGCAAGAGCATCGCCACCGAGCCGCGCATCCGTGAGGCCCTGGTCCGGGCCGGCTATGAGCTGGGCTTCACCAGCAGCCCGGGCCTGGTGCGCATGAACGGCCAAGAGGACTACCTGGATTTAAAGCGCATTCCCATCGATCGCGGGATCTCGGCCGCCACGTTCCGCGGCGCCCTGGCCTTGCCCTGGCTTGCTGGCTGACCGTCTACCATCTATA
>DASXQB010000392.1:0-2808 GCA_036493295.1 Polyangia bacterium | reverse complement strand
CGCGCGCATCCTGGGGGAAGCGGTCAAGCGCATCCACCACGGCGATTCGATCAGCTCGCTGTTCATTTAATAGATACGCCACATCGTCACGTCACCAGGAATCAAAGGAACCAGTCATGGATTTTGCAAAGGTCAGCGTCGAGCTTCGCGGTCAGTCGGGCAAGGGCGGGTCGCGGAAGGTGCGCGCCGGCGGCAAGGTGCCGGGTGTGCTTTACGGCCACAAGTCCGAACCGCTGTCGGTGTCATTCGACGAAAAGACGCTGGTGCAGTCGCTGGACAAGGAAAAGCGGCGCAACACCGTGTTCGCCCTGACCGTCTCTGGTAGCGGTAAGAGCGAAGAGGTGACGGCGATGATCCGGGACGCGCAGATCGATCCGCTGTCGCGCCGCCTGATCCACGTCGACTTCCTGCGCGTCAGCCTGGACGAAGAGGTTCACGTGACGGTGCCGCTGGTGCTGATCGGCAAGGCCATCGGCTTGACCAACGGAGGCCAGCTGCACCAGAGCATGCACGCCATCGCCATCGCCGCGAAGCCGGCGGCCATCCCGTCCAAGCTGGAAGCCGACGTCACCGCCCTGGAAATCGGGCACGCCTTGCACGTCAGCGATCTCAAGCTGGGCGCCGGCGTGCGCGCGCTGCTGGATCCCAAGGAAGCCATCGCCTCGGTGGTGGCGCCGAAGGCCGAGAAGCTGGAGGCCGAAGCGGCGCCCGTCGAGGGTGCGGTTCCCGCCGAGGGCGCGGCGGCGGCTGGCGCGGCTCCGGCGGCAGGCGCCGAAGGTGCGGCCAAGGCGGGCGGCGCGGCGGCGGCCGCGCCGGCGGCAGGCAAAAAAGAGGGAGAAAAGAAGGGGAAGTAAGTCGCGACAGCCCTCCGGTAAAGTCCGCTCATGTGGCTGGTGGTTGGTCTCGGCAATCCAGGCGCCGAATACGCCGGCAATCGCCACAACATCGGCTTTCAGGTGCTGGACGAGCTGGCGGCGCGCGCCGAATCGACGCCCTTGCGGGCCAAGTTCGGCGCCGCGGTCGGCGAGACCACGCTGGGCGGCGAACGCATCCTCCTTTGCAAGCCAATGGAATTCATGAACGTCAGCGGTCAGGCGACAGCGCGCGTGGCCAAGTTCTGGAAGGTGCCGGTGGAAAACACCGTCGTCGTCCACGACGATCTGGATCTGCCGTTCGGCCGCCTGAAGCTGGGTGCCGGCGGCGGGCACGGCGGCAACAACGGCGTGCGTTCGCTGATCGCCGAGCTGGGTCCAGACTTTCGCCGCGTGCGCTTCGGCGTGGGCCGGCCTCCCGGCGGGCGCGACGCCGCCGACTACGTGCTGCAGGATTTTTCCCGCGCCGAACAGAAAGATCTGCCCGACCTGCGCATCACCGTGGCCAACGCCATCGAGGCGATCATCGCGCAGGGTCTGACGGCGGCGATGAACAAGTTCAACACCAAGAGCAAGGGTAACAAGACAGCGGAGGACGACGCGTGATGGTCACGAGCCGCCTCCTCTCCTTGCCCGTGGCGACACGGGACCAACGTCCATAGGGAGAAACAGACATGGCACAAATGAGACTGGGCTCCAGTCGGGACATCGCCGGCCGGAAACGCGAGTACGAAACCATCTATATATTGCGGCCCGAAAGCACCACCGACGTCATCGGCCAGGTGAACACCAAGGCCCGCTCGGTGATCGAGGCCGGCGGCGGCAAGCTGCTGAAGGTCGAGAACTGGGGCAAGCGGAAGCTGGCCTATGAAGTTCAAAAGCAGATGAAGGGCGTCTATCTCTTCTTCTCGTACCTCGGCACCGCCGGGCTGGTGGAAGAGCTGGAGCGCAACCTGCGCCTGACCGATTCGGTCATTCGCTATTACTCGGTGAAGATGGCGGAGAACGTCGACCCGGCGGTGCGCGCCTCCGACTTCAACGAAGAAGCCTTCACCAAGGCGGCGACGCCCGGTCCCGACGAGGAAGAGATCGCCACCGGTCAAGCCAACCTGCGCGCTGTCTTCGGCGACGAAGAAGAAGGCGCGTTCGATTTTGAAGAGGCGGTGTTCGGCGCCGTCGATGAACCCGTTCGCACCCGGGGGGAGGACTAGTCATGGCCATGGATCGAGAAGAACGAGGAGACCGGGACGGCGATCGCGACGCCCCGAAAAAACGATCAGTGGGACGCCGCAAGCAGTGCAAGTTCTGCGGCGACGAGAACCTCAAGATCGATTACAAGGACGCCGGACTGCTGAAGTACTTCATCACCGATCGCGGCAAGCTGGTGCCGCGGCGGATCTCCGGCAACTGCGCCAAGCACCAGCGCGAAATCGCCGTGTCGGTGAATCGCGCCCGCATGATCGCGCTCATGCCCTTCGCGGTGACGGGGAACTAGGCCATGCAAATCATTCTCAAGGAAGACCTGGATAACCTGGGGAAGTCAGGCGAGGTGGTCAACGTCCGTACCGGCTACGGGCGCAACTATCTTTTGCCGCGCGGGTTGGCGGTGCTGGCCACTGCCGGCGACATCTCCCGCGTCGAGCACGAGAAGAAGATCATCGCCACCCGCACGGCCAAGCTGGCCAAGGAAACGCAGGCCGAGGCCGATCGCCTGTCGCAGGTGACGGTGTCGATCGCGCGCGCCGTCGGCGAGGAAGACAAGCTGTTCGGCTCGGTCACCAGCCGCGACATCGCCGAGGCGTTGCAGCAGCAGGGCGTCACCGTCGACTCGAAGAAGATCCACCTCGACGAGCCAATCAAGGCGCTGGGCCTGACGGAGATCCAGGTCAAGCTGGGCCGCGGTGTCCAGGCCAAGATCAAGGTCTGGGTGGTCAAG
>DASXQB010000391.1:0-4130 GCA_036493295.1 Polyangia bacterium | reverse complement strand
GCAGACATCCCGGTGACAAAAACAAACGGGGGCGCCTCGTCCCCCAGGATCTTCATGGCCATGTCCAGCAGCTCGCCACCGTGGTGGTCGCCGAGATTGATGTCGCTCAATACCAGAGAAGGGCGTTTCCCGACCATCACCTCGAAAGCGTCCAGGACGCTCGCCGCGCCGAACGCCGCGAAGCCGGAGCTGTTGAGCAAGTCAACCAGGGACTCACGAGTCAACTCATCGTCTTCGACGACCAAAATCCAGTTCGCCACCGGTGAGCAAACATAAGGGCTTCTACGGTGAAAACAAAGGGGTGAAGGCGGAGCGATGGTCGGCGGCGTTCGTAGGTTCATGGAAGGGGCACGGACATCCCGCTTGACGGCTGGGTGAGCTTCATCCCTTCGTCCCGCAAATGACGCGCGCGCGGGTGTTCGTTGGTGGATCGATCTGAATTTCATCCTTCTTGGGAACGTCCGTCTCCCGCATGCGTCGCGAACTCTGCCCGTTCCTCATGGTTTGCTGCTTGGTTTGTGGTTGCGTCGATGCCCTCCGGACCATCGGCTGTGGACCCAACGCCGAGCCAGAGACTTATGTATTCGCCACCGGGCGCGTCTCGGAAGCCGCAGCCGACGAAATGCCGCCGCACCCCGCTGGCGAAACGGCTTCCGCCAGCCTGTCGACGGCGTGCGGGGGCTATCAGGACGGGCCGCCCGACGCGCAGACGCTGATCCTTTTTTGTCCCCACGATTCGACGGTGGCTGGCCTTGCGACAAACATTCAGGTTCGTTTCGGGCCATTCGATCTACGGACGTTCGCCGCCAGCGACTCTGCGCACGTCGATGTCCAGATCGATCACTTTCCTCGCTCGGGTGGTTCTTGTTCGACCACGGTCACTGGTGCCGGTGCGCTGATGGTAGCGCAGGCCAACGGCCAAGCGGCCGCGCGGCCGGCCTACGTGACCGCGGACTTTTCGCGCCAGGCTGCCTTCACGCTCGACTTCGATGGCGCCAGCGTCTCGTGGATCCCTGGGTCAAACGAGATAACGGACTGTTCGCGGCCCCAGCTCGGTCGCGTGCACCTGACCGGCACGCTCGACCAGACGGCCAGCGACTACGGCGAGCGGCCGATCTGCCATTGATGCTTCCCGAACTGGGTCAGCTCGTTTCGAGCCTGACGCCGGCGAGCTTGCCGCGCAGCTCGTCGAGCAAGACGAGCCGGTCATTGTCGGCGGCCCGCCGAGCGACGAGTAGTTCGAAACGCTCACAATCGATCAATGTGTGCACGCGTCAGTGAGGCGCCGGCGGCAATCTTGGCTGAGCGCTGGGAAGGGCCGGCGATCGGCGTTAGTATGCACGCCACGCGATGAGGAACCTCGCTGTCAGGCGTTCTTTTGTGGCCCTGTCCTTTCTCTCTGCTGGTGCCCTGCCGGCTGCCGCACACGCGGCGGTCATGTGGACCGCGACGATGGAGAAAGGCGATCTCTCCGAATGGAGTGGCGAGATCAACCCGACCAAAAAACTCGCCGACGGCACCACCCGCAAGAACATCGATGTGGTCAGCGACAACGTCTACAGCGGAACAAAGTCGCTGAACGTCACCCTTCACCAAGACGACACCTTCGGGTCGTACAATCAAGATCGCGTCGACCTCGGGCACAACAGCAAGCTCACAGGCGAGGGGATGGACTCGTACCTCCGCGGGTATTACTTCCTGGTCGCGGACGCCAAGACCCGCAACGAGATCGCCTTTTACGAGACCAACGTCACTTCTCGCAACTGGATGGACGTCTGGGTCGAACCCAAAACTGGCGGCGGCACCACCATCAAGCTCGGCATCGAATCCGACGGCGCGAACCTGGGCTCGGTGCTGGTGTGGACCGGCACGATCACCGCCGGCCAGTGGCACCAGCTAGCCCTGCACGTGCACTGGTCGAACGACGCGGCGAAAGGCATCGTCGATTTCTGGATCGACGGCACGCAAGTGGTGACGAACTACAAACACAACACCCGCTTCGACAGCAACAGCCTCTTCTTCGAGACCGGCCTGCACCGCGTGCTGCCTCAGCCGTTCACCGAAACTCTGTACCTCGACGACTTCATCGAGGGTGACAGCATCGACGACATCAAGCTGGGCGCGCCGATGGGCGACGGCGGCGTCGCCAGCGACGGCGGCGCCGATGCGATCGTTGATGCGCCCGCCGGTTCGGGCGGGGCGACCGGCAGCGGCGGCGCGACGGTGACGACTGGCTCGGGCGGCGGCAGCGGCTTGGGTGGCAGCAGCGGCTCGGGCGGCAGCAGTGGTGCTGGCGGAGCGACCGGCAGCGGCGGCGCCATCGGGACGGCCGGTGCAGCGGGGACAGGCGGCGGCTCCGGCCAGGCAACCAGCAGTGGCTGCGCCGTTGTTTCGAACCGGCCCTTGCCGCTGAAACTGGGCACCGCCGGCCTCGCCGCCCTGGGCGCCATGGTTTTGGCGGCCGTCCGCCGCCGGCGCGGCTAAGACCGCCTCAGTCGAGAAAGATGGTCGCCATCAGGCGCACGGTCAGCGGGTACGCCGGCGTGTAGTTGATGTCTTCGCAGCCGAAGAATCGGCCGTTCGCCGCGCTGCCGTCCGGCGCGGTGGCCAAGTGGGCGTTGCTGCCACAGCTGAACCCGCCGGGGACCGGCGCGCCGATGGCCGGTTCCGTCCGCAGCCGGCTGACCGTCGCGAACTGCGCCGAGCGGAAATTGCCATCGAGCAGATTTTCGATATCGAAGGCGATGTCGAACCACCGATGCCGGTATCCGATGTGCAGATCGAATTGGGTGAAGCCCGGCGCAATCAGCGCGCCGTCGTCGGTGGCCGGCCGATCGCCGATGCCATAAAAGCGCAGGCCGGCCCGCGCCACGCCCGGGCCCAAGGCGTGACGGCCAGAGAGACCACCGGCCCAGGTTTGCTTCGGGGCCAGGGCCAGCCCGCCACCATTTTCCCTGTCGGTGGTGAACTGCGACTTGGTAAAGGTCAGGGCCAGATCGGCCGCCAACCAGGGCGTCACTTCATAGCGGCTTTCGAGCTCGAGCCCTCTGCGGTTGGTGGGATCGCTGACGCCGGTGGTGCCCTCGTCGCCGTTCCAGACCGTCTCGCTGGCCAGATCCAGTTGCCACACCGCCGCCGCCAGGTCCCACGCGCCGAAGAGACGGGCCCGGGCGCCGAGCTCCTCGCCTTTGGCCCGCGCCAGCGGCGTCACCGCCGGCTGGGCGAACACGCCGCGCACGTCGTTGGAGTGAAAGCCGTGACCGTAGTTGGCGTAGATGTCCAGCTGCGCGCCCGGCCGATCAACCGGCGTCACGATGAGACTGGCCTTCGGGCTCATTTGGTGAGCGGCGCCGATTCCACTTTGCGGCGCGGTCGGGTTCGTGGTCGGCAGACGATTGTCGACGGCGAATGACAGCAGATCGGCTCTCCCACCGAGATCGGCGCGGAGCCAGCGCGCCGGGGTGATCTCCTCATTGAAATACGCGCCGACGAAACCCTCGTGGACGTCATCGCTGCGCACGGCGGTCAGTTGCTGGCGATGCACGGTGTCCCACAGCTCTTCGTGGATGTCATCATTGCGACCGTCGGCGCCGATGGTGGTGTCGAACGCCACCGGGCCAAGCCGGTGCAGCACGCGATAGCTCATCTTCGCGCCGTAAAACGTGCGGCGATCGATCTGTTCGATCTCGTCGCCGTTGGCTGGATCGAGAAGATAAAGCGTGAAATTCGAGAACAGATTGAAGCGATAGGTGCCCGCGTAGGCCATGGCGCGCAGCTCGCTGGTCTCCGTGGGGTGCAGCCTGTACTGGACCGTCAGCTGATGCCGGGCGGTGTTGCCGCCCTCGTCGGGATCGATTGATCCGAATCGCGAGACAAGGCCGTCGGCGACGGCGCGCGCCGGGATCTGTCCCGAGCCGTGCCAGTTGCCGGCGTAGCTCATCTCGCTGACGCTGAGGCTGGACACCGGCGTCGGGTTGACCGTCAGCTTGTTGAACAGCTTGTATTTGTCCCAGCCCTCGGGATTTTCGAAAGGACCGTTGGTGCGCCCAATTTCGGCGGCAAAGGTCGCCTTCACGGGAAGCTCGAACTTCGGGCTGGCGATCAGCAGACCGCGATAGCCGGCGGTGCCG
>DASXQB010000390.1:0-7049 GCA_036493295.1 Polyangia bacterium | reverse complement strand
GTTTCAGGGATCAACAACGGCTACAACCTGGGATCGGACGTTTTCTATTCGGGCACCGTCGCCGGCGCGGTCGAGGGGGCGCTGCGCGGGGTGCCGTCGATCGCGGTGTCGCTGCAGCGGCAAAAACCGCAGGATTTCTCGCACGCGGCGGGGTTCCTGAAAGCGCTGGCGGCCGAGGCGGTGGCGCGTGGGCCCGGGGCAATCCCCGACGCCTCGCTGCTCAGCGTGAACGTGCCGCCAGGCCCGCTGCGCGGATATCAGGTGACGTTCCTTGGACGGCGCGTTTATCGCGATCAGGTCGATGTGCGCCAAGATCTTCGCGGCCGGTCGTATTACTGGATCGGTGGGCCGGAAGAAAACGCCACCGACCTGCCGGGTTCGGACTGCAGTGCGGTGCGCGCCGGGTTGGCGTCGGTGACGCCCCTTGCGCTGGATCTCACGCACACCAAATTGCTGGGCGAGCTGGTGGGTTGGAGGGTGGGTAACTTCGTGCACGACGCAGCCCAGCGCGCTAAAGTCTAGCGGCGCAAATGGACGGCGATCGGTTGGGGAGGGCGACGATGGATGATCCGCACGTGGTGGCGGCCCGCCGCGAAATGGTGATCGAACAGCTGGTGCGGCGCGGGATCAAAGATCCGCGCGTGCTGGGGGCGATGTCCGTGGTGCCGCGCCATCGTTTTGTCTCGCCGCCGCTGGGCGACGAGGCCTATCACGATCGGCCGCTGTCGATCGGGTACGGCCAGACCATCTCGCAGCCGTACATGGTGGCGCGGGTGACCGAGCTGGCCGAACCAAAAGCCAATCAGCGGGCCCTGGAGGTTGGCGCCGGCTGCGGCTATCAAGCGGCGGTGCTGGCCGAGTTGTGCGCCCAGGTCTTCGCCATCGAGATCGTCCCCGACCTGGCCGCCCGTGCGGCCAGCACGCTGGCCGAGCTTGGCTACGGCAACGTCGACGTCAAATGCTTCGACGGCAGCGGCGGCTGGACTGAGCATGCGCCGTTCGACGTCATCATCGTTTCGGCGGGCGCCCCGCGCGTGCCGCCCTTGCTGGTCGATCAGCTGGCTGACGGGGGACGCATGGTGGTGCCGGTGGGCCCGACGCAAGAACAAGAGCTGGTGGTCATTCATCGGCGCGGCGAGGGATACGAAACCTCCGTTGACACGCGCTGTCGCTACGTCGATCTGCTCGGGCGGTTTGGCGTCGGCGGCTCGCCCCCGATGGCTTAGAGCGGAAATTGAGCGTCGCCCGCCGGCGCGGCTAGTATTAGCGGGTGGACCGACGTCGCGCGCTGCTGATCGCCGCTTGTCTGCTGAGCGGTTGCTGGCGTGATCGTCCGCCGATGCATCCGGAAAGTCCGCCTGGGCGCTGGTACGTGGTGTCCGAGGGCGAGACCTTGGCGGACATCGCCAAGAACGCCGGCGTGCCGGCCGAAGACATTCTGGAGATCAACGGCCTGGACCGCCCCGATCAGGTTCGTCCGGGCAAGCTGCTGTTCGTGCTGGACGGCGCCGCGAACATCGCCAGCGCGGCGCCAGCCGCGACCATCGCGAATCGTTCGTCGCCGTCGCCGAGCAATGCCGGCCGCCTGCGCTGGCCGCTGGAGAAACCGTTCGTCGGCTCGCCCTTCGGCACGCGCGGCGGACGTCCGCACGAAGGGATCGATCTGCCGGCGGCGATCGGCACGCCGGTGTTCGCGGCGGCGGCGGGCCGGGTGGTCTACGCCGGCAACGGTATTCGCGGTTATGGAAACCTGATCGTGCTGCAACACCCGGGCGATCTGTTGACCGTGTATGCGCACAACTCCGCGCTGCTGGTGGCCCAGGGCGACCAGGTGCAGGCCGGGCAGAAGGTGGCGCTGGTCGGGCAGACTGGCCACGCCACGGGACCGCACTTGCACTTCGAGGTCCGTCAGGGGCAGATTCCGCGAGACCCGATGACGTTCTTTGGAGGTCCACCGTGAGCGACAACGATCCGCGCATCACTCTTCTGCGCGCGCGCGTGCGCGACATCCCCGATTTTCCTAAACCCGGGATCCTGTTCCGCGACCTGACGCCGCTGATGGGCAACGGTGCCGCGCTGAAAACCTGCGTGGCGCTTCTGGCGGAAAAGATCGCCATCCATCGCCCCGAAACCATCGTGGCCATCGAATCGCGCGGCTTCATCTTTGGCGCGCCGGTGGCGGCGGCGCTGGGGCTCGGTTTTGCGCCGGTGCGCAAGCCGGGCAAGCTGCCGTTCACCACCCACCGGCGCACCTACGATCTCGAATACGGCACCGATTCGCTGGAAATGCACACCGATGCTGTTCGCGAGGGGACGTCGGTGGTGATCGTCGACGATCTGCTGGCCACCGGCGGCACCGCGGCGGCGACGGTGGATCTGGTGCGCCAGCTAGGCGGTCGCGTGGCGGCGGTGGCGGTGGTCGTCGAGCTGCAGCTTTTGAACGGACGCGCACGCCTGGACGGCGTGGCGGTCGACTCGCTGATTCAATATTGATCGCGCCCGGACGGCGGTGACGGCGCAGGCGATGAAAGGTCGGTACGCGCCCAGCCCGACCGGGGCGATGCATCTGGGCAACGCCCGCACGGCTCTTCTGGCTTGGCTGGCGGCGCGCGCCGCTGGCAGCGCGTTCGTGTTGCGCATCGAGGATCTGGATCGGGCGCGCGTCGTGGAAGGCGCCGAGGCGCGGCTGCTCGACGAGCTGCGCTGGCTGGGCATCGACTGGGATGAAGGCCCCGACGTGGGCGGGCCGTCCGCGCCTTATCGGCAGAGCGAACGAACCCAGCACTACGACGCGGCGGTAGACGCGCTGCTGGCGGCGGGTCACGCCTATCTGTGCGCGTGCTCGCGAGCGGACATCGCCCGCGCCGCCACCGCGCCGCACGCTGACGACGAAGAAGGACCACGCTATCCCGGGACGTGCCGCGGCCGAGGCGCGGCGGCGGTGATCGATCGCGCGGCGGCGCAAGGACGCAAACCCTGCGTGCGTTTCGCCGGCGGTGCGGGCGTGGCCTTTGTCGACGGCGTGCGCGGCCCGATCGCCCCCGCGCTGGTCGATGATTTCGTTCTGCGGCGGGCTGACGGGGTTGCTTCGTACCAACTGGCGGTGGTCGTCGACGACGCGGCGATGGGCGTGCAGCAGGTGGTGCGCGGCGACGACTTGCTAACTTCGACGCCGCGGCAGATCGCTCTCGGACAGGCCTTGGGTTTTGTCGTGCCGGCGTTTGCTCACGTGCCGCTGGTGCTGTCGCCCGATGGCGAGCGTCTGGCCAAGCGCACGCGCCCGGCGTCGGTGGCGTCCTTGCGCCGGCGCGACCTGCCGCCCGAGGTGGTGGTGGGCATGCTGGCCGCATCAGCGGGCTTGGGCGATTCCGGCGCGCGGACGTCGGCGCGCGCGCTGGTGGCGACGTTCGCTCTCGGCCAACTGGCGCGCGAGGCGGCGGTTCTCGACGAAGGCGCGCTGCCGACGATCGTTACTTGATCAGCGCGCCGCCGGCGGTGCAAACCAGAAACGTCACCGGGCCATCGTTGACCAGCTCAACCTGCATGTCGGCGCCAAAGCGTCCGGTCTCGACCGACAGCCCGGCGGCGCGCAGTTGCTCGACCACGCGCAGGTACAAGGCCTCGGCGCGCCGCGGTTCCTCGGCCGGTTCGAAGCTGGGCCGATTGCCTTTGGCCAGCGAGGCCGCCAGTGTGAATTGACTGACCACCAGGCATCCGCCTTTGACTTCGGCCAGAGTGAGATCCATCGGCGTTCGCCCGGCGAAAATGCGCAGCGCTGCGATCTTGCGCGCGCTGGCGTCGGCGTCGTCTTCGCTGTCCCCTTTTTCCACGCCGACCAGCAACATCAGTCCCTGTTCGATGCGCCCGACAATTTGATCGCCGACGCGCACCTCGGCGTGCCGCACCCGCTGGACCACCGTCTTCACGATCGCCGCTCGCCGGCGAAAACCAGCGGCCGCAGGGCCTGCGATTCGCGTTCGATCTCCGCCAGCACCGCAGTGAGGTGGTCTAAAATGGCCGCCTTGCCGGCGTCGATGCGCGCGCGCAGCGCCGGATCCAGCTCCGCCGGCAGTTCGTCCTCGTCCAGGACGTCCACGCGGCCGGCGGCGGTGGTGAGCACGTCGACGGTCAAATCGCGCCACTCAAGGACATCGTCGGTGATGCGGGTTTCGTCGGCGAGGTTGAAGTAGACGCCGATGGTCGCGCCCATGGCATCCAGCCAGTGGTACGCGTTGTACGGGCGATCGGCCCAAAAATATCCGAAGGTGATGGTGCCCGGCGCCAGGTCGACGCCGTGGACGTGCATGGCCTGGTCGTGAACGAACAGCAGCACCGCGCGCTGGTGGTCGGCATCGCCGGCCAGCCGGCGGCAAGAAAAGCGTTTTTCGCGGCCGTCCAGGGTGCGCTTGATTTCCAAGATCGGGGGCAAGATCGGGGGCAAGATCGGCGGCAGCTTCGCGGCGTCGGCCATCGCGCTCGAGTATGCGCATGCGGGTTGGCCGGCTGCCAAAAGAATGTGTGCGCCCGACGCTGTGCGGGCTCGGATTTTGGGCGTAACCTTTGGCCAGGGCGACGTATGGAATCTGCGGAAGGAAGCGGTACGTGCTGATCAAACGACCGGCGGACATTCGAAGCGCGGAGATCACCAATCACGGCCTTTACCTGCGCCGGCGCGAGTTCCTGGCTACCGGAGCCGCCGCTGCCGCCGGCTTGACGGTCGGTCTGGCGGGTTGCAAGTCCCAAGCAAGCGCGCCGCCTTCGCTGGTCGCCGCGGCGCCGTCCGGCCCGCCGATTGTCCTGCCGGACTACAAAAAGAACGCCATCACCGTCGACGAACAGAAGACGCCATTGAAGGACGTCAGCGGGTACAACAATTTTTACGAGTTCGGCACCGACAAGTCCGACCCGGCGCAGAACGCCCACACGCTGCGCACCCGACCGTGGACGGTGTCCTTCGAAGGCGAAATCGCCAAGCCGCAGACGATCGACATCGATGCGCTGATCAAACAAAACCCGCTGGAAGAACGCATCTACCGTCTTCGCTGCGTCGAGGCCTGGTCGATGGTCATCCCGTGGATCGGGTTTCCGCTGGGTGCGCTGCTGCAAAAGTTGCAGCCCACGTCGCGCGCGAAGTACCTCGCCTTCACCACGTTGCTGGCGCCCGATCAGATGCCCGGTCAGCGCAGCAGCGCGCTGGATTGGCCGTACGTCGAAGGCCTGCGCATCGACGAGGCGATGAACCCGCTGACCATCCTGGCCGTCGGGCTTTACGGCCAGGTCCTGCCGAACCAGAACGGCGCGCCGGTGCGGCTGGTGGTGCCTTGGAAGTATGGCTTCAAGAGCATCAAGTCGATCGTCAAGGTGCGCCTGGTGGAAAAGCAGCCGCCGACGTCGTGGAATCAGTACGCGTCCGGCGAATATGGTTTCTATTCCAACGTGAACCCGTCCGTCGACCACCCGCGCTGGAGCCAGTCGAAGGAACGACGCATCGGCGAGCTCAGCCGCCGCAAGACGCTGCCTTTCAACGGCTACGCCGATCAGGTGGCCAGTCTTTACGCCGGCATGGATCTGGCGAAGAACTTCTAGGCGCGGCCAAGCGGAAGCGGACGATCAGCGGCGTGGCGCGGCCCCTTCAGCAAAGACTGGGAAAAGCGGCGGTCGGCGCGCTGGCTTTGCTGCCGCTTGTGCGGCTGGGCTGGCGGTTCAAACAAGGCGCGCTGGGGGCCAACCCCATCGCCGAGGTACTGAACCAGCTTGGTTTCTGGGCGCTGGTGCTGTTGCTGACGTCGCTGGCCTGCACGCCGATCAAGGTGGTCAGCGGCTGGAACTGGCCGCTGCGGCTGCGCCGCATGCTGGGTCTGGAGGCGTTTCTTTACGCCACGCTGCACTTTTCGATGTACATCGCCGTCGACCAATCTTTCGACTTTGGGGAGATATGGAAAGACATCGTCAAACGCAAGTTCATGACCATCGGCTTCGCCGCCTTCGTGTTGCTGATTCCGTTGGCGGTGACGTCGACCAACAAGATGGTCAAGCGGCTGGGTTTTCCGCGCTGGAAACGCCTGCACCGGCTGGCGTACGTGGCGGCGATCCTGGGCGTCATCCATTTCGTGTGGCGGGTGAAGTCGGATCTGCGGCAGCCGTTGATCTTCGCGTTCGTGCTGGCCGTGCTGCTGCTGGTGCGGGTGGTCGATTGGTTGCGTCCGCCGCGACCGGCGCGTCCGGCCCGCGGTCCAGCGGCCGCCGCGGGTTCTTGATTGGCCTTTGCTTGATGGTCGGCGTTGGTTGCAAGACCGGTGGGGCGGCGGGCGGTGGCGCGACATCGGCGGGGAATGCCACCGTGCCGGCGTTGACCGGCGAATATTGGGAACAGCGCATGCTGGCCGATCCGGTCGAAGCCACGCTGATCGGCGATCGGCGTTTCGATGATCGTCTGCCCGATGAATCGCCGGCGGCGCTCGACTTCGAAATGGCGCGCTTGCGCGCGCTGCGGGCCCGCGTGGCGAACGTAAACGTCGCCGCGCTGTCAGCCGCCGATCGCATCACCCAGGCTTTGCTGCTGGGCCAACTGGACGACGATCTGGCGCGCGGCGAATGCAACCTGGATGAATGGTCGGTGGATCCGCGCGAAGGCCCGCAGGTGGAGTATCTGCGCCTGGCCGAGTTACAACCTGTCTCCACGGTCGCGCAAGGGACGGCGCTGGTGGCTCGCTGGCGAGCGATGGGGCCGGCGATCGACCAAAAGATCGCCAACCTGCGCCGGGCGCTGGCCGCCAGCAAAGTGGCGGCGCGCGACGACGTCGTGCGGACACTGAAGCAGTTGGACGATCTGCTGGCGCAGCCGAATGCTTCGTGGGTCCTGCGCGCACCAGCGGCCCAGGTGCACGGTGACTGGTCGGCCGCGGCCCGGGCGGCGTTCACCGGCGGGATCGACGACGCCATCGCCACCAGCATCCGCCCAGCGTTCGCCCGCTACCGCGCGGTGGTGCATGACGAGATCCTGGCGCGCGCCCGCGACCAGGCCCACGTCGGTCTTCTGAACATCGCCG
>DASXQB010000389.1:0-7442 GCA_036493295.1 Polyangia bacterium | reverse complement strand
GAAGGCCAGCGGCTGGGCGGCCGATTTGAATCCTTGGCCAAGCAGACCCGACCGCCCACGCCGCACACCGAGGCCACGCTGCTGACCGCGATGGAATACGCCGGCCGGGAGATCGCCGACGAGACCCTGCGCGCGGCGATGCGCGAATTCGGCCTGGGCACGCCGGCCACCCGCGCCGCGACGATCGAGATCCTGATCCGTCGCGGCTTCGTGGTGCGCGAGGGCAAGCAACTGCGCGCCACCCCGCTGGGCGCGGGATTGATCGACACCCTGCCGGTGGCCAGTCTGGCCTCGCCTGAATTGACCGGACAGTGGGAGGCGCGCCTGGCCCGGGTGGCGCGCGGACAGGAAACGCGCGCCGCCTTCATGACCGACATCGCCAATTATGTTCGCGACGTGGTGACGGCGATCCGGGCGCGACCGGTCAGCGCGGCGGCGGCGGCGCGCAGCGAGACGACGACCGTGACGGCGCCGGCACCGCCGACGCCAGCAAAGAAAAAGAGAGCGACGCCGGCCAGCGCACCCGCCGCGCCCATCGCGCCGCTCGCCTGCCCACGCTGTCGCCAGGGCACACTGGTGGCCGGAAAGCGTGGCTGGGGTTGCACGCGCTGGCGCGAAGGATGCGGTTTCGTGGTCTGGTTCCAGGCCGCCGGCCGCCGGATCTCCGACGCCGAGCTAGGCGATCTGGTGGCCAAGGGCCACACGCGCCGGCGCAAATGGCCAGGCCCGACCGGAACGCCGGTAATGGGCCGCCTGATCCTCGATCTGGCGGCGTCGCGCGACGCCGGAGCCGCGCGCCTGGAATTCAGCGAAGGCGCGTAACGCAGCGGACCCGTCACCGCTCTCCGGTTTTCGGATGGCGATGTCGGGATCCGGTGATTGGCGGGGCGGCTCCGCGCCGCTCGCACCGCCGAGCGCCCACGCAACCACGCGTCAGCCGCGGAAAAAGCCGCGTCGGCCGGCCCGCCCAACCGCACGCCGATTGGAATGTCGATTGCTGTGAGTGCGCCTCGTCCGATCACTCGGAGGAGGCCACCGTGAAGAGATTCTCCCTTCGTTCCCCGTTTGCTTTGCCCGCCGCGATGACCGCGGCCTTTCTTGCGTCCGCCGGCTTGAGCGGGTGTTCTGACCACAGCGTCCAGGATACCGGCGACGTTGCCGGCAGCATCGGCGCCCAGCTGCAATTGGAGCCCGGCATCAATCTGGATTCGGTCAGCTACACCATCACGGGCCCGGGCGGCTTCAGCCGCACCGGCACACTGAGCCTGCAGAACAGCACCACGCTGTCCGCGGTCATCAGCGCGCTGCCCGCGGGCAACGGATACACCATCACCATCAGCGGCACGGCCAGCGACGGGGTGACGACGTGTCTCGGCACGGCGATGTTCAACGTCGTCGCGCACCAGACCACGCCGGTGGCCATCCATCTCACCTGTCACGAAGGCGCGCGCAGCGGCAGCGTCGCGCTGACGGGCACGGTGAACATCTGCCCGGCCATCGACGGCCTGGGCGCCAGCCCGGCCGAGCTGCTCGTCGGCGCCAGCACCATGCTGACCGGCGCGGCGCACGACACCGACCACGGTCCGTCCGCGCTGACCTACGCGTGGACGGCTGACTCGGGCACGCTGAGCGACGCCACAGTGGCGAACCCGACCTTCACCTGCACGGCGGCCGGCACGGCGCACCTGACCCTGACGGTCTCCGACGGCGATCCCGCCGCCGGTTGCGCTGACACCTCGACGGTGGCGGTCACCTGCACGGCGGCGTTGAACAAGGTGAACCACGTGGTGGTCATCTATCTCGAGAACCACAGCTTCGACAATCTGTACGGCGACTATCCCGGCGCCGTCGGCCGGCCTGCGGTGCCGACCTTCCCGCAGCTCAACGGTCCAGGCGGCGCGCCTTTCACGACGCTGGCCCAGGTCGACATGAACATCCCGATGACCCTGCCGAACCTGCCCTTCGACATCACGCAGTTCGTGCCGGCCAACATGAAGACCATCGATCTCGTGCACCGGTACTATCAGGAGCAGCAGCAGATCGACGGCGGCAAGATGGATCTGTTCGCCTTCGTCAGCGACGCCAAGGGCCTGAGCATGGGCTATTACCCGACAGCGCAGCTGCCGGTGGTCGCTCTGATCAACCAGATCCCGACTCAAGCCACCGTGATGGATCACTTCTTCCACGCGGCGTTCGGCGGTTCGTTCCTGAACCACCACTGGCTGATCGCCGCCGCCACGCCGGTGTTCCCGAACGCGCCGGCCGCGGTCACCGCCGTGCTGGACGCCAGCGGGCACCTGGTCACCGACGGCTTCGTGACGCCGGATGGCTTCGCGGTGAACACGTCGTTCACGGTGAACACGCCCCACCCGACCACGCCGGCCGCCAACCTGGTGCCGAACCAGACCAACCCGACCATCGGCGATCGTCTGAGCGCGGCCGGTCTGGATTGGGCGTGGTACGCGGGTGGCTGGAACGACGCGCTGGCCGGCCACGCCGATCCGCTGTTCCAGTATCACCATCAGCCGTTCGCCTACTACGCGAACTACGCTGACGGCACGGCCGCCAAGGCCGCCCACCTGAAGGACGAGACCGACTTCATGGCCGCCGCCGCCGCGGGAACGCTGCCGCCAGTGTCGTTCATCAAGCCTCTCGGCCCGAACAACGAGCACCCCGGCTATGCCGACCTGCTGACCGGTGAGAACCACACCGTCGATCTGGTGAACGCGGTTCGCAACAGCCCGAACTGGAGCGACGCGGTCGTCATCATCACCTACGACGAGCACGGCGGTTTCTGGGATCACGTCGTGCCGCCGACGGTGGATCGCTGGGGCCCTGGCTCGCGCGTTCCCAGCATCATCTTCTCGCCGTTCGCCGCCGGTGGCGTCGATTCGACCAGCTATGACACCACGGCCATCCTGAAGCTGATCGAAAAGCGCTGGAGCCTGGCGCCGCTGTCGACACGCGACGCGGCCCAGAACGATCTGGACGTCCACGCGCTGAAGCTGTAACGGCGCGATTGATCGCAGTGCGCGCGCGTGCGGTTTCCGCCGCTCTGGTTTTCGCCGGAGCGGCGGCAGCGATGATGGCAACGGCGGGCCTGGTGGGGTGTACCCGGCCAGCGCCCGCCGCGCGCGTTGGTGCGCCGAAAAATTCTGGCGCCGCCAGCGCGGCGGTCCCTGCAATCCCCGGCGGACCGTCCGATCGGGTGCTGGCCAATCGCTTCGCGTACGTGCCGCCGCAGTGCTACGCCAAGGTGCAAGAGGCGAGCGGCGCCGTTCACAATCCTTGCTACGCCTGTCACATGCACCCGCGCGCCCCCAATGCGCTGGACGATTCCGATCTGCAGACCACCTGGCAATTCCCGGGCAATGCCGCCCACAACCCCTGGGCCAATCTTTTTGATCCACCGGCGGCGCGGCAGCCGCGCGAGAGCGACGAGGCGATCCGCGCGTATGTTCGGCGTAGCAATTACTTCGACGCCGACGGCAGGTTGGCCTTGCGCACGCGTCTGGCCGCCCTGCCCGCCGCCTGGGACGTCGACAATGATCACCGGTGGGACGGCTACACGCCCGACGCCTACTTTCATTTCGACCAGCGCGGTTTTGATCAAGGTCCCGACGGGCCGACCGGCTGGCGCGCCTTTGCCTATTACCCATTCCTGGGCGCGTTCCTGCCGACCAACGGATCAGCGGACGACGTCCTGATTCGTCTTGATCGCCCGTTCCGGGAGAACGCCGCGGGCGAATTCGATCCGCTCGTTTACCAGATCAACCTGGCGGTGGTCGAAGCGCTGATCAACCGGGCAGACGTGGCTGTCGATCCCGTCGACGAACGGGTGCTGGGCGTGGACCTGGATCTGAACGGCGCGCTGGCCACGGCGACGCGGGTGGCGTTTGACGGCGACGCCGGCGGCCACACGCGCATGCACTATGTCGGGCGCGCGCAGCAAAGCGAGCGCAGCATCGACAATCCGATCGCGCCGGGTTTGTTTCCCCTCGGCACCGAGTTCCTGCACAGCGTGCGCTATCTGGACGGCACCGCCGACGGCACGGTGACCATGGCGGCACGCATGAAAGAGCTGCGCTACGCCCGCAAGAAGCGCTGGTTCAGTTACGCCGATCTGAAAGCGTCCGCCGCCGCCGACGCCGTCGAGACCACCGAATCAACCACCGGCGCCCGCGAGGTGCTGTGGCAGAACGACCACGGCATCACCAACAAACAGGGCTGGTACTTTCAGGGCTTCATCGAGGCCGCCGACGGATCGCTGCGCCCGCAGTCGTACGAAGAAACCGTGGCCTGTGCCGGCTGCCATGGTGGCATCGGCGCCACCACTGACAGCATCTTTTCGTTCGCGCGCAAGCTGCCCGCCAGCGCGCTGGCGCGCGGCTGGTTCCACTGGACCCAGCACGATCTGCGCGGCCTTCCCGAACCGCGGCGCGCTGACGGCGAATACGAATACACGACGTATCTGCGCGAAAATGGCGCCGCCGACGATTTTCGGGACAACAAAGAAGCGCAGGCGCGGTTCTTCGACGCCGCCGGGCAGCTGCGCGCCGACGCGGTCGCGGCCTTGCACAAAGACGTGGCTACGCTGCTGGTCCCCAGCCCCGCCCGCGCTCTGGAGCTGGATCGCGGGTATCGCGCGATCGTCGTCGAACAAACCTTCACGCACGGGCGCGACGTTCCCGCTGCCGCCAGCGCCAACGTCTATGCCGACGCGCCCGGCGGAAAGCCGACCGGTATTCGCGCGCCGTTCGCCGGCCCGCACCAGCCGCGCCCGGTGGCCCCGCCCCCGGTCAGCGGACACAGCGGACGCGGTGGGGTTCCGCGGTCGGGCTGTTGTAGGCAATACCGGCATAGAAACTGACGAACCAGGCAAAGCCGTCCTGGCCGGACAGCGGCGTCGACGCCCAGAACGAATCGCCGCCGGTGCCGGGAAAGATCGTTTCATCGATGGCCGGGTCAAAGCGGGTCTCGTCGATCAGCGTTTCCAGTTCCTTGGCTTTGGGCAAGCGCCAGGCGGGCGCGCCGGCGGGCGGCGGCAGCGCAGCGCACGCGGCGGCGGCGTCCGACCAGGTCAGCAGCGTCGGGTCGGACGCGGCTTGCCAGGTCAAACCGGTTGCGTTGTCGGTGGCGGTGCCGTCGCCGGGTACGGTCAAACGCGGGTCGGGCGCGGTGGTCGCGCCGGCGTGCACGCAGCGAACGCGGTAAGGCGTGGTGACGTCCTGATGGTGCGTGTCGCCGTCGAAGAAAGCGACGTACCAGGCCGCGGTGGGATCGTCCGCCGCCGGCGACGAGGTCCAGAACCATTCGCTGGGCGTGTCGGGAAACGCCGTCGGATCAATTGACGGCGACTGTCGAGTGACGTCGACCAGCGAAACCAGTTCGATGCGCGTGGGCAGCCGCCAGTCGGTCTGCCCGTTCAACGTCAAGCAGGCGCAATAGTCTGTGGCCTCGGCCCAGGTGTACGTGGCGTCGTCGACGGCGCGCTGCCATTGCATGCGCGTGACGCGATCGCCGACCACGCCGGGCACGTCCAGGTCATAGCTGGGCGCTGTCGCCGCGCCGGCCCCCGCCGTCGAGTCAGGCATCGGCCAGAGCGCCCACCGGCCAGGCGGCGCCACCACCGCGCAAGCGACGTCGCCGGCCGCGTCGGCGGTGTCGCCAACGCTGGCGTCGATCCCATCAGCGGCGTCGACCGACATTTGAGCGTCGACGGCCAGCCCGCTGCTGTCCATCTGGCAGCCGGCCACGAAGGCAACGGCAAACGCCGCCCGCGCCGTCGTGCTTACGGCCCGGCGGCAGTCGCGCCGGTCGGGCAGGGAATTTCCTTGCTGCCGAAGGCCAGGTCGTCGATCCACATGTCGACGGGGATGGTCGACTGCTGAAAGTTGATCCAGCCCATGTTGATCGACGTCCACGTCGCCGGCTTCCACTTGGTGACGGGAATGCCGGGCGCGGCCCGCACGCCGTCCACCTTCACGTCCAGATAGTTCATGCTGCCGCTGAACTCCCATTGGATGCAGACCCATTTCGCTTCGGGCCATTTGGTCTTGGTATCGACGGAATCGTCGCCCGGCTGATACACCGGCATGAAATTGCCGTACATGCTGCCCAGCGTGTATTCGGTGCCGCCTGATTTCGCCGTCGACAGATCCCAGTGGATGCCGTTCGACGTCGAGCAACAACCCGGCACGGCGGTTATGTAGACCATCGCGCGGGCGAAGATGTCGCTGGCCAGCGCGGGAAACAACGGCGCGCCGCTGAAGGTCATCTGCGATGCCACGGAATCGTCCTTCGGGTTGTTCAGGTGAACGTACGCGGAGTTCTTGCCGCTGAAGGCCTTGGTCGAATCGATCACCATGGCGCCGCTGACCTTGTACATGCCGGCCGGCTTCTGCCCCGCCGTCTGCTTGTCAAAGTCCTCGCAGAAGGTCGCGCCCTGCAGGCCGGTGCAGCCCGGGCTGCTGGTGGCGGGCCCGTCGGTGGCGCCACCGCCGTCGTTGTTCGTGGTGGCGCCGCCCGTCCCCATCGATGCGCCGCCGCTGCCGGTGGTGGCGATCGAACCGCCGCTACCGGAGACGGTGCTGCCGCCGCTGCCGTTTTCAGTCGACCCGCCGCTGCCGCTGCTGCTGGAGGCTCCGCCGCTGCCACCGCCGACCGTTGCGCCGCCCGTCCCACCGCCCGACGTGCCGCCGCTGCCGCCCCCGCTTGCCGGATCGCCCACGTTGTTCGACGAACAGCCGGCCGCTCCCAGGGCCAGGCATAGCAGCAGCGTTCGGCCCACGGGCACAGCATTCCTGTTCATCAAGACCTCGCGGTTTGGGTGGGGGATGGTTCGCGCTTGCGCGACTGCTACATACCGGCCAGCTCGGGAAGACTGCCCGGGTACCGGGCGTCGCCGACGCTGGTGTTCGTCAGGCCCATGGCGTTGCAGATCGACGTCAGCAACTTGTTGTGGGCGATGTTGGTGTATCGGAAGACCTTGCCGGTCTTGAAATAACCGCCGGCGCTGCCGGTCAGGGTGATGGGGATCTTGCCGTTCAGGTGATCGGCGCCGTCGTCCATGTCGCTGAAGGTGGCGATCAGGCTGTTGTCCAGCGCGGTCCCGGTGCCTTCCATGGTGGCATCCAGCTGCGTCGCCAGGTTGGCCACGTTCGAGTAGATCCAGTTGTCGATCAGGATCTTGTTGGCGGCGCCCGACGCGCCCTGGTGCGCCACCGCGTGGTAGTCCTGGTTGACGCCCACCCAGGGGAACGAATTCCCGTCGCCGCCGCCATCCGGATAAAGATCGATGGTGACGAAGCGGCTGACGTCGCACTTCAAGGCGATGGCCACCAGATCGAACATGTCCTTGGCCAACCCTTGCGCATCCTTGCCGCCACCCAACATCGGCGCGGTGCAATTGGCCGTGCTGACCATTGGCGCCGACGCCGCGT
>DASXQB010000388.1:0-8117 GCA_036493295.1 Polyangia bacterium | reverse complement strand
TCGAAGGTTTCCAGATGCTGGCCGTCCGGTCCTTTGACAGCGGTGATCTTGATCGGCTCCATCTCGTAAGTCACCGGTGGCGGGACGGTCGCCGGATTCACCCTTGCACCGGTGGTGGCGCATGCCGACGTGACAGCCAACAGCGCGAGCAGCGCTGCCCGGGGGGAAAACGCCGAAACCACATCAAAACGAACGCGCATGGGTGCCATCGATTGTTAGTGACAACTGGATCGTCTGCCAGGTTCCTTTGCTTGAACGAATCTGGCGAATCGGGCACCGTCAGGCGGTGGCCAAGACGACCGAACTGATTCCAGCCGCCGCCATCGCCCGCCGGGTCGCCGAGCTGGCTCAGGAAATTGACGCCCGCCTGCCCCCCGGCCCGCTGACCGTGGTGGGCGTCCTGCGCGGTGCCTTCATCTTCATGGCCGATCTGGTGCGCGCCATTCCGCGCCCGATGACCTGCGATTTCCTGGGCGTGCGCAGCTACGGCGATGCCACCGTCTCGTCAGGCGTCGTCGAAATCACCAGCGATCTGTCGGCGCCCATTGCCGGGCGCCATGTCCTTCTGGTGGAGGACATCGCCGACACCGGGCTGACCCTGCGGTACCTCCTGGACCTGCTGGCGGCGCGCGGGCCAGCCAGTGTGCACACCTGTGTGCTGATGTCGAAGCCGACCTTCGCCCAGCCGGCGTTAAAAGTGGATTTCGTCGGCTTCGAAGCGCCCGACGCCTTCGTGGTCGGCTACGGCCTGGACGCCGCCCAGCTGTACCGCAACCTTCCTTATATCGCTGCCCTCGAAGGGGACTGAGCGGCTCCGCCGGACGCAGCGGCTATTTCTTGCGCTTGGCCAGCTCGGCGGTCAGCCGCTGTTTGAGCGCGTTGTAACGCTGCAAAAATTCGAAGTTGCTCTGCCGGAACGCCTGCAGGTAGCGCCGCTCGCGCGTCTTCTGGCGCAGGGCCTCGCGGATCTCCTCCAGCGGCGCCACCAGCTGCCGGAAGTCGGAATACTTCGGGATCAAATTCATGATCCGGCTGCCCTCGACCATCTTGAGATCGCCCGACAGCGCTCCCCGACCGGGCGGCGTGTACAGCAGCGTGACGGCGTCGGGCACCGCCGACTTCACCGACTTCACCACCATCGATCCCGGCAGATCGGGCAGCTGTTCCTTCACCAGCACGATATGCGGGCGCCACTGCGAAACCATGTCCAGGGCCTCGCCGCCGGTCAGCGCCGGCCGAAACCGCCAGCCGTCTTTCAAGGGCAGCACGTCTTGCAACTGCGGCACGGCGCCCGGATCGTCGTCGACCAGCACGACGTTCATGCCCACCTTCTCACCGCGCTCGTCGCCCTCTCCCTCGCCTGGCTGCACGCGACCAAGGATCTTGTCCTCCATGTCCAGCAGCTGGCGCGACAGCTCGCGCATCTTGCGCAGGAAATCCTCGTGGCTCTCGGACACCTCCTCCAGCAGCGTGTTGCGCTCGCTGGTCGACTTCAGCTCCGTCGCCGCGTCCAGCACCCGCTCGCGCAGGTACGGCACCACGTCCGGCTCTTTCAACACCATGTCGATGGCGCCGCCGCGAAACGCCTTCACCGCCAGGTCGAAGGTCTTGCGCGCGCTCATCATCACCACCGCGGTCAGCGACGACTTGTCGCGCGAGAACTGCAGCAGCTCCAGCCCGCCGCCGGGGGTGGGCGTGTCGATGTCCAGGACCGCGACGGCGAAGAACTTGTTCAGCAGTTGATCGCGCGCCCGCACAGGGTCCGTCGTGCTGGTGACGATGAGGCCGGCCCGCGTGAGCAGCTTTTCCAGCCCGCGCAGGACGGTTTCATCGCAGTCGACGACCAGAACCTCCTGCCCGGCCGCCGCCGGCCGTGTGGCGGATCCCCCGGCTTCATTCCGTGACGACGAGCCTCCACCCGGCTGCTGCGTTGTTTCGACGGCCACCGTCGACAAACCTACTCCGATTCCGCAGGCGGCGCGAGATTCCCGCCATCGGCGCGGCCTTTCGAACCAACGCCGGCGCTGATACAATCGTGACGGGATCGTGCACGGCAACTCGATTTTCGACCGCGTTCTGCAGGCCGCGCGTCAGCTGGGCGCGTCGGACGTGCACCTCAAGGCCGGTCTGCCGCCGGTGTTCCGCATCAAGGGCGATCTGCGCACCGTGCGCGACGTGCCGCCGCTGACCCGCGAGGTGGTGCAGAACTTCGCCCTCGGCATCATGAACGATCGCCAGCGCGATCTGTTCGAACGCACCTGTGACGTCGATCTCGCCTACGCCACCAGCGACGGCGTGCGCTACCGGGTGAACGTCTTCCAGCAGCGCGGCGCCGTCGGCATGGTCATGCGCTTGATCCCGCCCGACGTGCCGCCGTTCGAAAAATTGAACCTGCCCGCCGCCGTGCTGTCCCTGGCTGATGCCGAACGCGGGATGGTGCTGGTCACGGGCGTCACCGGCTCGGGCAAGTCCACCACCCTGGCGGCGATGGTCGACTACATCAATTCGCGGCGCGCCTGCCACATCCTGACCGTCGAGGATCCGGTTGAATACGCCTTCAAGGATCGCCGCAGCGTCATCAACCAGCGCGAGATCGGCTTTGACACCGTCAGCTTCTCCAAGGCCCTGCGCGCGGCCTTGCGCCAGGATCCCGACGTCATCCTGGTCGGCGAGATGCGCGACCTCGAGACCATCGAGATCGCCATGCTGGCCGCCGAGACCGGTCACCTGTTGTTGTCGACGCTGCACACGCTGGACGCCGTCGAGACCGTCAACCGCATCGTCTCGGTCTATCCGCCGCACCAGCAGGCCCAGGCCCGGCTGCAGTTGGCGGGCATCATCAAGGGCGTCATCTCGCAGCGCCTGGTCCCCCGCGCCGACGGCAAGGGCATGGTGCCGGCGGTGGAGATTCTGGTCGGCACCGCCCGCGTGCGCGAGCTCATCGCCGATCCCAAGCGCACCCGGGAGATCAACGAAGCCATCGCCACCGGCAAAGAGCCCTACGGCATGGTCAGCTTCGATCAGTCGCTGACCGATCTGGTTCGCAGCAACACCATCACGTACGAAGAGGCGCTGGGACACGCCACCAACCCGGACGACTTCGCGCTGTTCTTCCGCGGCGTCAGCAAAGGCGGCAGCACCATTGAAAATCCGTCCGCCGAAAGCACCGTCGCCGATGCCGACCTGGAAGTCGACGACGGCAGCCTGCTGGAGCCGGCGCCGCCGGGCGGCTTTCAGATTGATCGATTCAAGCGCTGAAATTCTCCCGGCAGATGTTGAGGAGAAGCGTGCGCCCGACTAGTCTAGGTGTTTCATGTCGACGTCTCTAGAAAAGCCGGAAAGCCGCCTGTCCGACGCCGTTCGCCGCCAGTTCCTCGACTATTTTCGCTCGAAGGCGCACGAAGAGGTTGGGAGCTCGTCGCTGGTGCCGACGAACGATCCGACGTTGCTGTTCACCAACGCGGGCATGAACCAGTTCAAGGACGTCTTCACCGGCCAGGCCAAGCTCCCGTACGTGCGGGCCACCAGTTCGCAAAAATGCGTGCGCGCCGGCGGCAAGCACAACGACCTGGAGAACGTCGGCCGCACCGCCCGCCACCACACCTTCTTCGAGATGCTGGGCAATTTTTCCTTCGGCGACTATTTCAAGGCCGACGCCATCGCCTTCGCCCACCAGCTTTTGACCGGCGTCTACGCCATCGACGCCAAGCGCCTGATCTACACCGTTCACTATTCGGACGATGAGGCGCGCCAGCTGTGGAAAAAGATCGCCGGCGTCGGCGACGACCGCGTGGTGGGGCTGGGCGACAAGGATAACTTCTGGGCCATGGGCGAGACCGGCCCCTGCGGCCCGTGCAGCGAGATCCACTATCACCAGGGCGATGACATCCCGTGCGCCGAAGTGGCGGCCGGCCGCGCCTGCCAGGGGCCGGCCTGCGACTGCGATCGCTGGGTCGAGATCTGGAACCTGGTCTTCATGCAGTTCGAGCAGATCGCACCCGGCAACCGTCGGCCGCTGCCGAAGCCGTCCGTCGACACCGGCATGGGACTGGAACGCCTGTGCGCGGTGCTGCAGGGCGTGCGATCAAACTACGAGACTGATTTGTTGCGGCCGCTGATCGATCGCGCGTCGTCGCTGTCGGGCAAGACGTTCGAGGCCAGCGACTACGCGGGGCACTCGGTTTCGCTGCGAGCCATCGCCGACCATGCGCGGGCGGCGACGTTTTTGATCGCGGACGGCGTTTTTCCCGAGAAAACCGGGCGCGAATACGTGCTCCGCCGGATCATGCGTCGGGGCGTCTACCACGGCTGGTTGCTGGGCATCCGCGAGCCGTTCCTGGCGGCGATGACCGGGCTGGTGATCGAGAAGATGGCCGGCGTCTACGCTGAGCTGCGCGAACGGCGCGAGCTGATCCTGAAGATCGCGCACGAAGAAGAGCTGCGGTTCCGCGAGACGCTGGACCGGGGCGTGAAGATCCTCGATCAGGAATTCAAAGCGGGCGGAACAGGCGCGGCGAAGACGACGCTGTCGGGCGACGTCGCCTTCAAGCTGTACGACACCTTCGGCTTCCCGCTGGACCTCACTCGGGTGATCGCCGAACAGAACCATTGGACCGTCGACGAGGCTGGCTTCGAGCGCGCCATGAACGAGCAGCGTCACCGCAGCGATTTCCACGGCTCGGGCGAGGTCGCCGTCGAGGCGGTGTTTCAAAAGGTCGCCGCGCGCGTCGGGGCGACGCCGTTCGTCGGCTACGAAAAGACCCGCGCCTCGTCGAAGATCGTGGCGTTGCTCGCCGACGGCGTCGAGGTCGACATGGTCGGCCCGTTCTCCAAGCGCGTCGCCATCGTCACCGCCGAGACGCCGTTTTACGGCGAGCAAGGCGGCCAGGTCGGCGACGCCGGCACTGTCGCCAGCGGCAAGGGCACATTCACGGTCGACGACGTCAAGCGACCGGTGTCGACGCTGTACGTGCACCTTGGCCAGATCCAGACCGGCGAGTTGCGCGTCGGTGACAGCGTGGAGCTGACCGTCGATACCGACCGCCGCGACGCCATTCGCCGCAACCATTCGGCCACGCACCTGCTGCACTGGGCGCTGCGCACGACGCTGGGCGAACACGTCACGCAGAAGGGCTCGCTGGTGGCGCGCGATCGCCTGCGCTTCGATTTTTCGCACTTCGCGCCGCTGACGCCGGACGAACGCCAGCGCGTCGAGGATCTGGTGAATGAACGCGTGCGGCGCAACCAGCCCACCGCCACCGCCGTGCTGGCCATCGCCGAAGCCAAGAAAGCCGGCGCCATCGCCTTCTTCGGCGAGAAATACGGCGACACCGTGCGCGTGGTGACCATGGGCGAGTCGAAAGAGTTCTGCGGCGGCACCCACGTCGCGCGCACCGGCGACATCGCCTTCTTCAAGATCACCGAAGAGACCGGCGTGGCCCAGGGCGTGCGGCGCATCGAAGCGGTCACCGGCGAGGGCGCGGCGGCTTATGTGCATAAACTGGAGGGCGAGCTGGCCTCGGCGGGCGAGCTTCTGCGCGGTGGCACCTTCGAGGTCAGCGGCAAGGTGGCTCGCCTGCAGGCCGACCTGCGCGAGCGCGAAAAAGAGATCGAACGCCTCAAGCGCAAGCTGGCCTCGGGCGGCGGGCGCGATCTGGTCAGCGAGGCGCAGGACATCGCCGGGGTGCGCGTGCTGGCCACGCGGGCCGACGTCGCCGACCCGAAGGCCCTGCGCGAGGTCGCCGATCAGCTGCGCGACAAGCTGCGCTCTGGGGTGGTGGTGCTGGCCGGCGTGGAGGGCGACAAGATCGCGCTGGTGTCGATGGTGACAGCCGATCTGGTGTCACGCTTCAACGCCGGCAAGATCGTCGGCGAGGTGGCCAAGGAGATCGGTGGCAAGGGCGGCGGGCGCGCGGACATGGCGCAGGGGGGCGGCACGCGTCCAGACCTGCTCGACGGCGCGCTGGCTCGCGTCTTCGAGATGGTTCGTGGCTGAAGCGCGGATGGCCGACCCGCCGGCGGGATTCGTCTTCACCTTGGGTCCCGAGGACGCCAACGCCACGCTGGCGGCCGCCCTGCGCCGTCACTTGCCCAACCGCAGCTGGGCTGACGTGCGTCGCCTGTGCGAAAGCGGCAAGATCCTGCTGGACGGCCAGCGCGCGCTGGACGCTGCCACCCGCATCGCTGGCGGCCAGCGGGTGGAGATCCGCATGGCGGCGCCGCGGCCGCGCGCGGAGATCCCCGATTTCTCCGTGGTGTTCGAGGATCCGCACCTGATGGTGATCGAGAAACCAGCGGGAATTTCCAGCGTCCCGTTTGATCGCAAGGAGACCGGGACAGCGATGGATCTGATCCGCGAAGCGTGGCGGCGCGCCGGACGCAAGGCCACCGCGACGCCGATCTACATCGTGCACCGCCTGGACAAGGACACCTCCGGCTTGCTGTGCTTCGCCCGCACCAAACTGGCGGAGCGCCGGCTGCACGTCGTCTTCCAGCAGCACCTGGCGGAACGCGAGTACCTCGCCGTCGCCCACGGCGCGATCGAAAGCCGGCGCATCGAATCGGTGCTGGTCGCCGATCGCGGCGACGGTCTACGCGGTTCGACCCGCACCGGACGCGGCCAGCGCTCGGTGACGCACGTGACGGCGCTGCAAGCGCTGCGCGGGGCAACCTCGTGTCGCGTGCGCCTGGAGACCGGGCGCACCCACCAGATTCGCATTCACCTTTCCGAAGCCGGCCACCCGCTGGTCGGCGAGACCGTGTACATCCGCGAGCGGCTGGCTTCGGACGCGCCGATCTTTCGCTCGCCGCGTTTGATGCTGCACGCGGCGACGCTGGGCTTCGATCACCCGGTGACCGGCGAGCGTCTGGATTTTCGCGCCGAGCCGCCCGCCGATTTTCAGGCCGTGCTAGAGGGATTGACCCGCTGATGCCTTCCTCGCCGCCGCCCACGTTGCGTTCCGCACTGGCGGCGATCGTCGAAGCGATGCGCGCCGGCTACGGTCCGCTGGCCACGAAGCCGCAGCAGCAGCCGGACAGCGGCCACGATCCGTCGTTCATCGAACGGGCGGCTCCGGTGCTGGAGTTTCTCTACGCCAAGTATTTTCGCGTGCGAATGATCGGCCTCGAGAACGTTCCCGCTACAGGACCCGCGTTGCTGGTGGCCAATCATTCCGGCGGGCTGCCTTACGACGGGGCCATGCTGATTTATGGAATCTTTCGCGACCATCCTGCCCATCGCAGGTTGCGCGCGTTGGTGGCGAATTTTGCCTTCCACTCGGGGTGGATGGCCAACGTGGTGGCGAAGATCGGCGGCGTCCGCGCCTCGCAGGAGACCGCCCAGCCGCTGCTGGCTGACGGTCATCTGGTCGGCGTATTTCCCGAGGGCCTCAAAGGCGTCGGCAAGCTGTACCGCGAGCGCTATCGCCTGGCGCGTTTCGGGCGCGGCGGATTCGCCCGTTTGGCCCGACAAACCCAGGTGCCGATGCTTCCCGTGGCTATCGTTGGCGCCGAGGAGATCCACCCCGTGGTCGGCAAATTCACCGCGCTGGCGGAGCCGCTGGGGATCCCTTACATCCCGATCACGCCCACCTTTCCCTGGCTGGGCCCGTTGGGCCTGCTGCCGGTGCCGACGAAATGGACCATTCGCATCGGCGCGGCCATCGCCCCGCCACCGCCGCTTGCCGACGATCCCGATGGCACGACGCGCAAAGCAGAGGAAGTTCGGTCCGCAATTGATACGATGATCGCGGACCTACTGGCCCAGAGGCGTTCCATCATTTTCGGGTAGCCTGAAGACCTAGTGTGTGGTCGTATATGACATGGACTCCGATGTCTTCTGGAATTGGTCCGGGAGGGTTTCGTGCTGTTCTTAACCTGACCGTCCTCCAAGGCGAGTTGCATCGCGATATCGCAATACTTTCCGAGCGACATCATTGGCATTATCGTCGCTGGCGTTCTTGTGTCGCCCGATCTCTTAGCGCCCTCCCCCTGCGTTCATGATTGATGTCGGCCAAACCATAGGCAACTACAAGATCACCGCCAAGCTTGGGGAAGGCGGGATGGGCGTGGTGTATCTGGCCGAACACCCGGTGATCGGGAAAAAAGTGGCCATGAAG
>DASXQB010000387.1:0-5578 GCA_036493295.1 Polyangia bacterium | reverse complement strand
GTTCAAGGACGAGTATGTCTCCAGCGAGCACATGCTGCTGGCCTTGGTCGACAAGGACCACGGCGCGGCGTCGCGGGTGCTGCGCGAAGCGGGCGTCAAGAAGGACAACCTGCTCAAGGCGCTGGCCGAGGTGCGCGGTTCCCAGCGGGTCACCGACCAGCAGGCTGAGGGCAAGTATCAGTCACTGGAAAAATACACCCGCGATCTGACCGAGCTGGCGCGCGGCGGAAAGCTGGACCCGGTGATCGGCCGCGACGAGGAGATCCGCCGGTCGATGCAGGTGCTCTCGCGCCGCACGAAGAACAACCCGGTTTTGATCGGTGATCCCGGGGTGGGCAAGACCGCCATCGTCGAAGGCATCGCCTTGCGCATCGCCGCCGGCGACGTGCCCGAATCGCTGAAGGACAAACGCATCCTGTCGCTGGATCTGGGCGCTCTCATCGCCGGCACCAAGTACCGCGGCGAATTTGAAGACCGCTTGAAGGCTGTCTTGAAGGAAGTGCAAGGCGCCGACGGTGCCGTCATCCTTTTCATCGACGAGCTGCACACGCTGGTGGGCGCCGGCGCCGCGGAGGGCGCGGTGGACGCCGCCAACATGTTGAAGCCGGCCCTGGCGCGCGGCGATCTGCGCTGCATCGGCGCGACCACCCTGGACGAGTACCGCAAGCACATCGAGAAGGACAAGGCGCTGGAACGGCGATTCCAGCCGGTCTATGTCGGCGAGCCGTCGCTGGTCGACGCCATCGCCATCATGCGCGGCCTGCGCGAGCGCTACGAAGTTCATCACGGCATCCGTATCCGCGACAGCGCCCTGGTGGCGTCGGTGCGGCTTTCCGACCGCTACATCAGCGGCCGCCAATTGCCCGACAAGGCCATCGACCTGGTCGACGAAGCCGCCAGTCGGCTGAAGATGCAGATCGATTCGTTGCCCGAGCCCATCGATCAACTGGAACGGCGCCTGACCTCGCTGGCCATTGAAGAGCAGGCGCTGAGCAAGGAGAAGGACGAGGCCTCGCGCAAGCGCTTGGTGGCGGTGGTCGCCGAGATGGCCGAGCTGCGCGAGCAGGTCGACGGCATGAAGAGCGTCTGGCAGCGCGAGCGCCAGGTGATCGCCGACCTGCGCAAGCTCAAGGAAGAAATCGAGGCGGCCAAGACTGAGGCCGAGCTGGCCCAGCGCCGGGGCGATCTGAACCGCGCCGCCGAGCTGCGCTTCGGGCGCATCCCGGAGCTGGAAAAACAGGTCGCCGCGAAAGACGCCGAGCTGAAGGCGGCGCAGAAGCAGGGCTCGTTCTTGCGCGAGGAAGTCACCGAGGACGACATCGCCGCGGTGGTGTCCAAATGGACCGGCATCCCCGTCGACAAGATGTTGGAAGGCGAGCAGGAGCGCCTGGTGAAGATGGAGGATCGCCTGCACAGCCGGGTGATCGGTCAGAATGAAGCAGTCGAAGCCATCGCCAACGCCGTTCGGCGCTCGCGCGCTGGGTTGCAGGACCCCAACCGCCCGATCGGTTCGTTCATTTTTCTGGGTCCGACCGGCGTCGGCAAGACCGAGCTGGCGCGATCGCTGGCCGATTTTCTCTTCGATGACGAATCGCACATGGTCCGCATCGATATGTCCGAGTACATGGAAAAACACGCTGTCTCGCGCCTGATCGGCGCGCCGCCCGGCTACGTCGGCTACGACCAGGGCGGCCAGCTGACCGAGGCGGTGCGGCGACGCCCGTACTCGGTGGTGCTGTTCGACGAGATCGAAAAAGCCCACCCGGACGTCTTCAACACCCTGCTGCAATTGCTAGATGACGGCCGCCTCACCGACGGTCAGGGACGGACCGTCGACTTTCGCAACACGGTCATCATCATGACGTCGAACGTCGGCAGCCACATGGTCGGCGATGCCGGTGACTGGGAGCGCGAGAACGTGCAAACCCGCGTGATGGACGAGTTGCGCCGCACCTTCAGGCCCGAGTTCCTGAACCGGGTCGACGACATCGTCGTCTTCCACAAGCTGGGCCGCGCGGAGATCGACCGCATCGTCGACCTGCAGCTGGAACGCTTGCGTACGCTGTTGCGCGAACGCGACCTGGCCCTGGAGCTGTCCAACGACGCCCGGACCTTCTTGGCCGATCGCGGATACGACCCGGCGTACGGCGCGCGGCCGCTGAAGCGCGCCTTGCAACGGTACATTCAAGACCCGCTGGCCAAGCTGCTTTTGCGTGGCGAGTTCACCACCGGCGACACCATCATCGCCATGCGACCGAAGGTGGTCGATCCAACCGCCACGCCGGCCGCCGAAGTGGACGCTCAGTTGATCTTCGTCAAGAAAAGGCTCTCGCCTGTGGCCGCGGTCTCGTGACATGATCCCCCGCGCACCGGACCGCGGTGCCCCTCCCTCCACCCACCATGAAAGACCTCTACAAAACCCTCGGCGTTCCTGAGAACGCCGACGACGCCACGATCAAGAAGACCTATCGCAAGCTGGCCAAGGAGTTCCATCCCGACGTCACCGGCGGCGACAAGAAGAAGACCGAGCGTTTCAAAGAGATCAACGAAGCGTACGGCGTCCTGGGCGAAGCCCAAAAGCGCGCCGAGTACGACCGCCTGAAGCACGCGCCGGTTCGCCCCGACGGCATGCCGGAAGGATTCGACGCCGAAGCCTTCGCGCGAGCCTTCGGCGGCAACGCCCGGGCGGGGGCCGGCGGCGGCGTGAATTTCTCCGGCGACTTTGGCGATCTGGGCGACATCTTCTCGACCTTGTTCGGCGAAGGCGGTCAGCGCGGGCGGGCCGGCGGCGGCGATCCCTTCGGACGTGGCCGCCAGCGCCCGGCGCGCGGCGCCGACATGGAAGGCCAGCTGGAAATTTCTTTTTCCGAGGCGGCGCTAGGCACCCGACGCACGGTTCGCGTGGGCGCCGGCAACCAACTGGAGGTGGCGGTCCCTCCCGGCGTGGAGACAGGCGGGCGCCTGCGCGTGGCCAACCAGGGCGCACCGGCACCCGGCAAGGGCGGCGTGGCCGGCGACCTGTATCTGGAGATCGCCGTGCGCCCCGATCCTTATTTGCGCCGCAACGGCAGCGACATCGAGATGGACCTGCCGGTGTCGGTCAGCGAGGCGGCGCTGGGCGCCAAGATCGGCGTCCCCACCGTCGACGGCCAGGTGACCGTGACGGTGCCGGCGGGCACGTCCAGTGGCGCGCGCCTGCGCCTGCGTGGCCGGGGCGCCAAAAAGTCCGACGGCACCCGTGGCGACCAGTTCTGCCGCGTCGAGGTGGTGGTCCCCAAGAACGCCAGCAGCGACGCAGAACTGAAGCGACTTTTCGAAGAAATCGCAAAACGAACGGCGGACACCGCGGTGAGGACCTTCTGACGTCGATTTGCTACCTCCTTTTCAGCAACAGCGGCATCATAGTAAGAGGGAAAAATAGATGACCAGCCCTGAAACCAAGACCCTGCCACTTCTGTCCCTCCGCAACCTGGTCCTGTTTCCCGGCGCCGTGATGCCGGTGGAAATTGGACGGCCAAGCTCGCTGCGTCTGATCGACGCGCTGGGCGGCAAGGGCGCGCACGTTCTGGTCGGCACCCAGAAAGACGCCGACATAGAAGAACCCGCTGGCGCCGACCTTTACACCATCTGCGTCGAAGGCGAGATCGTCCGCATCGTCAAGGCGGCCGAGAACCGCGTCACCGCCGTGTTGCGGGGCCTGGAACGCCGCCGGGTGACCGGCTTCGTTCAGGAGCGCCCGTATCTGACGGCGTCGTTCGAGCCGCTGAACGAGCTGCGCAAGGATCCGATCGAGATCGACGGCCTGGGCATGGCGGTCTACGACGTGGCCAAGCAACTGATCGCCATTTCGCCTGACATTCCGGACGAGACCGCGCAGGTGCTGGATCAACACAAAGATCCGGCGCGCCTGGGTGACATCGTGGCGGCCACGGTGGATCTGTCGCCCGAAGAGCGGGCCTCGCTGCTGGTGGAGATCGACGTGGCCGAGCGCCTGCGTCGCCTGCTGGTGCTGCTCCAGCGCAAGGTCGAGCTCATCAAGGTGAAGCAGAAGATCGACTCGCAGGTGCGCGAGGAGTTCTCCAAGCACCAGCGCGAGGCGGTGCTGCGCCAGAAGCTGAAAGCGATCCAGGATGAGCTCGGCGAAGGCGAAGACGCCAGCGACCTGGACGCCTTCGAAGAAAAGATCAAGGCCGCGCAGATGCCGGAAGAAGTGGCCAAGACCGCGCGCAAGCAACTGGAGCGTCTGAAACAGATGGCCCAATCGTCGGCCGAGTACACCGTGCAGCGAACCTACCTGGAATGGCTGGTCGAGCTGCCGTGGGCCAAGCAGACGGAAGACCGTCTGGATCTGGACAAGGCGCGCGAGATTCTGGATGCCGACCACTACGATCTGAAGAAGGTCAAAAAGCGCATCCTGGAGTACCTGGCCGTGCGCAAGCTGGCGCCCGGGAAAAAAGGCCCGATCCTGTGTCTGGCCGGCCCTCCGGGCGTGGGCAAGACGTCGCTGGGCAAGTCGATCGCCCGCTCGCTGGGACGCGAGTTCATCCGCGTCTCGCTGGGCGGCGTGCGCGACGAGGCGGAGATCCGCGGCCACCGCCGCACGTACATCGGCGCGCTCCCCGGCCGCATCATCCAGGGCATGCGGCGGGTGGGCAGCAAGAACCCGGTGTTCATGCTCGACGAGATCGACAAGCTGGGCGCCGATTTCCGTGGCGACCCGTCGGCCGCCTTGCTGGAGGTGCTGGATCCGGAACAGAACACCACGTTCTCGGACCATTACCTCGAGGTGAACTTCGATCTGTCGAACGTCATCTTCATCGCCACCGCCAATATGCTGGACCCGATCCCGCCGGCGCTGCTGGATCGCATGGAGATCCTTGAGATCCCCGGCTATACCCGCGAGGAAAAGTTGGAGATCGCTCTGCGCCACCTGGTGCCCAAGCAGATCGCCGAGCACGGCCTGAGCGACGCGCAGATCGTGCTGCCGAACGAGGCGCTGACGACGATCATCGAACAATACACACGCGAGGCGGGCGTTCGTAATCTCGAGCGCGAGATCGCCAACGTCATCCGCGCCGTGGCGGTGAAGATCGCCGAGTCACTGCCGTACGAGCCGACCATCTCGGCAGAAGCGGTGGGCGACATGCTGGGGCCGCAGAAGTACTACTCGGAGGCGGCGGAGCGCACGGAGATCCCGGGCGTGGCCACGGGCCTGGCCTGGACGCCGTCGGGCGGGGACATTCTGTTCATCGAAGCCTCCAGCATGCTGGGCAAGGGAACGCTGATCCTCACCGGGCAACTGGGAGACGTGATGAAAGAGTCGGCGCGCGCCGCGCTGTCGTGGGTGCGCACGCACGTCGACGAGCTGGGGATCAACGTCGACTTCGAGAAGACGGACATCCACCTGCACGTACCGGCCGGCGGCGTGTCGAAGGACGGCCCGTCGGCGGGCGTGGCCATCACCGTCGCCCTGACGTCACTGCTGACCGGGCGGCGCGTGCGCGGCGATGTCGCTATGACCGGCGAGATCACTCTGCGCGGCACGGTGTTGCCGGTCGGCGGCATCAAAGAAAAAGTC
>DASXQB010000386.1:0-27641 GCA_036493295.1 Polyangia bacterium | reverse complement strand
TTGAGCCAGCGGTGCACCTGCACGCGGGTGCATCGCATGGCGCGGGCCACCGCGCTGATGTTGCCTTGGTGCCGCGCCAGTTGATCCAGAAGGTCGGCGCGGATGACATCGGGATCCTGCGACGGACGGGGCGCTGGCGGGCGTCCCATCGCTGTGTCGGCGAGCGCCTCACGACGAAACAACCGCTCCGGACCGGCCAGGGCCAGCAAGGTCTTCAACGTCTGCTCCAGCTCGCGCACGTTCATCGGATAATCGTGGGTCACCAGCGCCTCGGCGCAGCGGCGATCGAACCGATAGGCCGGCGCCTCGGCGCCGGCCAGGCGGCCGAGCAGCGCCGCCGTCAACAGGCCGACGTCGACCAACCTCTCGCGCAAAGGGGGCAGCGTCAGATCCAGGCCGTGGATGCGGGCCAGCAAATCAGCGCGAAAGCGGCCGCGCCGTACCTGCTCGTCGAGATCGGCGTGGGTGGCCGAGACCAGGCGAAAGTCGACCTTGATTCCCTCGCCGTTGCCGGCGCCCAGCGGCAGCACCTCGTGCTCTTGCAGGGTGCGCAGCAGTTTGACCTGCGCGGCCGGCGGCAGCTCGCCGATCTCGTCGAGCAGCAACGTGCCGCCGTTCGCCGCGGCGATGAGGCCCGGTTTGTCCAGCGTGGCGCCCGAGAAGGCGCCTTTGCAATAACCGAACAGCTCGCTTTCGATCAGCGGCTCGGGCAGCGCCCCGCAGTTGACGGCCACGAAGCGTCCGCGCCGTCCCGACAGCGTGTGCAGCGCGCGCGCCGCCACCTCCTTGCCGGTGCCGGTTTCGCCGCGCAACAGGACCGCCACGTCGCTGGGCGCCGCCCGGGCCAGTAAACGGTGGGCGTGCTCGACGGACGCGGCCAGCGTTCGCAGCTCGGGCGCGCCGGCGACCTCGAACGGCGGCCCCAGCCGCGCGCCGCGGGCGCGGCGAAACAAAAGCACGCTGCGCCCCGCCACCACCGTACCGCCGTCGGCGATGATCGTCTTGCGGACCGCCTGACCGCCGACGAAGGTCCCGTTCATCGACCCGAGATCTTCCAGCTGGATCGCCGCGCCCTGATGCTCGACCACGGCGTGGCGTTCGGAGACGCGCGCGTCGGGCAGACGCAGCCAGGTCTCGCCGTCCTTGCGGCCCACCGTCAGCGCCGGCCCGCGCCCGATGACCAGCGTCTCGCCCGGCACCACCTCGACGGAGACGGCGCCCGCCGCCGGCTGATCCCCGCACAGCACAACGGTGAGGACGTCGCGCTCCGGCTCGGCGCGGTTCGACTCCTCGGAGGCGTCGCGCACTGTCCGCTCCATCCGTTCTTCGGCCACCGTCGACGATGATATCGCAGGCGCGCGCGCCTCGGTAAATCCAGGGGATCGCGGCGGTCCCGCGACGGCGGCGCGCGCCCCGCGTATACTTTCTACGATGGGCAATCCTGTCACGTCGCCGGCCCCGGCCCCGCCCAGGTCGCACGGTTTGGCCCCCGGCAGCGGCCTCACCACCACCCGGGCGGCGTTCATCGAGCAGGCGCGCGAAAACGGTGACGTCTACATTCACCAGCCGTACGAGATTTACTCGCCGGAGAACCACGCCACCTGGCAGCGCCTGTTCACGCGCATGCAGCCGCGCTGGCAGCGATACGCCAATGAACGCTTTCAGGCCGGGATGGAAAAGCTCCGCCTGGATCACGACCGCGTCCCCCGCTTTGAGGACGTCAACCGGTTCATGCAACCGCTGACCGGATTTTCCGCGCGCGCCGTCAGCGGATATGTCCCGTCGTATGTTTTTTTCGATTGCCTGCGCCGGCGCGAATTCCCCACCACCGTCACCATCCGCGACGGGCAGACGCTGGAGTACCTGCCCGAACCCGACATCTTCCACGACATCGCCGGCCACGTGCCCATGCACACCGACCCGGCGTTCGCCGGCGCGCTGGTGCGTTTCGGCGAGGCCGCCGCGCTGGCCGCCGAACAAGCGCGCGCCATCACCGACGAACACGAAAAGCTGCGCCGCCTGACCAGCAACATCAAAGCGATGTCGCGCTTTTTCTGGTTCAGCGTCGAGTTCGGGTTGATGGTCGGCCGGAAGAACCACGCCGACCTGAAAGCATACGGCAGCGGCCTGCTCAGCAGCTACGGCGAGATCGCCCACGCCATCGACGGGCCGGACGTACAGCGCTATCCATTCCAGATCGAGTGGGTCGTCAATCAGTGCTTCGAGATCGACCACTTTCAACCGCTGCTGTTCATCGTCGAATCCTTCGAGCACCTGTACCAGCTGGTCGACGAGCTGGGGTCGTGGATCCGCGAAGGTAAGCTGGACAACGTCGCCCCCGGCGAGCCGGCGGTGAAAGAGCAAGATCTGCGAAGTTTCTTGGAGGCCGGCGTGGGTTAGACTGCCGCGCATGACCTTTTCGATCCGACCGACCGCTGCGGCGGTTTTCATTTCATCGTTGCTGCTGCTTGGCTGCGCGCCGTCGGTGAATCCCGCGGCCAAGGCCGACATCGACCGGCGCCTCGCCGCGCTTGGGCCGCCGACGCAAACCTTTCCGGCGCCGACGGGCTTTGCGCCCCTGCCCTTCCAGATTGGCCAGTGGATCACCGACAAGCTGGTCGACGAAAATGGCCGCCCGTCGTTGCTGACCTACAAGGTGATCGGCGAAGACGCCGGCGCCTTCTGGCTGGAGACCGCCACTGAAAGCTACAGCGGGCGCACCATGATGAAGATGCTGCTGGCGATCCCCAGCCGCATGGATCCCAATTCGATCGACATCCGGGCGGCGGCGATCAAGGACGCCAACGGCCACGTCACCAACTTTGACGGACCGATGCTGGGGTTGATGCGCGGAACCTTGAAGGGCGCGCTGTCGACGCTGGTGGTGAGCTGGCAAGGCCTGCCTCAGGAAGACGCGACGGTTCCCGCCGGCACGTTCGCCGGCTGTTTCAAGAGCCGCACTGACGCCAGCTGGGGACCGTGGCACGCCGCCAGCACATCATGGTCGCACCCGGCGGTGCCGCTGAACGGCCTGGTGAAAAGCCAGGGCATCGATCGCCCGAACACCATCGAGCTCATCGCTTTCGGGTTGAGCGGCGCGGTCTCAGAGTTCTAGCTTGAAGTGATAGGCGCTGATGTCCATGCGCTCGCGGAGGTAGAAGCGGTGGGCGCCGTGGCGTTGCACGCCTGAATCCAGGTGCAGCTCAGCGCAGCCGTGCGTGCGGGCTTCGTCTTTCAGCCAATCGAGAAGCTGCTTGCCGAACCCGGATGAACGCGCGCCGTCGGCGGTGACCAGATCGTCGACGTAAAGATAGCGACCCCAGGCCAGGCCTTCGGACAAGCGATAGCCGGCCACCGCGCGCACGTCGGCGCCCGAAAGCACGGCGGCCAGATGAAACCCCGCGGCCATCATTCGTTCGATGGTCGCGCGATAGGTCTGCGGCTGCAGCGCCGGGCGCAGTTGCCGCATCACCGCGAAGGTGGCGTCGATCTCCGCCGGCGTGACCATGCGCTGGACCATCGCCGCCGGCACCATCACAGACCGCTGAGATGGCGAGTCAACAGATCCATCAGCGGTCCGTGCGACCACAGCGGCGTGAAGGTGTGGTCGGGGCCGTCGATGGTGTCCATCTTCACGCGGCCTTCCAGCTTGCCCGCCGGGCCCAGGCGGCGCAGCCCACGGCCGAGGTGCGCCTGGATGTTGTCCAGGCCGGGATCAGTTGAACAGAAGATGAGGTACGTGTTGATCCGGCGGGCGATGCTGGCGCGGAAAGCGGTCAGCACCTCGTCTTGCGGGGCGCGCACCATCTCCAGCAGCGGCGACATCTGATCGCGGGCCACGTCGGCGGCGCGCGCGCCCAGCAAACGCGCCACCCGCGGGATGTCCACGTCGCCCCGCAGAAGCTTGGCCCAGCTTTCGGGCTTGAACAGCGACTGGCGATAATGTTGCGACGCCTGATAGCTGGTCCGCCGGGCCACGTCCAGCGACGTGCCTTCCTTCCAGAAGAAAAGCTGCGGGTTGATCAGCACCGTGCTGTCGATGGCCGGATCGGTCAGCGCCGCGTGAAAAGCCACGAACGCGCCCGAGCAAAGACCCATCACCGTCACCGCCGCGAACGACCCGCGGTCGCGCAAGAACTTCACCGCGCCCTGCGCTTCGGGCACGGAGATCATCGAGTAAAGCCGCGCCCCCACCGGATCCTCGCCGGCGCTGTCACCGAGGCCCGACAGATCCATCCGCAGCGACGTCATCCCGCGCCGGGCCCATTCGCGGGCCATCTCGACGTAAAGGCGGTTGGGGCCGACGCGACGGATGGCGCCGGCGTTCAACATGATCACGCCGCGCCGGTGGGCGGGCGTGCCGTGGCCGTTGCTGCCGGCGCCGGGCAAAGGTTCGCACACGATCCCGTGCAGACGCAGGCCGCCGGCGACGAACGAGACCGCTTCCTCGCGCACCGCCGGACCGCCGCTCGGCGGCGCGGGGATGGTCGCCGCTCCGGCGAGATGATCCGCCGCCGCTGAAAGAACGTCGGGGGCGGGCTGGCCGTGCGCCGTCAGCCAATCGGCCATCGCTTGCATCGCCGCCACCGGCCGCACCGAGCGATGCGGATCCTGCATCAGCGCCAGATATCCCGGCACCTTCGCCTCACGGGTGTCCACGCCCAGGCTTTGCAGCCGCTTGGTGAGGCGGCTGTCGTCGGGAATGTCGTCGCGTTGCAGGACCAGCGCGGCAGCGGCCGGCCGGCGATCAAGGGTCAAAAGATTCAGCGCGGTCAGCGCCTGGATGGTCGACGCTGACAGCAGAAAACCCGCCGCCTCTTCGTCATCGTCGCTGCGACCCAAGATCATGCCCGGTCGTGCCGCCGGCGCCGTGTTGTCGCCGGTCAGACGCAGCATCTTCATCTCGCGCAGGAAGGCCTTGCCGCTGGGGCAAGGCGCCCACAAAACCAAGGCGCGCACATCGCTGCGGCCGGCGGCGGCGGTGGTGGCGAGCAGCGCGCCCAGGCGCAGGCCGACCAGCGCTACCTGCGCGCGGCCGCTCAAGCGCTTCGCTTCGTCGATGGCGGCGGTGATGCTGCCCAGCCAGGCCGCCACGCGATCAGGCTGACGATCGTCGCCCGACGAATCGCCGGTGCCGTGATAATCGAAACGCACCACCGGCAATCCCGCCCTTGCCAGCGTGTCGCCCAGCGCGCGCAGACCGCGGTGGGCGCAGATCGCTTCGTACCCGAACGGCGGGCAGATCACCACCGCCAGATCACCCGCGACGCCATCACCGTCGGCGACGGCGGCGGGCGGGTGATACCAGGCGAACAGCGGCGCCTCGGCGGCGCCGAACCAGAAGGGGCGGCCGGTGTCGGTCATGACGTCGCCGCCAGCGCGATGCGCGTCGGCGCCCGCGCGTTCAACGCCTGCACCTGACCGCGCGGATCACCGGTGGCGCCGGCCCGCCGCAGACGCACCTGCCGGCTGCCGCCCGGAGCGACGTGAAAATAATTGTCGTCGGCGACAAAGCCGGGCACGTCGACGGCCACCGCCTGCGCGAACCGGCGGCTGCGCACCACCAGCGCGAAGTCACCGTCGGACAGCGCGCGCGCCGAGGCTTCCAGCCCAAGCTCGGCTTCCAGCGGGCGCGCCCGGCCGGTGGGAAAAAAGAAAGCTTCGGCGACCACGTCGCCCGATGCCGACACCAGCCGCGCCACCGCCAGATCGTGATCCGCCGGGCCGAAATGATAGGCGGAGGTGGTGTCGCGAAATCCTTCCAGCAACGCCGCCGACGGCAGCGACAGCGCGCCCCGCGCCGGAACCGTCACCGGCGCCGCGCCATCGCCCACCGGCACCTCGCCGTCGCGGTGCAAAGTGAGGCGCAGCTGGCCTTGCCAGGCTGTCGCGCTTTCATTCACCGCGTGCAGCACCGTGCCGTTCAAGCCTTCGTCCGAAAAGACCAGCGCCAGCGGTTGCAACGCGCGCCGCACAAAATGATACGCCGCCTTCGGGCGGCCGGCGGCGTCCAGCAAACCCCAGCCGGCACCCGGCACCAGATCGCGCAGAAACCACACCAGCGCGCCCCGACAAGTCGATCCCGGACGCCGCCATTCGGCGAACGCCGCCGCCATCACCTCGCCGGTCACCACCCGCCCCAGGGCCAGATACCGCTCCGGATCATTCGATCGAAGGGTAGCGGGATCGACGCCAAAGAGAAGCGCCAAGTAGTGATCGCGAACGTCGTCGAAGTCCCACCCGGCGCCGAGATCGCGCGGCACGCCCGCCTTCCACGCCGGCGTGTGGGCGCGTGCCGGCGCGCCGCCGGTCAACGTGGCCAGCATGGGATCGTCCGGGATGTTGGCGAAGGCCAGGCACTCGGAGGCGAAGCGCACGTCCGAACGACGCGCGTCTTCCAGCGGCCGGCGATAGGCGCCCACGCCGTAGTACGACGTCGTTCCTTCCGAAGGCTGGTGGGGGAACGCGCCGCCGCTGGCGCTGGACGGCCAATAGGGAACGTCCGGACAGATGGCGCGCGCCGCGGCCGGCAGCGTCTGGCGAAACAGCGGGCGATCCCAGGTCGCGCGCGCCGCGCCCCACATCGCCGCCTGCTGCTCGCCCTCGCTGTCGCCGCACAACACCGCCAGCGACGGGCGCGGTTGCCAGCGACGAAGATTCTGTTGCGCTTCGACCTGCACGCCGGCCACGAACGCCGGATCCTGCGGGTAGTCCATGTTGGCGAACATGAAGTCCTGCCAAACCAAGATGCCGAGCTCGTCGCAGAGGTCATAGAACGCGTCGGTCTCGTAGGCCATCGGGCCGCACACGCGCACCATGTTCATGCCGGCGGCGCGCACGGCGCCGAGCGTGTCCCGCAGCGATTCGGCGCTGGCGTTCAAGGTGAAGACGTCGGTGGGCGTCCAGCAGGCACCGCGACAGAACACGGGCATTTCGTTGATCGACAGGGCGAAATCGCCGCCCGCGTTGGCCAGCGTGACGGTGCGAAATCCGATCTTTCCCAGATCGATCGTGAGCTCGGCGCCGCCGGCAGTGACCACCACGCGCGCGTCGTACAGGGGCTGCGCGCCGTGCGTGTGCGGCCACCACCGCGCCGCGCCGGCGATGCGAACCGCGCCGGCGATCGCCAGCGTCACTGCCGCTGCCGACGACGCGCCCTCGCCTGCCGCTGCGCGCACGTCAAGCGCGGCTTCGCGGGCGACGCCGTCCGGGCCGGTGACGATCAAGCGAGCGCCGTCGATCGCCCCGCCGGTGCCCGCGCCGGCGATCGGCTGCAGGGCCAGCGACAGCGCCACGGTTCCGACGTCGCCGGCTATGGTCGGACACAGATCGATCTCGCCCAGTTCGAACCCGCGCTGGCGCAGCAAGGTGATCGGTCGCCACGGGCCCACCGGCGGCGCGGGCGGCGACCAGCCGGGCGTGCGGCCGAGCAGCGTGGTGCGAAACCAACGCAGCTGCTGGTTCTCCACCATCGGCGCCCGCCAGCGCGGCCGCGGGCGCTTGGCCGCCAGCAGACCATCGAGGGCGTGAAACCGGATCAAAAGTTCGTTCTGGGTCGCCAGCCGCGTGGTTACGTCGACGTCGGTGCGGACGAACATGTTCTCGCTGTGAAGGATGGGCACGCCGTTCAGAAAAACATCGGCCACCGTTGCCAGCCCGTCGAAGACCAGCGACAGATGTTCGCCCGCTGCCGCCGGTGCGCCAGCGAAGCGGCAGCGATACCACCAGTCGGCGCCGTCCAGGCGGGCGGGCGCGGCGAAAGGAATCTCGACGTTCGCCCCGGCGGCCCCGGCGGCACGCAGCGCGCCTGCGGCAGTCCCGGGCGCCGTCGCCGGCAACCAGCGCAGGCCCAGACCGGCCACCGCGGCTGGCGTCGTCGCCGCGCCGGGCGCCGTCCAGCCAAGCTCCCACTGGTCCGCGACCGGTGCGCTGACGGCAAACGGATTCTGCCGCGCGGCTGGCACGTCCAGTGGCGAGCGGCTCAGCGGCCCCCCGTCAGCTCCTCGATGGCGGCGCGGATGGCGGCGATGCTCTCGAACACGCTGCGCCTCAACATGGCGTCGGGAAACTCGACGTCGAAGGCGCCTTCCAGCGCCAGCATCACATTGACGCTGGCGTGAGAGGTCATCCCCGCCTGATAGAGATCGCTCTCGTCAGTCAGCGCGGGGACTTCTTTGGCCAGGCGGCCGTGCTCGGTGAGGATCTCGCGAATCTTGGTGGTGGTTTGTTCGGGCATGGTGACGCTCTATCCGTGGGCTTTGTCGATGACGATGACGGCGACGACGGCGGTGGCGTAATCGCCTTCATGGCTGAGGCTGACCGAGACACTGGACCAGCCGGCTTCGTCGGCCAGCTGTTTGGCGCGGCCGTGCAGCACCAGATCCGTCCATCCTCCGGGCATCTGCTTGACCTCGATCGAGCGCAGGTCCAGGCCCTGGTCATCCAGGCGCAGCGCCTTCAGCGTGGCTTCCTTGGCGGCGAAGCGGGCGGCGAACCGCGCCGGGGCCATCATGGGATTGGCATTGCAGGTGGCGATCTCGTCGGCGGTGCAGATGCGGCGCATGTACGCCTCGCCCAGGCTGTCCAGTGACATCGCCACCTGGCTGACCTGCACCAGGTCAACGCCCACCACCACCCGAGGAACTCCGTTGCTTGCGCTACTCATGTTCACTCCCGGTCGACATGGCGAGGGCCAGAAGGATCGGGCGTCGCTTGGTCGGTGTCAAGACGCTTGCCCTCCCACCAGCGACGTCAGCTTGGTCATCCCGCGCTCCCACGCCACCGCGGCGTCGGCCAGCATGGGCGCAAAATCGACGGCGCGCTTGGCGTTCACCGCGCGCGCCCCTTTCAAGATCAGCGCCTTCGCCGTCGACGAGATCTCGTTGAAGGCGTCGGCGGCTTCCTGCAGCGGCCCGCCGCCTGCGCCTGCCAGCCAGCGCAGATACAGCGCCGCCAGTTCGAACGAAGCCCCCAGTTGCCGGATGGTGGCGAAGGCGTAGGCGTGGTAGCGGCCCAGGCCCTCCGTCTGCAGGCGGGCGATGTCGTCCGGGAACTGCCGCGCGAATCGGGCGATCGGATTTGCCGCCGGCCGCCGCCCCAGGTGCCGCCCCAGCAGAGACGACGAGCGCACCCGCAGCTCCGCCGGCGAAAGCCGCTGCACGCGATCGACGCGGATCAGTTCGGCGAAGAGCGGCATGTACGTCGGGTCAGCGGGCAGCCCCAACCGAAACAGCCCGGCGAAATCGTCGCCTTCCAGAGCGTAGTAACTGGCGTTGTGAAAGTAGCCCAGGCGGCGCGCGTCGGCGTCGATGTCTTGAATGACGATGGTGGTCTTGGTGTGCTGGGTTCGATAGTCGGTGCCCTTGGTGTCGGGCAGGAAGAACGCGTCGGCCTCGGTGCTGATCAGCTTGCCGGCGGCGACGTGGCGGACGGCGTGGTCAATCAGCGGCTGCCACACCGTCAGCTCTTGCACGTCGACGCCGTACAGATCCCACAGCTCGGTGTGCGGCGGCTTGAAGAACGTCCATTGATCATCTTCGAAGTCCACCGCCACCGTGAACGGCAGCATGGCCATTGGATCCAATCCCTGCGCGTGCAGCACTTCGATCCAGATGTCGATGTAGCAGTTCTTCTCGACCCAGGCGCGATCCTCGGCGTGCAGCGCGTGGCGCTGGTAGCTCGCCGGATCCAGGGGGAAGACCGCGTGACTCACGGCCACAGTCGGTCGCGAACCTCTTTGGGCCAGGTCGCGGTGTCGCAGCCGTGGTGGCGGAACAGCGCCATCACGCAGCGTTCAAGGCCAAAGCCCAGGCACGCGGTGTGCGCGGTCTCGCCCGATTGGGTCTTGATCGCGAAGGTGTGGCCAAAGTGTTCCTGGTGGTAATTGAACGAGCACACCGCCGTCGGGTGCTCTTCGGAGATCACCGGCACCAGCACCTCGAACTTCAGCTTCTGATCTTTCTGGCTGACTGCCAGCATGCGCCCGCCGCGACCGAAGAACGGATCCGACGCGACGTCGGGCTTAGCCGGCAAGCCCAGCGACGTGAGCAACTCGACGCCGCGCTTGACCCATAGGTCGCGCCACTGCACGACCATATCCGGCGTCCCCACGCGCACGAACTCGCGCACGCGAAAGGCCTGCATGCGGGTCGGCTCGGCCGACGGTTCGTGGCGGTAGACCCAGTTCTGCATGTCGACCAGGCGGCCCTTTTCCGGGATGACGCCGGTGAAACTGGGATAGACCGGATAGCAAGCGGCCGGGTTCAGCACCACCTGGGTCATGCCCTGCAGGTGCCCCCACGGCTCGCCGGCGTGGACCTTCTCGCTGAGGCTGTGGTGATCCTTCTCGTTGCCGAAGAAGCTGAACACGGTGCCGGCCAGCTGCGGGAACGAATCCAGGAAGTCGCTGCGCTCCAGCACCGTGCGGGCGATGACCGGCGGGAACAGCATCACCTCGGCGCCGTCGTCGCGGGCCACGCGCGAGACCGCGTCGTTGAACCGCGCCAGCACGTCTTCGAACATCGGCCCGCGCCCGAACGCGCCCGGCACGCCCACCGGAATGATCAAGCGGTGCTTGACCATCTCTTCGTAGAATCTCCCCGGATCGTAATCTTTCGCCGCCACGCCAGTCCTCCTTCGAATCAGTCGTCCTTGTACACCAGCAACAGCGACGCGCTCTTGGAGAGGATGCGGTCGTTGCCGATCATCAGCGCGGCCGAGAGGGAATCACGCAAGTGTCGGCCGACGCTGAAGGGGGTGTCGTTCTTGTAGCCCATGATCCCGCAGATCCCCAGGGCGTGCTGGACGATGTCCGCCGTCTGCTGCGAGGTGGAGATCTTGAGGTTGTTCATCTTCAAGGCGAAGCCCAGGCTGGACAGCGCTTCGTTGCCCTCGGGCGCGCGCAGCAGGCGATCGCTCTCGGCGTTCACCGCCTGCACGTTGTTGCGCATCGACTGCAGCAACGTCGACAGTTCGGCCAGGCGCAACGCCGTCGGTGGCACGGTGCCGGGTTTCTTGCGCGCCTCGGCCCGCACGAAGGCGCTGGCCCTTGCCGCCGCGTCGGTGGCGATGCCCAGCCACACCGACGACCAGAGCAAATGCGAAAACGGCACCATGGTCTGCGCCGACGAATCGGCGAACGAACCCGGAACGATCTGTTCTTCAGGCCCGGCCGAGGTCAGCTTGAAACCGGGGCTGCACGTCCCACGCATGCCCAGCGTGTCCCAGGCGGTGGTGCGGGCCAGGTTGAAGTCACCCTTGCGCAGCAGCACCAGCACCTGATCGCTGGCCGCCGCATCGGGCGCGCGCCGGCAGGTGACCAGCAGATCGTCGGCCTGTTCGCCGTACGAAATGGTGGTGGCGTCCTTGTTCAGCTTGAAGCGGCCACCCTCGCGTTCGACCGCGCAGACGCTGGAACGGGTGTCGCCACCCACGCCGACCTCCGACGTGACCGAGGCGATCAAAAGTTGCCGCTCGCACAGCTCCGACAGATAGCGACGGAAGAACGGCGACGACAACCCGTGCCGCACGATGCACGCCACCTGGATGTGGTGCATGGCCACCACCATCCCCGTCGACGAGCAGTGCTGCGCCAGGGCCATGCACATCGCGCCGAGTTCGGAGATGCCGTGGCCAAGGCCTCCCAGTTCTTTGGGGACGAACGCGCCCAAAAGTTTTTCCCGTTTCAATTCGTCGATGGCCTCGCGGGGAAAGCGGGCGTTGCGATCGACATCATCGGCGTGGCGGGTGGCGATCTCGGCGCCGATACGCGCCGCCACGGGGCTTGGTGACTTGGAAGGATCGGTCACGCGGGGGTCCTCACTTTGATGAACGATGCAACAGTATCATCTTCCTCGATTATTCGCCTCAGTCGGCGAGATCGCAGCGGTCGCGCCGCCGCGGATGAATCGCTTGAGCGCACGCAAGACCGGAAGCGGGATCTCGTGACCGCCATCGAACGGGAGGAACGTATGGTCGGCGCCGGCCGCCGCCAGTTGCACCGCCAACGATTGCGCGGCGGCGAAAGACAGTTCGCGATCAGCGCGGCCGTGACTTTGAAACATCCGCAGGCCGCGAACGTTTTCCATTAATGAAGCCCACGCCGCCGCCGTCACCCGCCCGCTGGACAGCAAGATCAATCCCGCCAGTGCCGGGCGGCTAGCCAGCACCAGATCCAACGAAAGAATCGCCCCTTGCGAAAAACCGCCCAGAAACAACGGCCGCCCCGGCCAGCGCGCCCGCACCTCGCCGACCAGCGCCGCCAGCACGCGCCGGGCGGCGGGCAAGCCGGGAGGATTTTCGTCGCCGAGATCGCGGTCAACGCCGCCCGCGACGGCGGCATCGCGCCCGGCCACATCGATCATCCACCAGGCCCGCCCGCGCAAACCCCGCGGTTGCAGATCGACCGGGCCCTCGGGAAACAGAAACAGCGCCGCAACGCCCAGCGACGCGCCGAACGGCGCCAGATCGTCGGCGGCCATCGAGAACCCGTGCAGCAAGACCACCACCGGCGCGGCGGCCGCCGACGGCGCGCGCGGATCGCCGCTGGTGTCGACCATGCGCACCTCCAGTCCGCCGATGGTCGTGGTGGTGACGGGCACCTATGCAGTGTCGACCGAATCGGCTTTAGCGTCCAAACTGAAATTGTCCAGGCCCGACCCACGGCGGACATCGGCCCATGACGAACGCCGCTGGCAGCAGCAACACCAGTTCAGGCGAGCCAGCCAAGGTTGGCGACCACGCTCGGCCGACCACTCTTTTGCCGGCGCGCATTCCGGCGCTGGACGGCTTGCGCGGCGTGGCCATCCTGCTGGTGCTGCTGCACCAGTTCAACGTCCTGGATCCGCGCGCCGGACTGACGGCGCGCCTGCAGACGGCGATCGTCGAACCGGGCTGGATCGGCGTTCAACTTTTCTTCGTGCTGTCCGGTTTCCTGATCACCGGCATCTTGCTGGACGCCAAGGGCGCGCCGAATTTCTTCGGGCGTTTCTACCGGCGGCGGGTGCAGCGGATTTTTCCGCTTTATTACCTGGTGCTGGCAGCGACGTTCTTCCTGCTGCCGCGGGCGGCGCCGGCGATCGCTGCGCGCACCGGCGTTGGCCACCACCACCTTTGGTACTGGCTTTATCTTCAAAACTGGCCCGGGCTGGGCGGCGACGCCGATCTGCTGGGCCACACCTGGTCGCTGGCCGTCGAGGAGCAGTACTACCTTATATGGCCGCTGGCGGTGTGGACGCTGAGCGAACGCGGCCTCGGGCGGTTGTGCCTGGGCGTGGCGGCGGGCGCGTTCCTGCTGCGGGTTGGGATGCGCGCCGCGGGCGTCGCGCCCGAGGTGGTGTATTCGTTCACGCTGGCGCGCGCCGATGCGCTGGCCCTGGGCGGGTTGGTGGCGCTGGCGTTGCGGCGGCCCGATTGGCGCGCAGCCGTCGAGCGGCACCTGCCCCGCGCCGCGAGGTGGATGGTGGTGACGCTGGCAGTGGTGGCGGTGGCCAGCCACATCTTCGCCCGCAAGCAACTGGTCACGCAGACCGTCGGCTATTCCGTGCTGGCCATGGCCGGCGCGCTGTTGATCGCGGGGGTGATGCTGAATGCGCCGGCGGCCAGCGGCGGCCAGGCGCCCGGCATCGGCTCACGGCTGCTGAGCGTCCTGAACTTACCCCCGCTGCGCGCGATCGGGCGGGTCAGCTATGGCATGTACCTGTTTCACCAGCCGCTGCACCTGTTCGCCATTCGCGTGTTGCTGGCCGGACGTCTGAACGCGGATGGCACCACGTCGCATCCGTTGGTCGCGGCGGCCTATCTGATCGTCGCCACCGCCGTGCTGTTCGCGCTGGCGCGGTTGTCGTGGACTTTGTTTGAAAGGCGGTTCCTCGGGCCGTCGCCGCGCGAGGAGAATTGGAAGCGGCGGTTGGCGAAGGTTTAAGATGCAGCGGTGCCCCTCTCGCCGCTGGTTACTTCGCTGCCCTTCACCCTGCTCGCGGCACTGAGTGACGGCGGCGGCGCGCCAGCCAACATCGCCCAGGCCGACGCCGGCGATGACTTCATCGCCGACGCCCGCCTGCTTTACCAGGTGGTCGCCTGCGCGCCGCCACCGGCAGCGCCGGCCCCGCCCGCGCCGCTGCCGGGCGCGCTGCCAGCCGCCGTCGCCGATCAGCATTGCCGCCAGATGCGCCTGCTGGTTCAACGCTGGCGCCACCGCTGGGTCGATAAAGCGGTGCCGTTCCTGGCCGGGTTGGTCCCGCCCGACTTGCCCACCGAGGTGGTGTATCCGTTCGGCGGCGGCGATCTGTTCACCGCGCTGGCCACCTTTCCACGCGCCAGCACCATCACCACGCTGTCGCTGGAACCATCGGGTAACCCGCAGACCTTCGCCGGTGCCACGCCCGAAGCGCAAGAGCACGCCTTGTCCGTCTTCCGCGACCACGTGCGCCGCCTGTCCTTCGCCACCCACAGCAAGACCACCAACCTGCTGGAGTTCCGCCACGAGGTCCTGCCCGACCAGCTGGCGTTCGCCCTGCTGGCGCTGGTGGCGTTCGATCTCGAACCCGTGCGCCTGCGCTTCTTCGATGTCGACGCCGACGGGACCTTGCACTACCTCACCCGCGACACCATCGCGGCTCGCAAGACGCGCCAGTTCGCCAACATGGAACTTGGCTTTCGCCGGCGCGGCGACGCCGACGCGCCCGTGCGCCTGCACCGACACCTGCAAGCCAACCTGGCCGATCAACCACTAGAACGCACGCCCGGCGTGATCGCCCATCTGGCCGCCAAAGGCCACGTCGCCGCGATGACCAAGGCGGCCAGCTATCTATTGTGGTCGCCGTCCTTCACGCGCATCCGCAATTACCTGCTGGAACACGCGGACTGGATGATCAGCGATTCGACCGGCATCCCGCCGCGCTTCGCCGCCGGCGCCGGCTTTGAACAGCAGACCTTCGGACAGTTCACCGGGGCGTTCCTCAAAGCCTCGCCCGAGCACGAGCAAGCGTTCGTCGATCTGTGGGCCGGCCAGCCGGCCCGCCCGCTGGGTTTCGGTTTCGGCTATCCCGACAAGGACAGCCACGATCACCTGCTGATCACCCGCCGCAAGGCCGCCCATCCTTGAGTCACCGGCTGTCGCGCCGACAAGCGTTGCTGGCGCCGCTGGCTCTGGCCTGGCAGTCCCCGTCGACGGCATACGCGGCCGGCGCCCGCACGCAACGGCTGGTCACGCCCGAAGGCGTGGTGCGGGTGTGGAAGCCGTCTCGCTATGACCCGACCACTGCCGGCTTGCTGATCTACGTGCACGGTCTTTACACCGACGTCGATCAAGCGTGGACCGAACACGATCTGCCGTCCCAGTTCGCCCGCAGCGGACGCAACGCCTTGTTCGTCGTCCCCGCCGCGCGCTCTGAAGCCGCCGCGCCCACGCCGTGGGGACCGCTGCAGGCCCTGATCGATCGGGTGGCGCGCGACGTTCCCGACCTGCCGGCCGCCGGTCCGCTGGTGGTGGCCGGCCACAGTGGCGCGTACAAGCAGATCATTCTTTGGCTGGATCACCCGCGCCTGCACACGGTGTTGCTGCTGGACGCGCTTTACGGCGGACAGCCCGAGCTAGGCGCCTGGCTGAGCGCCGCCCCCGAAAACCGCATCAGCCTGATCAACCACGACACCATCCCCGCCGCCCGCGACTTCGTCGCCCAGCTGCCGGCCGCCGTCTACCGCCATCGTTGCCCCGAGCATTTCGCCTCCCTCACCGCCGCCGAGCGCGACGCCAAGGTGCTGTCGATGGACACCCGCACCGACCACTTCGGCATCATCACCGAAGGCAATTTTCTCCCGCTGCTCTTGCGCTGGTCGCCGCTGCCGGCGCGGTAGACTGGCACCATGGTGATGATGATGACTGCCGCCGCTGACGAAGCCCCGCCGACGACCGCGCGAGCCACCGGCGAGGTGACGGTCAGCATCCGCTCGGAGACCCGTTTGATCGCCACCCTGCGCAAGACCGCCGCCGGCGTCAGCGCCTCGGGCGACGGAGGCCCGTCGTTGACCTGCGCCAAGGCGCCCGGCGGCGCGACCGCCTGCCGCACCAGCGACGGCGCCGTCGTCGCCGAGTTGAAGGTCGACGATGCGAGCGCCAGCGATCGCGTGCTGCGATTGGTAGCGACGAGCGGCGCCCTGCGCTGGAGGATTCACGTCCAGCCCGACAAGGTCAGTCTCAGCGACAAAGAAGACGGCGGCGACGCCTGGACCATCACCCGCAAGCCCGTGTCGCGCGCGAAGGTGACCGATCCGAAAGGAACCCCCGCCGGCGGATTGAAGGCCGGCCCAAGCCGATCGACCGTCACCGTCCAGACCGCCGACAACCACAAATACTTCACGGTGCAGGGCGCGCCCGGATCGATCGTCGGGGCGCTGCTGCTGGTGGCGTCGCTGGCGCCGGCCGATCGGCTGTTGTTGATGGCGGCGCTTTTCGCGTACGGGGTCTAAATCCGTTACGCGCGGGATCGCCTTGGGAGAAGTGACCGAGGCGGAGCGAAGCCGCGCTAGACCGCAATCACGTCGACGCGAGATCGAGGTGAATCGGTAACGTAACCGAGGCTGCACGCGCGGCTTGGATGGGGCGACAAATTGGACGGCCTCGGCCGCTTGGCGGCTTCCCGCCCGCGGAAGGCCTCTGTCTACGCCACCTCTCCCATCAAGGCTTTCGTCGCCGCATGGCATCCGTTGGGCCTTCGAACCGGGAAGCCGGTCGATGCCATGCGGCGACGAAAGCAGCCAAGCGGCCCACCACGCCGAATTTGTCGCGCCGTCCAAGCCGCGCGTCCAGCCTCGGTTACCGCTCGTCCCGTGTCGCCTCCGAGATCGGGTCAATTCGATAGCGCGCTAGTTCTCTTTGCGCGCTTTGCCCCGCGTCGCCACGGCCTGCCCGAACACCGGCCGCTTGCGGGGGGCGCAGTCGGCGGACTGGAAGTCGTCGGCGTCGAATTTTTGTTTCAGGCTGCCGCTGTCGCCGTCGGCCACCACTTCGACCTCCAGCGTGTGCCGGCCTTTTCGTTTCGGCGAGCAGTACGACAGCACGTAATGGCTGGCGCCCGCGGCGTCCAGCTTCTTGCTGATCTCTCCGAAGGCGCGCCCCAGCTCTTTGGTCTGCGTCGAGACGAAGGAACCGGCCGTGGCCAGCGTCCCCAGCTCCTCGGCGCGCACGCGCTCGCCGATGCCGATGACGTACACGCTGACGCCGGATTTTTCGATCGCCGCCTTCGCCTCGTGCGCTGTCACCTTGTGGGCCAGGTCGCCGCGGTCGGTGAAGACCACCAGGTTCCCGAACGCGTGCGGCACCGACGCGCTGATGCGGCGGTGGCGCAGCACCTTCAACCCTTCGACGATGGCGCCGTTCAGATTCGACGAACGCGAGCGCGGCCGCAACCCGCGCAGGCCGTCGAGCGCGCCGTGCACGTCGTTGCTCTCGAAGGTCAGTACGGGAAGCAGTTCGGCGCCGCCATCGAACGCGCTGACCGCAACCTCTTGCAGACGCGACACCCGATCGGTCAGCCGCCCGACCGCGGTCACCAGCGCCGGCATGTCTTCCGAATCGGCGATAGGTCCCGTCATATCCACCAGCACCAGCGTCGACTGCGACATCGCCACGCGCGGGTCCAGCAGGGCGCGCTTGGCTTTTTTGTCCGGCAAAAGCTTGCCGTCTTCGTAGACGCGAAAGCTGTTCGCGCTGAGATCGGGGACCGGCTGTCCGTTCTTGTTGTCGACGGTGAAATAGACCGCCACGTTTCCCGACGGCTGCACCACGGCGTCCAGCTTTTTCACCTGCAAGCTGCCGCCGCAGCCGATCGCCGCTGCGCAGACGGGCAACAACACTCCGGCAAGAAAGCGCCCCCGGGGCCGGTGGTGTCTTGTCATGGCGCGGAATGCTATCGCAGACGAAAACACGGTGGTCCGAAATACCTTTTCGGCCGCGCGTTTTCTGACGCGCGTCGGCCCCTACATTCGGCTACCGCCCGACGCGTGATCACAGCCAGGCGCTGACGTCGAGGTCGGCGAAGATCGGCGTGTCGCGCTCGCGTGCGCTCACCTCGGGTTCGTGTAGCGCGTTCGCGATCAGCGCGGCGTGCAACGCCTGGAAATTTTCGAAGTGGCGTTTGAACCGGCGCACGGCGTACGGCGCGGTGGTGCCGGTGGTGACGATGAACGCCCAGTCGCTGCTCTGCATGAGCAGCAGCTCTCGCCCCGCCTGTTGCAACGCCCGCTGCTGCAGGCCTCCTGCGCGTGAAAACCGATGACAAAGGACGGTCATCTCGCGCTCGGCCCAGTGTTGATAGCGATACATCCAGGCCACCTGACCGTTCAGCCAAACCTCGGCGGTGCCGTTGGCGCCCCAGGTCGACGGGTTCGGGCGCTGGCCCTGCAGGTCGCGGCCGTGACGGGCCAGATATTCCGGTGGCGCGATCGCTTCCAGTTCCGGCTCGCGGGCGAGGCCCCGCAGAACCTCCTCGATGAAGATCGGCCCTTCGTACCACCAGTGACCGAACAGCTCGGCGTCGTACATCGCCACCACCAGCGGCGGGCGATCCATGGCAGCCGCCAGGTGGCGCACCTGGTGCGTGCGGTTGAAGACGAAGTTTCGACCGTGCTCGCGCGCGCGTTCCGCCGCCGCATCGGCGTCGTACAGATCTTTTTCGTGCAGTGCCACCCGTCCGGTCACCCGGTGGTACTTGAGGCCGACGCCCCGGCGGACGCCGTCGGCGTGCAAGTACGGCCGGATGTATTCGTAGGCGGCGTCCCAGCCGAGGTCGCGATAGAACTCGCGGTACACCGGATCGCCTGGGTAACCGCTCTCGGCGCTCCACACCTGACGGCTGGTCTCATGGTCGCGGGCAAAGGCCACTGGGCCGGCGGGCGTGCGCACCGGGGCGTGGATGCCGTGGCGCGCGTGTGGGCGGCCCATCTCGATGCCGTGAGCGTCGACGAAGAAGAATTCGATCCCTTCATCAGCCAAAATCCCGTCGACGCCGTGGTCGAAACCGCACTCGGCCAGCCAGATGCCGCGCGGGCGACGACCGAAGGCGCGGGCGTAAGCGGCGGCGCCAGCGTGCACCTGGGCCCGACGCGCCGGCGGCCCGCTCATGAGCGGCAAGAACCCGTGGGTGGCATTGCACGCCAGGATTTCCAGGCGGCCGTCGTTCTGCAGCTCGCGGAAGGCAGCCAGCAGATCGCCGCCCCACCCGTCGACGAAGGCTTCGACGCCGCGAAAACGATCCTGATAGTGCCGGGCCAGCCGCCCGATGCGCGAGTCCGGATGATTGCCGCGCACCTCGCTGTCGGCGAGCGCGAGCAAACGTGAAAGGTGCCGCCGATAGCGCGCGCGCAACAGCGGATCGTCCAGCATCGCCGCCAGCGGCGGCGTGATCGACAGGGTGACGCTGAAGGGAACGCCCTCGTCGCGCAGGCGAAAGAAAGCCTGCAACAGCGGCACGTAGGTCTCGGTGATCGCCTCGAAGAGCCAGTCCTCTTCGAGAAAATCGTCGTGCTCGGGGTGGCGCACGAACGGCAGGTGCGCGTGCAGGACCAGCGCGACGTACCCACGGTTCACGGCTCGCTCTCCCGTCCAGTCGGGCGTTCGGGCGCGCGCGAGGCGCCGACGTGATCGGCGCGCAAGCCGCCGCGCCGGTACGGCCAGGGTGGCAGGCCAATGAACGTCTGCAGCGGCTCGGGGAAGATCGCCGCCCAGCGATCGGCGACGTGCGGCCCGTCGACGGCGCCGTCGGCCAGCAGGCGATCCAACCAGACCGGATTCTCTTCGCCCCGCGGCACCGGCGTATCACGAGGCGTGATCGCCAGATTGGAAAGACGAACGTCGGTTCCGTCGCGACGGCGCAAGGCCAATCGGTAGGCGTGCTCGGGCTGCGCCGGCAGCCAGAACTCGCCGACGGGCGGCAGATTGTGCGACAGCACGAAGGCGTGGCCGGTGGGCCGTTCTTCCAGCACCAGCGTCAGCGCCTGTTGTTCGTCGGTCTCCCAGTAGGTGTAAAGACAGCGCGGCCCCTGCACCATCAACTGCAGCGCCAGCTGTTTCAGGCGCGCCGGCAGCGGCGCGCCGTAGTCGACGAACTGCGCTTGGTCGTCGGTGGGCGCGGGCAGCCCGCGCAAGCGCGGCGGTTGCGCCAGCACGTCCTTGTAAAGCGCGTCGTACCCGTCGGCGCTGGTGGTCCACGACCAGTCCTGGCGCATGCCGGCGGCGCGCAGGGCGTCCCAGCGCCGCCGATCGCCGAACGCCGCCAGCGCGCGACGGACTGCCGCGACGATGGCCGCCACGCTGGGCTCGTCGAAAGAAAAACCGGTGACGCCGTCGCTGACCGTGTCGCGCAGCCCGCCGATGGCGTGCACGATCGGCACCGCGCCATAGCGAAGAGCGTAAAGCTGCACCAACCCGCAGGGCTCGGTCCGCGACGGCACCAGGATCATGTCGAGGCCGGCGTACAGGCGTCGGGCCAGCGCCGCGTCGAAGCGCACCACCGCGCGAAAATGTTCGGGGTGCTGCGCTTCCAGCGCCTGCAGCGCGCCCGCCAGCCGCCGCTCGCCCGAGCCCAGCACGACGATGTCCACGCCCAACGCCAGCAACGCCGGCGCGGCGGCGATCAAGAGATCGGCGCCTTTCGAATCGACCAGCCGGCCGATGAATCCCAGCAGCGGGCGCGGCCGGCCGGCCACGCCGGAAAAACCCAGCTCGGCGCGCACGGCAGACTGACAGGCGGCGCGCCCCGCTGGATGATCGGCGTCGAACGACGCCGCCAACTTGGAATCGGCCGCCGGATCCCAGGCCACCGTGTCGATGCCGTTGACGATGCCGAGCAGATCGGCGGCCCGATCGCGCAGCGGACCGTCCAGGCCGCTGCCGTGCTCGGGCGTGCGGATCTCCTCGGCGTAGGTGCGGCTGACGGTGGTGATGCGATCGGCCGACAGGATCGCCGCCTTGACGAAATTCACGCCGCCGAAATGTTCCAGCCACTGCGGGTGCCAAAATTCGCGCGGCAGCGACAGCTCGTCCATCACCGCGCGGTCGGTGTGGCCCTGGTACTGCAAGTTGTGGATGGTGAAGATGGTGCGCACGTCGCGCCGTTCGGCCGGCCATTGCCCGGGCATCTTCACCAGCGCCGGTGTCAGCGCCGCGTGCCAGTCGTGACAATGAATCAGCGCCGGCGCCGGTTCCAGCGTGGCGGCCAGCTGCCGCGCCGCCAGCTGCCAGACGCCGTAGCGAAACGGATTGTCCGGATAGGCGTCGCCATCGAAGCCGTAGACGCCGCGCCGTTCGAACAGCGGGCATTCAACCAGATACGTCGGGACGCCGGCGGGCGGGTTCACCGCCTCGCGGATCTTCGCGCCGACGCGGCGGCGTCCCGCGCCCACCGCCAGCTCGACGCTGAGGATGGGCGGCCCGACGGGAAACTTGCGCGCGTCGGCGTACAGAGGCAGGCATAGCCGCACGTCCCAGCCTTTGCCTCGCAGCACCGCGGGCAACGAACCGACCACGTCACCCAGCCCGCCGGTGTGCGCCCAGGGCATCGCCTCGGCCGCCAACCAGAGAATGATCGGCGCCGGCCCGGGCGTCTTTGCCACCGGTGGCGTCGGTGCGCGCGCGAGGTCGAAGGCGCTTCCGCCGCTCACGAAGCCGCCACCTCGGCCAGCGTCGGCTCGACGGCAAACCCCAATCGACGCGCCAGACGCGTCAACCCTTCGCCGCGGCCGCCTTCCTCGATCCGCTGCGCCACCAGCTCTTCGACGATGCGCCGCTCGGGCGCGCCGGCGGGCAGCGCGGCGGCGTCGTACAGATCGTCGGCCAGCGCCAGCGCTTCGGCGCCCAGTTCGCCGCCCGGCCGCGACAGCAGATCGATCAGCAACGCGGCGAACAGCCGGCGGCGCGGCGGCGCTTGATCCGGCTCGCCAGCGTCCAGCGTGCGCGCCGCTTCGAAGATCTGGCGCAGGCTGCGCAGATCGTGCCCGTCCTCCAGCAGCCACGGCAGCGCCGCGTGCAGCAGCCCCTGGCGCTCGTCCGGTCCCAGATCGGCCAGCGTCAAAACTTGATCACCCACACGGCATTCAAAGCGGGCGGCCCCGCGCAGGTGAGCGGCAAACGACGCACTTTCCAGCGCTCCCGTTCGTTGCGCGATGACCTGCGCCTGCCCAACGAAGGACGGTCCGCCCGGGGTGCTCGGTGCGGGCGTCATTCGCCCCGCGGTGATCGTCACGTCGAACCCGGCTGATGCGGCCGGCGCGGCCGCGGCCAATCCTTCTTGACCGGCCAGCAGTTGTCCCAGCGCCGCGGTGGCGATGGCCTGCGCCGGCGTCGCCCGCTGACCCACCACCCGACGAAACACATCGGCGCCGGTGCCCTCTTCGGGACGGTTGCTCTTGCCTTGCTCCAGGATCGCCAGCACGTCGGCGGTCAGCGACCGCGCCGCCGGCGCGCCGCGCACCTGCCCAAGCAGATCGATGGCGTGCGCGCCCAGACGAATGACCAGCGACGATTCCAGCCCCGCGATGTCATCGAAGAACCAGGCGCAGCTGGCGTACATCAAGACCGTCGCCCGCTGCAATTCCAGCAGCAAGCGCGCGCGATCGCGGGCGTCGTCGCGTCCGTTCACCAGCGCCGGCGTTCCGAACGCCGCCAGCAAGCGATCGCGCTCGGGCCGAGGCGCATCTACCACCTCGCCGTAGGCGTCGCGCGCGCCCCACGGGTCAACCAGCAGCTCGGCCGCCGCGTCTTCATAGACGTCGGCCGCGGCGTCGCGAATGCGATCCAGCGCCGTACGCAGCGGCCCGCGCCAGGCCTGGTTCCAGCCTTGCGCGCTGCTGCCCATATTGCAACCGCAGTCGCGCTGCCAGCGGCCAAGGCCGTGCGGACAGCTCCACGCCGTGCCCTCGCCGTCGGGCCCGTCGGCCAGCCTCGCCTCCCAGGCCGGCGGGTGCTTGGCCAGGTAGGCGGCGATGTTGGTGAACTCGATCCCGCGCCGCGGGCCTTCGACGAAACCAGCGAAGGCCAGGGCCAGGTCAGCGAATTTTTTGTGGTGGCCGAACAGCTCGCCGTCCGACGCGCACAGCACCAGCCGCTGGCCGGCGACCTTCGATCGCGCCGCCGACGCCTGGACTTCGTCGAGGAAGGTCTCGGCCCGGCTGACCGCCTCGCCGAAGGCCACCGCCCGCGACAGCGGCCCGTCGAACACCGCCAGATCGATCCAACGCCCCGATCCGTCCGGGTGTCGCCAGCGATAGGCGCGACCCGTGTCCAGGGTCTGGCGATCGACGGCCGTCCATTTACCGCCGCCGTCACCGAGCGGCCGCACCGCCGCGACCTGTTCGGGCGCCAGGATGGTGAAGCGCACGCCGAGATCGATCAACGTCTCCAACGTGGCCGGCGAAACGGCCGTCTCGGGCAACCACAAACCCTCCGCCTCGCGACCGAAGCGGCGGCGAAAATCCGTCAGGCCCCACAAAAGGTGCGTGCGGCGATCGGCGGCGTTCAGCAGCGGAACGATGGGGTGCGCATAGGCCTGGGCCAACGCGCCGCCGTGGCCGAGGCGCCGGCGTTGCTCGGCGTCGGCGGCCTGCAGGCGGGCGTGCGTGCGCGGATCCATCCGCTCCATCCAGCGCACCAGCGTCGGGCCAAAGTTGTACGACAGCCGTTCATAGTTGTTGACGATCGATCGGATATGCCCGCCGGCGTCGTGAATGCGGGCGAAGGCGTTGGCCCGGTAGCACTCGGCGTTGATGCGGGCGTTCCAGTCGTGGGCGGGGGCGGCCGACGGTTCGCGCTGCAGGTCGTCCGTCCAGGGATTTTCCCGCGGCGGTTGATAGAAATGGCCGTGTACGACCAGGGCAATGGCAGAAGGCGCAGGCGACGTCACCGTTTCGCCGGGCACCGTATCAGAAGACCCGCAAGGCCGTCAGCAGGCGGTGATGACAACGGAGCGCCGGGATGTGTTACCGTGTTCGCCGGTGGCGAGAACGATGGCGCCGGGGCGGCGCCACATTGGGGGACGCGATGAAGAAGTTCACCGAGGTCTACACGCGGGCGAAGGACACGCTGGCCGGTCAGCAGTTCGAAAGCGGCTGGCAAACGTTTTTGACCACCAGCTGCAACATCAAGACGCTGCTGGCGCCAGAAGGATTTGCGGCGGCTAGCGCCGGCGGGCTGGACAAGCTGCGGGCGAAGATCAAAACCGACGCCACCGGCACGCAGACCGTCGGCAAGGTGATCCTGACCGCGGCTCAGGCGACGGGCGGATCGCTGCAAGATCGGGCGGCCACCCTGAAGATGCTCAGCAACACGTACCTGGTCCAGCGCAGCGGCGGGCAGACGGTCTGGGTCTATTCGCCGCTGAAACAATTCGGCGGCTGGATCTTCGACGAGATCGTGGGCAGCCCGGAGGTGATCGAACCCAAGCTGTCGGCGACGGAAGAGATCTTCAGCGACGACGAGATGGGCTGGATGGCCACGGCGCTGAAGCAGGCCCTGAAGATCAGCGAGGACGCCAAGATCAAGCTGGCGGCGCCGTCGGCGGACACCAAGGCGATGGTCAAACGCTGGTTTGGCGACGAGGACTCGACCGACACTGACGTCACCACCTTCATCGGCAAGCTGAGCGACGGGTTCAAGAAGATCGCCGTCGCGTGCGGTTCGGGGACGCTGGTTTTCACCGACTACGCCGACTGGCGCGCCCAGCGCGACAAGTATTTCGGCGGCGCCATCCGCGGCGGCGAAGGCGGCGGGTTTCCCGTCATCTATCTGGAAGGCGCCTTCACCCGACTGACCGGAAACACCGGCAAGCAGTGGCTGTGCGTGGAAACCATCGTCCACGAGTTCTCGCATCACGAGGTGAAGACGCGCGACCATCGATACGACAGCTCGGGATTGAAGCCCAGCAAGGGGACGTTCCCGGCGGAGAAGGCCATCGACAACGCCGACAGCTGGGGATACTTCGCCCTGGATCTGGCGGGGTTGCTGTCGGAAGCGGATCGGACCAAGACTCTCAAGTGATCGGAGCGCGGCGATGATCGGTGAAGAACAAGACGACGACGAGATGATGGCGCCGGCGGCAAAGCGCGTGGGTCCCGAAGACGTCCCGCCCGTCACCTTGGGGCGAACGCGATTCGAGGTCATTCATTGGGGCCGCGAGCGCGGCCTGGGCCAAAACGGCGGGTACATCGCCGCGTTCGACGCCGCCACCAACAAAGAGCTGTGGACGTTGAAGGTCTACGACGTCGCCTATGATCCCGACATGGAAGAGGACGTGCAGGACGTCTTCATCGAAGGGCTGGCTCCGCGCGGCGAAGACAAACTGGCCGTGCTCGACGAGAAGGGGCGCCGGTACATCGTCGATCCGCGCCAGCGCAGCGTTCTCCCGGAATGAACCGGCGGCCAGCGGCGACGGCCGTCGCGATGATTGCGACGGCGATGGCGATGGCGATGATGGCAGCCTGCGCCGGCCGGCCGGAAACACGCGCCCAGCCGATTCCGGCAGCGGTCGCTGCGAACTCCTCGACGGCGACCGCCGCCAAGCCGCCTGCCCCGGCGCCCACCTCCGCACCCGACGACAACATGGGCATGCCCGCCGCAAAACGCGTTGGCCCGCCCGACGTGCCGTCGGTGCGCGTGGGCGCGCTGGTCATTGCCGTCCTGCCCTGGGGCAAGGCGCGCGGCCTGGACCAGAACGGCGGCTATCTGACCGTCAGCGATGCCACCACCGGCAAAGAGCAGTGGGTGCAAAAGGTCTACGACGTGGCGTACGACGCAAAAATGGAAGAGGACGTGCAGGACGTCTTCATCGAGTCACTGACCGCCGGCCCCGCCCCGTCGGAGGTCACCGTCGCCGACGAGCGCGGCGGGATCTATCGCGTCGACCTGACCACCCACCTGGTCCGCACCGTCAAGCCACGGCCCGCCGGTCGCTGAAAGGACGCGCGCCTCAGAAGTTCCGCGAGCGGGTCAGCAGCGTGTCGCGTGCCTTCTGCACCACGGTGACGCCGCCTTCGCTGACGGTGTGGCGAAGGGCATCGCGCGCCAGATCGTGGCCGATGTGATCGCCTTCGGACACGCGCACGTTCTTGTCGACGATGGCGCGCTGGATGCGGGCGCCGCGCCCGACGTACACGTTGTCGAAGAGGATCGACTCCTTCACCTCGGCGCCGGCGTCGACGAACACGTTGCGTCCCAGCACCGAATCCTTGACGAATCCGCCGGCGATGATGCAGCCGCCCGAGATGATCGACTGCAAGGCGATGCCACGCCGGTTCTCGTCGTCGAAGACCAGCTTGGCCGGCGGGTCGGGAAAGTTCGCCGTCAGGATCGGCCAGTCCCAGTTGTACAGGTTCAAGCTGGGCACGACGTTCTTCAGATCCATGGTCGCCTCGTAATAGGCGTCGATGGTCCCGACGTCGCGCCAGTAGGCGTTCTCCACCTCGTCGGAGACGCCGCGGATGCGGTTCAGACCAAAGTTGTAGGCGAAGACGCGCCCGGTGCGAACCATCGTCGGCAGGATGTCGCGCCCGAAATCGTGGTGCGATTCGCGGCTGGCGTCGGCGCGCAGCTCTTCCACCAGCAGGCCCGGCTCGAACACGTAATTGCCCATCGAGGCCAGGCAGTGTTCGGGATCGCCGGGGATGGTGATCGGATCGCGCTCCGGTTTTTCTTGAAAACCGATGATGCGGCCCTCTTCGTCGACCTGCACGATCCCGAACTGCGACGCCTCGGCGATGGAGACCGGCAAGCAGGCGACGGTGGCGACGGCCCGCTTTTGAAAATGAAAGTCCGTCATCTGCCGGACATTCATCTTGTAGACGTGGTCGGCGCCGAAGACCAGCACTGCGTCGGCCCGGTATTCTTCGATCAGGTGCACGTTCTGGAACACCGAATCGGCGGTGCCGCGGTACCAGCTTTCGCCCATGCGCATCTGCGCCGGCACCACCGTGACGAACGAATCGAAGCCGCCGCGGCCCCAGGTTCGCTGGACGTGCTCGGCCAGCGACTGCGATTTGTACTGGGTGAGCACGTAGACCGAACGGACGCCCGAGTTGGCCATGTTCGACAGAACGAAGTCGATGATGCGATAGCGGCCCCCGAAGGGCACCGCCGGCTTGGCGCGATCAAGTGTCAGGGGAAAGAGGCGGGAACCTTTTCCACCCGCCATGATGAGCACGACGAATCGTTGCTGTCCGTCCATTTGGGGCGCCAGAGTATACAGATGTTCCAGCGTTTTTCCCCTCGGTCGCCGTCGCCAAGCGGCTATAGTGTCGCGCCATGACCTCCGGGGAAAAGCTGAAGGGTCAGCTTACTGAACTGTCGCGCAACCTGTGGTGGGCGTGGAATCCACAGATCATCAAACTGTTTCGCGACCTGGAACCGGAGGTCTTCCGCACGTCGAATCACAGCCCGATCGCCGTGCTGTCCGGGTTTGCCCCCGAGCGATTCGAGACCTTGGCCCGCGACGCCTCCTTGCGGGCGCGCGTCGACAGCGCCCACCGCGAGCTGCGCGATTACCTGGGCGCCACCCGCACCTGGGCGTCGATGAACGCCGGCCCCTTGCGCGTGCGTCCGGTGGCTTATCTGTCGGCCGAGTTCGGCATTCACGAATCGCTGCCCATCTACAGCGGCG
>DASXQB010000385.1:0-15381 GCA_036493295.1 Polyangia bacterium | reverse complement strand
ACGTCTGTTCCATGCCGGCGAACCAGAACACCACCATGAAGCTGATGGCCATCGCCGCGCCTACCCCGGGCAGCGCGATGGCCCGCCGAATCTGCTCGAAATCCAGCGGCGTCGCGCGACGGACGGATTTTCCGCGCGCCTCAACTGGCAGCGATTCGGGCAGCGTGCGCAGAGCCAAAAGCAGATTGACCAGCGACAGGCCCGACGCGACGAAAGCGGCCAGCGCGCCGGGATGGCCCAGGATCACGAAGTGTCCCAGCTCGCCGCCGACGAAGGGGCCGATGATGAAGCCCAGGCCGAAGGCCATGCCGATGATGCCCATGCCGCGCGCGCGGCGTTCGGGCGGCGTGACGTCGGCGATGTACGCCTGCGCCACCGCGATGTTCGCCGTCGCCACGCCGCTGAAAATGCGGGCGAGAAAAATGAAAACCAAACTGTTCGCCAGGCCCAGGCCCGCCATCCCGATCGCCGAGCCGGCGATGCTGACCAGGAGCACGGGCCGCCGCCCGATGCGATCCGACAGCCGCCCCCAGATGGGCACGAACACGAACTGCATCAGCGAGTAGACCGCGCCCGGCAGGGTGGCCACGAAGTCGCTGGCACCCAGATTCCGAGCCACGCCCGGCAAAAACGGAATGACCAGCCCGAAGCCGAGCAGATCCAGAAAGACCGTCAAAAACAGCGTGCCGAGTGATGCTTTTCTCATGGTGTGGCGTGCGGACAGATGATGGGCGCGGCGGTGGCCACGCGCTCGCGCCGCCACCAGGTTTTCACCGCCGACGATGGCGCGTCGCCGGGCGCCGTGAAGTGATATTGCCAGTAAACCACGCGCACCGCCGCCGGATGCGGCGGCAGCGGCGATTGAAACAGCGGCTGCACAGCCGGCGCATCCTCGCACATTCGTTCCAGCAACGCCGCCACGTATGCGGGCCGGCGGCGAAAAGACAGGCCATGGAACCACAGCTGAAAATCCACCCGCGGCTGGTGCGGCGCGACGAAATCCGGGCGGCGGGTGGGATCGCCGGGCTTGTGCCACAGATCGTGCGCGTGCCAGGCCGCCTGGTCGGCGGGATCAGCGCCGTCGTCCAGGGTCTGGAATTCGGGCTCGATGCGTTCGCGGGTGATGGCCGCGAACAGATGGTAGGTGTTCACGACCCGCGCCCGCTGCGTCAGCGCGAAGACGCCCGAAAAATGCGCCAGCAAAGGTCCACCGTCGGTAAAGTTAAACAGCGCTTCGATCAACGACGCCGCCAGAAAAGCCGTCACGCCGAGCGCGACCAGCCCGCGGCGCCCCAGCGTGGGCGGCGGCAAAAGCGGCGCCTCTTCGTCCCAAGGTCGCGCCGGATCGTTCAATAGGAACACCTGCAGAGCCAGCGCCAGATAGCAGAAGAACCCATAGTTGGCGGTGGCGATGTTCAAGAGCTGAAACCCGGTGAAGGCGACGGCGGCGCCCAGCCGCGCGCGACGGGTTCCGAAGATGGCGAACGGGACCACCAGCTCCATCAGCAGCACGGCGCGGCTTTCGAAGTGGTGCCACCAGGCGGGCAGGTTGTGGGCGAACCAGGCCAGCGCCGTCGGCAGGGGCGCGGTCTCGTAGTAAACCGCCATCGCGCTGCCGTTCTGCCAGTCGTGGAGATCCGACTGCCACTTGGCGATCCCCGATTCGAAGTACAGCTTGAACAGCAGCACCCGAAATAGAAAATGAAGGGCTGGCGACGGGCCATCGGCGGGCAGGAACACGGCCAGGAATCCGCACTCGAGAAGCAGATTGTCCCACTGAAACGACAGGAACAGCCGGCCCGCGGTGGCATAGCTGAAATACAGGATCGTCGACAGCGCGAAACAGAGGCGCGGCCGCAAACCAACCAGCGCCAGCAAGGCCAGCACCGCGCCGACGATGGTGCCGGCCACCAGCACCGCGTCGCCGTGGGCCACCCACAGCAGCGTCGGAAAATCGGCGAACGCGACCGCGGGCTGGTCGGCGTGCGCGGCCGCGAACACGTCAGCGACTGGCAAGAGACCACGCGCGCCGATCAGCACGCGCACCTGCACGCCCAGCGATACCCAGGCGATCAAGAAAATGAGGGCCAGCAGCCGGTGAAACAGCCGCGCCATCCACGGCCCCGAACCGCCGCCGAGCGCGCGTCCGATGCGCGCGGCCAGCGGCGCACCTTCGGCCTCCGCCGAATCGGGAGGCGGCGTATGCGGCGCGAATGACACGTCAGGTACGCGGTAAAGCCAGGCCAGCCCGCGCCAGGGCGTTGCGCGTGGCCGCCACGGCGGCGGTGGCGGCCGGTCCCGCGCCGGGCGGAAAATCGTCGCGCCCGCCGGTCAGCACGTCCAGACAAGCACGCACCGAATCGCGCAGCGCCTGCAGGTCGTAGCCGCCTTCCAGCAGCAACACCAGCTTGCCGCCGCAGCATTCATCGGCCAGCGCCTTCATCGCCGTGCCCATCGCCGAAAAGCCGTGCTCGGTGACGCGCATCTGGGCCAGCGGATCGGCGGCGTGCGGATCGAAACCGGCCGAGACGATGATGATGTCAGGTTTGAAGGCGCGTCCGGCGGGCAGGAACACGTCGTGAAAAACCGCCCCGTAATCGGCGTCGGCCTGGCCGGCGGGCAGGGCGCAGTTGACGGTGAAGCCGGCGCCGTCGCCCACGCCGATCTCGTCGGGCGCGCCGGTGCCGGGATAGAACGGGAACTGGTGCGACGACGCGTAAAGGACATCGCGCCGGCTTTGAAAGATGTGCTGTGTGCCATTGCCGTGGTGGACATCCCAATCGAGGATCATCACCCGCGCCGCGCCCAGGCGGCGGGCGGCCTCGGCGGCGACGGCGGCGTTGTTGAAGAGACAGAAGCCCATCGCCTGCGAGCGTTCGGCGTGGTGACCAGGCGGGCGCACCAGGGCGAAAGCATTTTCGGCGCGGCCGTGCCACACGTCGTCCACCGCTTCGACGGCGGCGCCGGCGGCCAGGCGCGCGGCGGTGTAACTGCCCGGCGAAAGCGCGGTGTCGGGATCCAGTTGCACCGCGCGCCCGGCGACGGCGCGCAGCCCGGCGCAGTAAGCGGCGCCGTGCACCGCTTCGAGCTCGGCGTCGGTGGCGGGGCGGGGCGAGCGCACGGTGGTGCCGGCGATCGGGTGGCCAGCGAGATCGCGCAGCAAACCGGCCAGGCGCGCCGGTGACTCCGGGTGCCCGGGGCCGGCGTTGTGGTCCAGCATGCGCGCGTCGGTGGTGATCAGCGTGGGCATGACCGCTAGGATCCTGACGGCAGATCAAGGCGAAAGCGAGCCCCGCCGCCGGGCGCGCCATCGACCACCACGTCACCACCGTGGTCGCGCACGATCTCGCGCACGAAGGCCAGGCCCAGGCCGGTGCCTTTTTCGCGCGTGGTAAAGAACGGCGTGAAGATCTTATCGCGAAGATCGTCGGGAACGCCGGGGCCGTTGTCGGTGATCTCGACCCGCACGCGATCGCCGGCGCGGGAGGCGGCCAACGTCACGCGGCCTTGACCGTCGCTGCGGCCGCCGGCGGCGGTGACCGCGTTGCGGGCCAGGTTGAGCAGCGCGCGGCGCAGCTGGCCGGCGTCGGCGTGCGCGGTGAGGCCATCGACCGCTGCCACGTCGACGGTGGCGGACCCGGCGGCGGCCGCCAGCTCGCGCACCTCAGCCAAAAGCGGCGCCAGCGGAACGGAAGAAAGCTCCAGCGGGGGGCGGCGGGCGTAGTCGAGAAACTCCGAGACCACGGTCTTGAGATACGAAAGCTCGCGTTCGATGCGCGCCACTTCCTGCAGGCGATCTGGCTGATCGCCCAGGGCATCGCGGAGCAAGCCGGCATAAAGCTCCAGCCCACCGAGAGGATTGCGCACCTCGTGCGCGATCCCGGCCAGCATCATTTGCAAGCGTTCGTCGCGCGCGCGCAGCGAGGCGCGCATGTCGTCCAGGGTGCTGGCCAGAAGACCGATCTCGTCGCGGCGTTCGACGGGCACGCGCGTTTCGAGCTCGCCGCGCCCGATGGCCGCCGCCGCGCCGGCCAACCGCGCCACCGGATCGGTGATGCGCCGGGCGAGGACCACGGTGATGGCCAGGACCACCAGCAGCGCCACCAGCCCGCCGGTGACCAGCCAGCGTCGGAAAGTGGCCAGCACGCGAAAATAATCGGCGCTGCCTTCCACCACCGCGAACCCGGCGGCGCCGTCGCCTGGTGTTCCGATGACCGCGTAGGCGCGCTTGTACGGCCGCTGGTCGTGGCCCACGAACAGCAACGATGCGCTGGGCGTGCCGGCGCGCGCTTTGTCCATTTCCAGGCGGTCCGCGCTGATCTCATAGGCGGGTGCGCCCAGGGCCACGCGGCCGTCGGTGTCGCCGCGTCCGGTGAGATCGGCCGCCACCACCAGCACGCGCCGGACGTCGAGGCGTTCGCGCGCCACCTGCAGCTTGCGCCGCACGTTCGCGTAAGTCAGCGAGTCTTCATCGCCGGGGCCAAGCTCGCGCAGTTGATCGGGCAGCACCGTCAGCGCCACGCCCGCGGCGGCAGTGCCCAGCCGCCTGCCAAGCTCGTCCTCCAGCGATCGCCGCGCCACCTCGTGCGCCAGCACCCCGAACACGCCCAGCGCCGTCACCGTCGGCACCAACGTCCCCAGCAACAGCCGATTGAGCAGCCGATGCCTCACGGGGACAGTGTAACCCGGCCGGACCCTCACCCGGCGCTAACGCGCATTCGGATCCGTCCAGATCGGGGGCGCCTAGCGCTTCGAGAACTGGAAGCGGGCGCGAGCGCCGCGCTGACCGTACTTCTTGCGCTCTTTCTGGCGCGCGTCGCGCGTCAGGTAGCCGGCCTTCTTCAGCGCCGGGCGGTACGTCGGCTCGACCTTGATCAGCGCGCGCGACACGCCATGGCGAATCGCATCGGCCTGGCCCGAGAGGCCACCGCCCGACACGTTCACGAAGACGTCAAAACTTCCCGAGGTCTCGGTCAGCTCGAAGGCTTGGCGGAAGACCATGCGCGACGTTTCGCGGCCGAAGTAGTCCTCCAGCGTGCGACGGTTGATCTCGATCTTGCCGGAGCCCGGCTGCAACCAGACACGCGCCACCGCGTGCTTGCGGCGGCCAGTGGCGTAAATGCTCTTCGCTGGATCAGGCATGGGCGGACTCCGCGTTAGGACAGGGCGAGGGGTTTGGGCTGCTGTGCCTCGTGCGGATGGGCCGCCCCGACGTACACTTTCAGCTTCTTGTAGATACGACGGCCGAGCGGTCCCTTGGGCAGCATGCCCCACACAGCGCGCTTGACCAGATCTTCCGGGTGACGCGCCAAGAGCTGCGCCGCGGTCTGCGTCCGCAACCCGCCGGGAAACAGCGAGTGGTCGCGATACAGCTTGATGTCCATCTTCTTGCCGGTGAGCTTGATCTTCTCCGCGTTCACCACGACGACGAAGTCGCCAGCGTCCACGTGAGGCGTGAACGAAGCGCGGTGCTTGCCGCGCAGCACGTCGGCGATCTTGGTAGCCGCGCGTCCCAGGGTCTTGCCCTCGACGTCGGCGACGAACCACGCACGCGCGTAGGGTTCTTTGGCCTGAAAGGTCGTACGGTTGGTGCGCGAAGGTGTCGCAGGCATGAAGCGGGGTTTTTACTGGAACGACGTTCCGTTGTCAAAGGTTGTTGCGAAACCCGGTTCCTAGACCGGCTCGCGCAGGAATTTGCCAATCGCGGCACAGGCTTTTGCCACCCGATCGTCGGGTTCGATCAGGGCGAACCGCACGTACCCCTCGCCGCCCGGGCCAAAGCCCAGGCCCGGCGACACCGCCACCTTGGCCTTGGCCAGCAAGGCCGACGCAAAGCCCACCGCGCCCAGGTGCCGGTGCGAAGCCGGGACCGCCGCCCACACGAACATCGAGGCGACCGGTTTGTCGACCGACCATCCAGCGTCCCCCAATCCGCGCACCAGCACGTCGGCGCGGTGGCGATAGCGGTCGCGGTTGGCCACCACGTCGGCGTCGCACGATGACAGCGCGGTGGCCGCCGCCAGCTGCGCCGGCGCGAAGATGCCGTAGTCGAGATAGCCTTTGATTGTCGTCAGCGCCCCGACCAGGCGTTCGCCGCCGACGCAGAAGCCGACGCGCCAGCCGGGCATCGAGTAGCTCTTCGAGACGGTGAAAAATTCCACCGCCACGTCGCGCGCGCCCGGCACTTGAAAGATGCTGGGCGCCGATTTTCCGTCGTAAGAAAGATCGGCGTACGCCAGATCGGAGATCACCCACAGGTTCTCGCGACGGGCCAGCGCGACGACGCGGGCATAAAAATTCAGATCGGCGGTCGCCGACGTCGGATTGTGGGGGAAGTTGACGATCAACCCCTTCGGTTTGCGCGGTGCCTTGCTCAGCGCCGCCTCGATCGCCGCGAAGTGATCACCGCCGGGCCGCACCGCCACCGGCACCGGTTCGCCGCCGGCGATGATCACGCCGTAGCGGTGAATCGGATAGCACGGGTCGGGCGACAGCACGCAGTCGCCGGGACCGACCAGGGCCAGCAGCAGATGCGCGAGACCCTCCTTCGCGCCGATGGTGATGACGGATTCTTTGTCGGGATCGAACGTCTGTTGATAGCGACGCTGGTACCAATCACAGATGGCCCGTCGCACTTCGGGCAGGCCCTTCGACGGCATATAGCGCTGGTTGCCGGGGCGGCGAACCTCGGTGGTCAGGCGTTCGATGACGGCGGCGGGGCTGGGGCCGTCGGGGTTGCCAAGACCGAAATCGAAGACGTCGTGTCCTTCGCCGCGCAGCCTCGATTTCAGCTCGTCGACCGCGGCCAGGACGTACGGCGGAAGCGAGGCCAGACGTGCAAATTCGTCGAATTGGCCGGCCATGAGGGGCGACACATTACGATTCCACCGCGGTCGCGGCAAGTGAAGGCCGGCGCTGGCCCGCAGAAAACCCCGCGATCAGTCATCACCGGGACGGCGATGCGCGTTGCCGTGGCAAGCGGGCAGCGGTATGTCCGGGCCCATGCTTTTCGATCCACTGACGCTGCGGGGGCTGACCTTGCGCAACCGCATCGGCGTGTCGCCCATGTGCCAGTACTCGTGCGAGGACGGATTCGCCACCGAATGGCACCTGGTCCATCTGGGCAGCCGCGCCGTCGGTGGCGCCGGTTTGGTGATGACCGAAGCGACGGCGGTCGAGGCGCGCGGGCGCATCAGCGCCGAGGATTTAGGGCTTTGGAAGGACGCGCAGGTGGCGGCGCTGGAACGAATCACCCGTTTCGTGCGCGAGCAGGGCGCCGCCGTCGGCATTCAGCTGGCGCACGCCGGGCGCAAAGCGTCGACGGCGCAACCGTGGAAAGGCGGCGCGCCGATCGCGCCCGAAGCTGGCGGCTGGCGGCCGGTGGCACCCAGCGCCGAAGCGTTCGATGCGCCCTACACCGTTCCCGAGGCGATGAGCGCGTCAGCCATCGCCGAGGTGATCGCGGCGTTCGCGGCGGCGGCCACCCGGGCCCGAGTCGCTGGCTTTCAGGTGATCGAAATTCACGCCGCCCACGGCTACCTGCTGCACGAGTTCTTGTCGCCGGTGGCGAACAAACGCACCGACGCCTGGGGCGGCAGCTTCGACGGGCGCACGCGCCTCGTGCGTGAAGTGGCGCGGGCCATCCGCCGCGTGTGGCCCGACGATCGCCCGCTGCTGACCCGGCTGTCGACCACCGACTGGCTGAGCGACGACGGGAACAGCTGGACCATCGAAGATTCGATCGCGCTGGCGCGGTTGCTGAAAGAAGATGGCGTCGACCTGATCGATTGCTCGTCGGGCGGCATCGCCCCGCGGGTGGCGATCGACATGGGCCCCGGCTATCAGACGCCATTCGCGGCGCGCATCCGGCGCGAGGCGGGAATCCCCACGGCGGCGATCGGAATGATCACCAGCGCGTCCCAGGCCGAGCACGTCCTGCGCACCCGCCAGGCGGATCTGATCCTGCTGGCGCGCGAACTGTTGCGCGATCCGTACTGGCCGCTGCACGCCGCCGCCCAGTTGCGCGCCGAGATCGCCTGGCCTGCGCAGTACGACCGCGCCCGCTGATTACAGCGCGCGTTTTGGCCGTTTTCCCGCGAAAAACTGGCGATTCGTCTTGACTGAACCTTTGTTCAGTCATAGGCTTTTGCCCGTGAAACCCGTCGCGTTGTCCAATCCGCCGAACCCATGGGCCAGCACGGACGTCGTCTATCTGGAAGGGGCGCCCGAGGTTCGGCTGACCGTCTACGAGGACCACGCGCGCACCATTTTGGCGAAGAACGACAGCCCGGACGTCGGCTTCACGTACAGCGTGAACCCGTACCGCGGTTGCTTTCACGGCTGCGCTTACTGCTATGCGCGGCCGTCGCACGAATATCTGGGCCTGGGCGCGGGCACCGACTTTGATCGCAAGATCGTGGTCAAGCCGGACGCGCCGGCCTTGCTGCGCAAGGCCTTCGCCAAGAAAGCCTGGCGCAAGGAGACGGTGGTCTTCAGCGGCGTGACGGATTGCTACCAGCCACTGGAGGCGTCGTATCGCCTGACCCGCGGCTGTCTTGAAGTCTGCGCCCAGCACGGCAACCCCGCCGGCATCATCACCAAGTCGGCGTTGATAGAACGCGACATCGACGTGCTGACGGAGTTGACCGCGGCGGCGTCGGTGCACGTGCGGGTGAGCATTCCGTTCTGGGACGAAGAGAAAGCGCGGGCCATCGAACCGTACGTCCCCACGCCGGCGCGGCGCTTGCGCGTGATCGAAAAGCTGGCGGCGGCGGGGATCTCCGTCGGCGTGAACGTCGCGCCGATCATCCCCGGCCTCAACGACCAGGATATCCCGAAGGTCTTGACGGCGGCGCGGGCGGCGGGGGCGCAGTCTGCCGGTTTTGTGCTGCTGCGCCTGCCGGGTTCAGTGAAAGACGTCTTCACCGAGCGCCTGCGCACCAACCTGCCGCTGCAAGCTGATCGGGTCTTGCACCGCATCCGCGAAACCCGCGGCGGCGAACTCTACGATCCCCGCTTCGGGGTACGCGGCCGCGGCGAAGGAACTTACGCCCTCGCCATCAAGACGCTGTTCGAAACGACGGCGGCGCGCTTGGGGTTCCGGACGTACGACTGATGTCCCTCCGCTCACGATGCTGCGATTTTCGAAATGTGACCAGCGATGAGCGTGGGAGGACCCTGCCCACCACGTCTAAACCGCGATTGGCGCCACGCGCCGGCGGATCAGCTTCGTTCGCAGCAGCCGAAACAAAATTTTCGAGACGTCGAACGAACCCATACGCAGGTCGCGGATGATGTCGCGGACGGTGCTGCGGCCGTTGACGGATTCCAGGACGGCGATCTCTTCGCGGGTCAGCTTGCCGCGGGCCACGTCGGCCAGCTTGCCTTCGTTGCGCACGAACACCAGATCAAAGCTGTCGATCTCGCGCTGGATGATCCGCCACTCGTCGACGCGGCGATAACCTTCCAGCAGCAGGGTGTCGACGGCGATCTCCAGCGCCGCGCTTTGCGCCAGCTCGGGCAAGGCGTCTTGGCGCGCAAAGGTGAAGCGCCCGTCGGTCCAGCGCAGCACCTCGTAAACCAGCTCGGCGGTTTGCCGGGTCATCGCGTGGCGCAGTTGCGCTTCGGTCAGCACGCCGCGCGCCACCAGGTCGGCGCCGAACAGCTTGGTCCTGCCGGGCGTGCGGGCTCGCTCGTCCAGGATCGTGTTCAGCACGGTTTGGCTGATGTCGCCGGCGGCGAGGGCGAAACGACCGAGAAGGAACTCCTCCGCCACGCCGACCGCGGCGGCGAAGTCGATGTGCCCGCCGCGGAAAAAAATCTCCACCCGGGCGACCGCTCGTTGCGCCCGCAGGCAGCCGGTCTGTCCTTGCTCCTGCAACATCAGTAAAACTTCGCTGATCCCCAGCGTCCCCAGATCGCCGGTGAGCGAGAACGATTCGCCGCCGGCGGCGCTCGGGTCCGGCGGGGTCATGGCCCACAGGCGCTCCAGCGTTCGATCGTCCAGCGCGTTTTGCACCAGATCGCCGAGCTCCATTTTTCCCGACGATTCGCACTGCACGAACTGCAGACGTTCCACCAGGCCCTGGCGCAAGGTGGTCCAGCGGGCGCCGCGTGCGGGCGGGGCGGGCAGCGCCGATTGCGAGAGGGCGTCGCTGACGGCGGCGCGGGCCAGCTGGCTGGGCGCACCGCCGGCGGTTTCCACGGCGGCCGTCGCGCCGGCTGGCGGTGGCGTCTGCATGCGCGCGCCTACGACATGTGAGACGACCGCCTGCAGGGCTTCAGGCGAAAATGGTTTGGTGATGTAGTCGACGACGTTCGGCGCCTTCGAAAACGTCTCTTCGAGATCTTCGCCCTTCGGGGCCATCAACACCACGGGAACGCGCGCGGTTCGATGATCCTCGGCCAGTTGCCGGCAGATCGTGGCGCCGTCCAGGCTGGGGCTACCACAGTCGAGCAGGATCAGGGCCGGTGTCGCACCGCCGGGCGCGCGGGCCAGCGCCAAAGCGTCCGCGCCCACCGCTGCCGTATCCACCAAGTACCCGGCCTTGGTCAGAGTCGCCTCAATGACCTTTAGTACCGTGGGACTATCGTCGATGACCAACAGGTGCTCTTCCGGCATCTCCACGTCCTTCCGGCCTGATGCGCAGTCCGGCAGAATCCGCAAACTTAGCACCGGCGGGACGAGGCCGTCCACGCAAAGGGGATGAACTGTCCGCACTTGCACAAACTGATAAGATCGCGGACTGGAATCGGGGTATGACCGGCTTTCCCCGGAGGTTCGGGTCTTATGTTCTGCTGCGGCCTTTGGCGCGCGGCGGAATGGGCGCTCTTTATTTGGCTCTCTCGGGCACCCAAGAGACGGCCAAGCTGTGCGTCATCAAGACCGTGCTGCCGCACCTGGCGGACAAGGAATATCTGGCGCGGTTTCGCGACGAAGCGAAAGTGGTGGTTCGTCTTTCGCACGGCAACCTGGTGCCCGTGTTCGATTCGGGACAGGTCGAAGGCGAGATCTATCTGGCCATGGATTTCGTCGAGGGCCGGGACCTGCGCAACACCTGGAACCGCTGCGCGAAGAAAGGGATCGCCTTTCCCATCGACGTGGCCGCGCACATCGTCAAAGAGCTTGCGCGCGGGCTGCACTATGCGCACACGTTCGGGGACATCAAGCTGGTTCATCGCGACGTCTCGCCGCCCAACGTGCTGCTGTCGTACAGCGGCGAGGTGAAGCTGACTGACTTTGGTCTGGCTTCGTCGACGTTGAAGCTGGAAAAAACCGCGCCCGGGATCATCTACGGCAAGGTCAGCTATATGTCGCCCGAGCAGGCGCGCGGCGAGCCGCTCGATGCCCGCACGGATCTCTACGCGGCGGGGATCATTCTTTGGGAGCTCTTGACCGGCCGCCAGGTTTTTCCGTCCACCAAGCCGGGCCCGAACGGACAGGACGCGCCGGCCGACGAGCTTTTGAACCGGGTCCGCAACCCGGTGGTGGTGGCGCCTTCGAAGAAGGCGTCGCGGGTGCCGTCCGAGCTGGATCGCATCGCAACGAAGGCGCTGGCGCCCGAGCTCAAGGATCGCTACCTCAACTGCGAGGAGCTGCGGCAAGATCTAGCGGCCTACCTGGCCCAGACCGCGCCGGCCACGGACGCCGTGCGGGTCTCGAAATTCTTACGCGATCTTTACGACGAGGACATCGAGAGCGAACGGCGCGAGCGCGAAGAGCAGATGAAGGAAGCCTTGGAGGCCTTCGCCGAAGGTGGGGCGGCCAATGCAACCAATGCAACCAATGCAACCAATGCAACTAAAACGGCCAAGTCGCCGCCCCCGCGGCCTCCCGCCGCGGCGGCTCCCGTGCCGCCGCCGTTGCCGGGTAGGGTTCCGCCGCCGCGCCCGCCTGTCGGCAACAAACCCTTCGTTTCGCCGCCGCCCACTACGTCGCCGACCATGCCGGCGGCGAAGACCGAGGGCGAGGTGGAGGCACGTCGCGAGCGCGGCACCGTGGTGGCCGGTCCCGGCCGCCATGACAACCGCCTGAACAAGAACACGACGGAATCGTCGTCGCAGGCCGAGCCGGCGTCCTTGCCGTCGTCGTTGCTGCAATCGGAAGGCAACGCCGCCAGCAAATCGTCGTCGGTGGTGGGGTCGGTGATCGGTGGCCGCTATCAGGTGCGTCGGCTGTCGGGGGAGGGCGGCATGGGCCGCGTCTACGAAGCCGAGCACATCGACATCGGCAAGCGCGTGGCCTTGAAGATTTTACACCCCGCTTACAGCCAGACGCCGGATCTGGTGGAACGCCTGCGCCGCGAGGCCCGGGCGGCGTCGAAGATCTCGCACCCCAATGTCGTCGACGTCACCGATTCGGGCACCACCGACGACGGCGCCTTCTTCTTCGTGATGGAGTACATCGAAGGCAAGGAGCTGGGCGAGATCATCTTCCGCGAGAAGCGCCTGGACGTCGCCCGCGCGCTGCTGATCACCGCCCAGGTTTGCCGCGCCCTGCAGGCCGCCCACGACGTCAGCGTGATTCACCGCGACCTCAAGCCGGAGAACGTTTTGATCCTGTCGCGCGACGGACAGAAGGATTTCGTCAAGGTGCTGGACTTCGGCATCGCCAAGAGTCCCGAGCGCGAAGACAAAGACGGTCACGGCCATTCTTCGCGGCGCCTCACCCATCCCGGCATGACCATGGGGACGCCCGAGTACATGGCGCCGGAGCAAGCGGCAGGCAAGCCGGCGGATCCGCGCTCGGATATTTATGCGGTGGGCGGAATTCTCTACGAGATGCTGACCGGCAATCCGCCGTACGAGGGCTCCAATTTCATGGAGATCTTGCACAAGAAGGCCAACACGGTGCCGGCCCCGCTGTCGGCGTTGCGCGCCGACGTCCCGCCCGAGATCGAAGCGCTGATCATGCGCGCGCTGGCCAAGGATCCCGCCGAACGGCCGCAGACCATGGTCGAGCTGGAACAGGAGATCCAGCGCCTGCTGACCGTGTATTTTCCCGTGCAGCCGCGCACCGAGCGCGACCTTGGTCCGCTGCGCACGCCGCGTCCGCTGGGCGTCGATGTGCCGGCGCCGACGCTGAGTCTGGCAGGCCTGGCGGCGCGCGTGCGGACCTGGGATCGCAAGAAGGTCACCATCGTCGCCGCGGGCGGTACCGTGGGACTGGCCCTGGCCTTCACGGTGGTCTTCGGCGCCGGCCACAGCAAGCACCGACCGGACACCATCATGGCCCCCGAACCGATGGTCGCGGCCGCGCCGTCGCCCGCCGTGCCCACCGCGGCCGAGCCGCCGCCGGTGGCCGCCGTGGCGACACCCGATCCAGCGATCGCCGCCGCCAAGGACGAAGCCAAGAAAACGGAAGCCCCCGAGTCTCCCAAGGACGAAGGCGATTCCAGCACCCCGCGTGCCGCTACGCCCCGCGCCGCGCGCGGACCCAGCGCCGCCGACAACCGCAAGCTTCTGGACGAGGGCGAGCGCCTGCTGCGGGCCGAGCGCTTCGTCGAGGCGGGCGAGATCTTCACCAAGCTGACCAAGTCGCGCCGCGACAGAGCGGCCGCCCTGGTAGGCCTGGCGGAGATCGCCTTCCAAGAAAAACACTACGGTGACGCGGTGAAATCCGCTCAGCTGGCGGCCGATCGCGGCGGCGGCGTGCGGGCACGGGTCCTGCTTGGCGACGCCCACTTCCGCCTGAACCAGTACAAAGAAGCGGCCAAGGCCTATGAAGACGCCTTGAAGCTGGACCCCGGCAACGCCAGCGCCCGCAGCGGCCTGGTGCTGGCCAACAAGCGAATGTGAACGGACCCACCGTTTTCATCGCGGGAATGGCTCGCCTGGCCGCTCGCGATGTTCTACGATTCGTTGGTTCTGGCCCGGGGAACTATGGCGGAACGGTATCCGAAACGGTTCGGCAAATACGTCCTGCTCAAGCCCTTGGCGCGCGGCGGAATGGGGGAGATCTACGTCGCCGCCGCCGGCGAGGTCGGTGGGTTTGAGAAGCTCTGTGTCATCAAGAAGGTCCTGACCGAGAAGACCGACCGGGCCAAGGCGAACCGATTTCTGGACGAGGCCAAGGTGGTGCTGCGGCTGTCGCACGCCAACCTGGTGCTGACCTTCGACGCCGGCGACGTGGACGGCGAGTTCTACATCGCCATGGAGCTGATCGAAGGCAAGGACCTGCGCGAGATCTGGAACCGCTGCGTCCGCACCCGCACCCGCATCCCGCTGGACGTGGCGCTGCACATCGTGCGCGAGCTGGCCCGCGCGATGTCCTACGTGCACAGCTACGGCGAGCTGCACCTGGTTCATCGCGACGTGGCGCCGCCGAACATCCTGCTCAGCTATTTCGGCGAGGTGAAGCTGACCGACTTTGGGCTGGCGCGCAGCGTGCTGAAGCAGGAGCACACCTCACCCGGCGTGGTGTTCGGGCGGGCGTCGTATCTGGCGCCCGAGCAGGCCCGCGGCGAGGTGGCGGACGCGCGCACGGACATCTACAGCCTGGGCATCGTCCTGTGGGAGCTTTTGACCGGCCAGCAATATTTGCAGCTGGCCAACGTCGATCCGGTCACGGCGCTGTCGATGGTCCGGCACCCGAAGCCCATGCCGCCGTCGATGCGCGCCCCGTGGATCACGCCCGAGCTGGACGCCATCGCCATGCGCGCCCTGGCCCCCAACCGGAACCTGCGCTTTCAAAGCGCCGACGAGATGCGCCTGGCCCTGTCCGAGGCCATCGCCCACGTCGCCCCGCGCGCCGACGCCGAGCGGGCGGCCGATTTTTTACGTGGCCTTTACGGATCGATCATTCGCGAGGAGCACGACGAACGCGAGCGGTTGCTCAAGACCCGCATCTCGGCGTTACATGAGGAAATCGAACCGTCGGCGGATCTGACGCCAACCCGCACGCCGACGCCGAACGCGCGGCCCAAGCCGGCGACGCCGCAACCAGCGACGGCTTCGGCCGCCACTGCCGCGCCCCTGCCGGTGGCGGAAGGTGAAGAGCCGACCAAGGTGTGGCGCACGGCCACCGCCGCCGGCACGGGACCGACGTCCACGCCGGTTCCCAACGGTCCGCCGCCCAGCTTCATCGGTCGGGTCATCGACGGCCGCTATCGGATTTTGCGCCAGATCGGCGAAGGCGGCATGGGCACGGTGTACGCCGGCGAGCACGTCGGCATCGGCAAGGGCGTGGCGGTGAAGATCCTGCACCCGGTGTTCTCGCGGCAGCAGGATCTGGTGGAAAGATTTCGGCGCGAGGCGCGAGCCGCGTCGCGCATCGGCCACCCGAATATCATCGACGTCACTGACTTCGGCACCACCGAAGAAGGCTGCGCCTACTTCGCCATGGAGCACCTCGACGGCATCGATCTCGCCGACGTGCTGTCG
>DASXQB010000384.1:0-16030 GCA_036493295.1 Polyangia bacterium | reverse complement strand
GCCCACGCTGATGTCCGGAAAGGCGTCGCGGCGCGCCGACGACAGCGATGCCTCGCCCGCCGCGTGCGCCGCGTGCGCCGCGCGCAGATCCGGCCGGTCGTTCGTCGCCGTGCTGACCAGCGCGTCCAGATTGAAGGTCTGTCGCTTGTCCCACGCCAGCAGCTCGGCCGGCAGCGGCGCCGCCGTGCCGAAGCCCATCAACCCGGCCAGGTGCTGGCGCGCAACATCCAGTTCCAGATCGGCGTCGATGACCGCGTTCTGATAGCGCAGGCCTTCAAGCTCGATCTTGCGCAGCTCGGCCTCGGAGATGTCGCCGGCCCGAAAGCGCGCTTGCGAGATCTTCACCGTCTGGTCGTAACGGGACACCACCTCGTGGGCCAGGGCGCGCTCCGACTGCTCGCGCACCACGTCGGCGAAGGCGGAGCGCACGGCGTAGACGATCTCGCGCAGGGCGTCCTCGACCAGCCAGCGGTGGTGCTCGACGCCGCGATCGGCGGCGGTGACCCGCGCGCTGCGCTTGGCCCAGATGTCGACGATCTCGCTGAGGCCGACGTTTTGCACCGGCTGGCTGAAGGCGCCCGGGTGCAGGTTCATGCCCTGGGCGTTGGCGTTACCAAGGACAATGTTGCCAAAGCCGTATTCAAACTGCGGGTTCGGATAGACGCGCGCCGCGACCACGTCCAGCTGGGCGGCGTCGATGTCCAGGCGAGCGGCGATGACGTCGCGGTTCTGTTTCAGCGCCACGGTGACCGCGTCGTCGATGGTCAACGCCTGCTGCGCGCGCGCCGGCGCCGCGCCGCCCAGCACGACCAGCGCCATCAGCGCCGCGCTCATCATTCGCGCCGTCTTCATCGCCATCGTCTACACGTCCACCCGAGACAGCCGCCGCCGCGAGCGCCCCGCCCCGAACCAGGTGTCGGCCAGCTTGTACAGCGTCGGCAACAGCAACATGGTCAACAGCGTCGACGTGATGAGGCCGCCGATGATCACGATGGCGAATGGCCGCTGGGTATCCGATCCGATGGCGTGCGACATGGCGGCCGGCAACAGACCCAGCGACGCCAGCAGCGCCGTCATCAGTACCGGCCGCAGCCGCTGCGAAACTGCCTGCAGGATGGCGTCTTCACTCTCCGGGCTGCGCTCGCGGGCCTGCCGTATATAGGTGATCAGCAAGACGCCGTCCATCACCGACACGCCGAACAAGGTGATGAACCCGACCGCCGCCGAGACGGACAGGACCGTCCCGGTCAGATACAAGGCGAACACGCCACCCACGGTGGCGAACGGCACCACCAGCAACACCACCACCGCCGGCAAGAAGGCCTGAAACGTCAGGTACAAAAGCGCGAAGATCATCAGGATCGAGATCGGCACGATGATCGACAGGCGCTTCATCGCCCGGCGCTGGTTCTCGAACTCACCGCCCCAGGTCATGTAGTAACCCTCGGGCAGCTTGACCTGCTGGCGCACCGCCTTCTGCGCCTCGTTGACGAATGAACCCATGTCGCGGCCTTCGATGTTGCACTTGATGGCCAGGAATCTTCCGCCCTGCTCGCGGTTGATCTGGGTCCGCCCGCGATCGACGTGGATGGTGGCCAGCGCGGACAGCGGCAAGCGGGTGGCGCCGTCGGTGCCGTCGACCGGGATGTCCAGGTGGGCCAGCGCGCTGGCGTCGCCTTCGTTGGGCACCGGCAGCTTCACGCGCACGCCGACCTTGCGCTCGCCTTCCCACATCGCCGTGGCCAGGCGGCCGCCGAAGCCGATCTCGATGGCGTCTTCGATGTCTTGCACCTGGATCCCATAACGAGCGGCGGCGGCGCGATCGATGTCGGCCACCACGTGCTGGGCGCTGCCGGCGCGGTACACCTCGACATCGCGCGAACCGCGCACGCTGGTCAAGATGCGGCGCACGTCTTCCAGGCGCGCCTGCATCAGGTTCAGATCCTCGCCGTAGATCTTCACCACAATCTGACCACGGATGCCCGAGATGGATTCTTCGACGCGGTCTTTGATCGGCTGGCTGAAGTTGTAGACCACGCCCGGCCGCCGCTCTAACGACTCGCGCATCAGGTCGACGATCTGGGCCTTGCTGCGGCCGGTGTGCCAGTCCTTCTCCGGTCGCATGATGACGAACGTCTCGGCCTGGTTGGGCGCCTCGTCGTCGGTGCCATCTTCGGGGTGGCCTTGCTCGGTGAGGACGTCCTTCACCTCGGGAAATTTCAGCAGATCAAGGCGCGTGTCACGCAAGAGCTCAGCGCCGCGCTCCAGCGAGACGGCGCTGGGCATGGTGACGGTGACGTGGATGTCGCCCTCGTTCATCTCGGGCAAAAATTCGGCGCCCAGCTTGGGAATCAGCACCACCGCAACCCCCAGCAGGGCGAGACCCGCCAGCGGCGGCAGCAACGGATGGTGCAAGGCCACGCGCAAGCCGCTCAGGTACCGCGCCCGAAGCCAGATCAGAAAGCCCGGATCTTTTTCTTCGACCTTGCGGTTCTTCAGCAAGATGGTGGTCAGCGCCGGCACCGTGGTCATGGTGAAGATCAGCGCTCCCAGCAAGGCGAAACCGTAGGTCAGGGCCACCGGCCGGAAGATGCGGCCCTCGACCCGCTCGAGCGTGAAGATGGGCATCATCGCGGCGCCGATGATCGACATCGAGAACAGCGTCGGCCGCACCACTTCTTTGGCAGCCGCCGCCACCACGTGAGGCACTTCCTCGGGCGGCGGCTGCTCCTCGGCCAGGTGGCGATAGGCGTTCTCGACCATGATCACCGCGCCGTCCAGCAAGATGCCGAAGTCGACGGCGCCCATCGACAGCAAGTTCGCCGGTACGCCCGCGTAGTAAAGACCGACGAACGCCGCCAGCAACGCCAGCGGCATGGTCACCGCGACAGCCACCGACCCGCTGACCGCGCGCAGGAACAGCCACAGCACTATGCTGACCAGAGCCACGCCCTCCAGCATGTTGTGCGAGACCGTCTTCAGCGTGGTGTCGACCAGGCGGGTGCGGTCGTAGAACGGAACGATGTGCATGCCCTTCGGCAGGATGTCGCGGTTGATGCGATCGACGGCCTCGTGAATGCCGTTCAGGACGTCTTTGGGGTTTTCCCCGCGGCGCAGAAGAATCGTTCCTTCGATCGAATCGATGGCTTCGTTGCGGGCCACCGCGCCCCGGCGCGGCGTGTACGCCTCGGCGACGTGGGCGACGTTGCGAACCAGGATCGGCGTGCCCTTCACCGCCTTGACCACCGTGTCCTCGATGTCCTTGGGCGTGCGCAGGTAACCGCGTCCGCGCACCACGAACTCGGATTCGCCGTGGGTCAGGTACCCGCCCGACGTGGCGCCATTCGACTGGGCGACGGCGTCGATCAGGTCTTTCAGCGTGAGGCCGTTGTTGCGCAGGCGGGCCGGATCCGCCAGCACGTGATACTCCTTTTGAAAGCCGCCGAAGTTCACCACGTCGGCCACGCCGGGCGAGCGCATCAGCTGCTTTTCGACCACCCAGTCTTGCCAGCCGCGTAGCTCGCTGGGCGTGTGGCGATCGCTCTCCAGCGTGTACTGATAGACTTGACCGACGGGCGTGTCATTGGGACCAAGCTGCGCGTCCACCCCCGGCGGCAGCTCGGCGTCGGAGAGCATCTGCGACACCTGCTGCCGCGCCCAGTAGATGTCCACGTCGTCTTCGAAGGTCAGGATCACCTGCGACAGCCCGAACGAGGTGATGGATCGCTGCACCAGCACCCGCGGCACGCCGGTCAACGCGCGCTCGACCGGCAAGGTGACTTGCTTCTCCACCTCCTCGGCCGCCTGCCCGGGGTAGAGCGTGATGATCATGACCTGGACGTTGGTGACGTCTGGGAAGGCCTCGATCTTCAGCTTGGAGAACGTCAGCACGCCAAAGGCGGCGAAGGCCAACGTGCCGACCAGGGTCAGGACGCGACGGTGGACAGCAAAATCAATCAGTCGATCAAACATGGGGGGATACCAGTTGGGCGGTGCGGGAAATGTTCCGGCAAAGGTCCAGCAAAGCACGTGCCCGTCGGAAACCCGCCCGAAATGCCACCGGAACAGCGGTAGATACAACTTTCTTCCAGTCGGCCCTACAAGAAACTTTCGGGGTCCACGTGGTACATCGGCCCGACAATTCTCCGCGAGGGCGTTCTCGGGTACGATTGCCCGCCCTCATGATCGGCCAGTGGTTCGGGAACTATCGCGCCATCTCCCTGCTTGGCGAGGGCGGGATGGGCGCCGTGTACCTGGCCGAGCACCCGTTCCTGGCCGTGTCGTACGGCGGGTTCGCCTATGGCGGCGCCTTGCGCATCGTCGACGCGTCGACGTGGCAGCAGCGCACGATGGCGTACTCGACGTACTACGGCTTCTCGGTGGCGCTGCGCCCGCAGGGCGATTTGTTCGTCGCCGGCGAAGTCGCCTGCGCGCTGGTCGACGCCTGTGCCGACTGAAAGGCCCGACGGCGACCTGACCAGCCGCGAGGCCCGCCACGAGATCACCTCCCGTGACGGGCCCGCGACTGCCCTGCCCGTTCCCCCCGCGAGCCGGCTACCGGGAATGGCGGCTGCCGCAACGCAGACGCCGACCGACCCCAGAGGAACGCCCCCTCCTTCCCGCGCCGGCAAATCCCCGACGCCCCTCACTAGAACGTAGGGCGCCCTCCAATATTCCCGATGTCCGAAGCGGGATCGCTCAGTCGGCGATGCAGCCGATGCGCTGCACGTCGAGGGCGATATCGTCGATCCACATATCCGTCATCGGCATGGTGTTGCCTTCGTAGTCGACCGTCGACAGACCGTGATACGGCGTGAAGCCGATCGAGAACTGACTGAACTTGACGGTCTTGCCGACCGTCGGCGTCGATGCCACGTCGGAGTAAACGACGGGCACGCCGTCCATCCACAGCTTGATGGGCGCGGCATTGGCGCCGTCGGCGAAGAATTCCACGCACACCCATTTGTCCGGTAGCAACATCTTCGTACGCATGTACTTCTCGCCGCCGTTGCCGTGCCAGTTGCCTTGAAGGGCATTGAACTCGTAGCCCACCTCGTACCAGTTGCCGCTGGACCCCGGTTGATCGAACAGCATCACCATCGCGCCGTGACCGACTGGCGCCTTGGGCGTCATGTGCAAATAAAAACGCCCCCACGCCACGTTGGTGATCGAGCCCAGCATCTTGGTGGTGAGCGACGAGGCCGGCGGCCCGTGGAAGGCACCCTTGCCGTGCGCGGCGGTGACCGTCTGCACGTTGGCGCCGATGCCGGTCCACTTGGCGTCGGGCAAGGTTTCGAAGTCCATGCACACCGGATAGTTGTTCTGCGCGCAGCCGGCCACCGCGGTCGGCGCGCCGTCGCCGGCAGCCGCGCGATCAACCGACCCGCCATCGGAGACGGCGGCCATTTCCATCGCGGCGTCGACCGCACCGGAGGCACCACCGGAAGCCGGGGCGCCGCCGGACCCGCCGCCCGAACCAACCACGCCGCCGCTGCCGGTGGACCCGCCGGACCCGCCGCCGATCGCCGCCGCGTCCGACCCAGGATTTCCGCTCTCGCTCTGCGCGGTGCACGCGCCAACGAGCAAAACCACACCCGCCGCCCACCAGAAGGAATGAAACTCCGTTCGCATTCTGACTCCTACGAAAGGTGGTACAAAAAACGATACACGAACGGGCTGGCGAAAGACATCTCGCGATCGGTCGGACCACGCCGAGGCGCGGCGATCAGAGCCCGTAGTCGGCGATCTTCTTGGCGATGGTCGGATACGAAACGCCCAGCAGGCGCGCCACCTGGGTGCGGTTTCCTCCGGCGAATTCCAGCAGCCGGGCGATGTACGCCCGCTCCAGCGAGGCCAGCGACGGCGGCCGGCCGCCCTCTTCCAACGGCAGCGAGAAAAATTCCGCCGCTTGCGCGCCGGCCACGACGCCCGCCAGCGCGCCTCCGCTGAGCACCAGGCAACCGGGATCGATCTCGTCGCCGCCCGACAAGATCACCGCCCGTTCGATCAGGTTGCGCAGCTCGCGCACGTTGCCGGGATAGTCGTACGCACCCAGGCGCTGCTCGGTCTCGGGCGCGAAACGCGAGGCGGGCTTGCGCAGCCGCGCGGCGAAACGCGCCAGAAAATGCCGGGCCAGTGGCAGGATGTCCTCGCGCCGTTCGCGCAGCGGCGGGATGTGCAGATGAAAGACGTCCAGGCGGTGGTAAAGGTCCAGGCGAAAGACGCCGCGCCGCACCTCGGCCGCCAGATCTTTGTTGGTCGCCGCCACCACCCGCACGTCGACGGTCAGATCACGCGTGCCACCCAGGCGGCGAAAGGTGGTGTCCTCTAGAACCTTCAACAGCTTGGCCTGGGTGTTCGATGGCAGCTCGCCCACCTCATCGAGGAACAACGTGCCGCCGTCGGCCTCTTCGAACAGGCCGCGCTTTTGCTGCTTGGCATCGGTGAAGGCGCCGCGCTCGTACCCGAACAGCTCGCTTTCCAGCAGCGACTCCGGCACCGACGCGCAGTTGATCTCCACGAACGGCTCCGTCGATCGGCGCGGCGTGCGGCGGTGGATCCGGTCGGCGATCAATTCTTTGCCGGTCCCGGACTCGCCTTGGATCAGCACGGTGGTCTCGGTCGCCTGCGCCACCTTGTCGACCATCTCCAGAACCAGGCGCATGGCCGACGATTCGCCGGCCACCAGATCGCCCATCGCCGCCTGGGCCCGGCCGGATAGCTGCCGCACCTGCGCGCGCAGCCGCTTGGCCTCGATGGCCTTGCGCGCGGTGACCACCAACTCGGGCAGCTGCAGGGGCTTGGACAGGTAATCGAAAGCGCCCAGCTTCAACGCTTGCACGGCGCTGCTGACGTCGGCGTAGGCGGTGGCGATCACCACCAGCGTCTCCACGTCGCGCTCGCGCGATTCGCGCACCATCGCTTCAAGAATCGAAATACCGTCGGTGTCGGGCAGCTGCCGATCCAAGATCACCAGGTCGAAGGGATCTTTCTGCCAGGCGGCGAGACCAGCGCGGCCGTTGCCCGCCGTGACGACGGCGAAGCCTTCGGCGGACAGCGCTTCTTCGGCGACGATGCGAAAGGTCTTCTCGTCGTCGATGACCAGGACGGTGGGCTTCATGCTGGCGGCGCCGCCTCGCGTGGCAGCCGCACGCGCACCCGCGCGCCCCCGAGATCGCTGGCCCCGTCAAAATCGATGCTGCCGCCGTGCGCTTCGACGTAACGGCGCGACGTCGGCAATCCCAGGCCGGTGCCGTTGGGCTTGGTGGTGAAGAACGGTTCGAACAGATGCGCCCGCGCCTCCGCCGACAAGCCAGGTCCGTCGTCGGCCACCTCCAACGTGAGCGCGTCGCGATCGGCGGCGGCGCGCACGCGCACGGTGTGGCCGGCGTCGACGGCGTTCTTCACCAGATTGACCAGCACACCCTGAATCTTGTGCGAATCGCAGACAAACGGAAGAGAATCCGGCGCCTCGATGCGCACCTCGGCGCCGCGGTCGATGATCAGATCGGCCAGCTGCTCGCGCACGCGGAACAAAACCGGGGTCAGATCCGCCCGCGCCCGATCGATGCGCGGCGAGCGCGAGAACGACAGCAGCGAATCGACGACGTCACGCAGCCGCGCCACCTCGTCGATCACCTGCGCGCGCAGCCGTCCCACCCGGGTCTGGTTGGCAGGGTCTTGCAAGATCAGCTCGACCGCCATGCCCAGGCCGTTCAGGGCGTTTTTCAGCTCGTGGGCGATGGCCGCCGACGTCTTGCCCATGGCGGCGAAACGCTCGGCATCGACCAGGGCCTGCTGGGTCACCACCAGCTCGCGCGTGCGCGACTCCACCCGCTGCTCAAGGTGCGCGGCGGCCTCGCGCAGCTCTTGATCGCGCTGGCGGATCGAAGCTTCCATCTGGGTGAACGCCGCCACCAGCGCGCCCACCTCCTCGGTGCGAGCGGCGCCCGGTAGATTGACGGTTTGCACCGGCTCGCCGCGGGCGATGCGAATGGCCCCGTCGCCCAGCGCCTCCAGCGGTCGGGTCAAATACGCCGACAGCATCAAACCGGCGATCGCCGCCAGCACCAACCCGAACAGCAGGATCCCGGCCAGCGTCCAGGCCTGCTGGATCAAGTTGGCGGTCAGCCGGCGCCAGGGCCACGAGAAAACCAGCGCGTACGGTGTCTGCGCCTTCACCGGCGAATAAGCGAACAGCGCCTCCTGGCCGTTGGCCTCGCCCGAAAGCGATCCGGTGACGCCGGTGACCGCCGCCGCGACGGCCCGCTCCCAGCCCGTGCCTTCGGCGGCCCGCGAACGGTCGGGCGGGTAAATGATCTCGCCGGTCTCATCCACCAGCACAGCGTCGGTGTCGGGCGGCAAGGTCTCGTGCAACGTCGGCGTGATGAGGTTGGTCTCGCCCAGCGAGATCACCCCGACCAGCGCGCCCATGAAGCGCTCGCTGCGCCGGATGGGCTGGATGATCTTGATGGTGCGCCCGACGCCCGGATCGTCGGTGCCGCGAAACACCGGCCCGGCGCCGCCGTTGCGCACGGCGCGAAACCAGGCCCGATCGCCGAAGGACTGCCCGCGATATTCGGGGCGATCGGGCACCGCCCGCTGGCACAGGCCGCGTTCGTCGAGCAACAGCACCGCCGTGTTGTAAAGCACCGAGTGCTCGTGCGCGCCGGCCAGGGCCAGCTGCTCGGGCATCGAATCGCCGTCGCCCATATCCATCTGCGGCAGCATCGACAGCCGTTTCAATTCGTCTTCCAGGATCTCGAAGTTGTCGCGCAGGGCGAAGGCGCGGTTCTCGGCGAAAAGCTGGTATTCGGTGGTCAGCTCGCGCCGCATGTTGCGGGCCGACTGATAGATCGCCGTCCCCCCCGCCAGGCCGATCGAAACGACCAGCAGCGATGACAGCACCAGCGAAAGCTCAGTCCGGAGGGTCAGACCTCCACCGTAGCACGCGCCCGGCCATCGACAGGCGTGACCATCTTGGAACGAACATCACCGAATTTACGCAACATGTACCCCGCCGAAACACGTCCTTGACGATTTCGGCTTTACTCTGCCGGCAACCGAACACAATTTAACGAAAGGGGGTTCGGCTCATGTCACATGTAGCTGATCGGTTGCGGGGGGGGCGTCAGGCCAGCGCGGTGGGGTTCGCGGTCAAGGTGATCGGCATCGGGGTGTTCGCCGGTTTGATCCTCACCTACTGCAACGTCCTTCTGGACGCTTGCTTCCGCGGCATCCGGTAACGGCGTCGGCGTCCGGTGCGCCGGCGGGCTTCTAGTATTTGATCGCCGGGAAATCTGTCTTCGCCTGCTGGTATTCGGCTTCGCGCGCGTCGGGCCAACCGAAGGCCTGGGTGGCCAACGGCTTCAGATCGGTGCCGGTGGCGCCGCTCATGAAGTGGATGTATTCGCCCCAGTTCATCGCCGGCGCGTAGGTTTGGCCGCGCCCGTCGAGCCGCGGGATCTTTGAATAGTGCTGGGCCAGCAAACTGAGATAGCGACTAAACACAGCGGCGCCACCATGGTCACGCCACAGCGGGAAATACCAATCGCGGAACCAATAGGTGCCGGCGCGGGGAAAATCGGCGACGTCAGCGTTCATGCCCGGCAGCCAAGCCTCGGCTGCGTCGTTCATGCCGATCGCCTTCAAGGCGTCGTAGGCGTAGATCGAATTGAACTTGTTCGACGTCAGCGCCACTGAAGGCACCTTCTCGATCCCCAGCGAAGCCAGCTCGATCAGCAGGCCAGCGGTGAAGGTGGGCTGATCCCCGTTGGGCGTGTTCCATAGACCGGCGGCGCCGCCCATGTCGATCACGTTCCGATAGTCGTGCGTCGGATCGAAGATCGAAGCGGCGTGCCCGCCGTCGTACCGTCCCGAATGAAACACCGCGAACAGTCGCGGGTCGCCGGGCTGTCCATACGTCTGCTTGGTGTAGTGCCACAAGGCCGACAAGAACGGCGAAATCCACGAGACGTCGCCGACATCCATGTCGTTGTCGAAATACAGCGCCACGTCGTCATTGACCATGACCAGCTTGAGCAGTTGGTTGTGTTCGAACCAGTGCTCCTGCCAGGTGGCCGGTGGCGCCGGCGAAGCGGGCATGCTGGTGACAACGTCGGGGCCGGCCGTGCTGGCGTCGGGAGCGGCGCTACTACCGGAGCCGCCGGCGGCGCCGCCGCTGCCCCCGTCCGCTTGCTGGGAAGCGGTGATCCCACCCGTGAACATCACCGGCCCGTCGGCCTGCTGACAGCCACAGACAGCGATCGCGCCCGCTGCCCACAGAAGGAGATGATCCTTTTTCATTTTGGTCCAACCTCCCCGTCTCTGCACAGCAGGGCTCATGCCAACCGCGGGGGCGAAGAAAATCGTCGGCGCGCGGCCGGACGCTTTCGCTGATGCGCCAAAAACGGCACACCCACCAAGCCGTCATCGGCACGCTTTCACGCCATTGCTGGCACGGTGAATGGCAATCGCCCGCGCCGCCCGATGGCCGCGAGAAACTGCAGTAAAGTACGCCCGTGTTGGTTCCCGCAGAGCTGGGCGCAGCGGCCCGAGAGGCGATCTATGACGTCATCTCCAAACGCCGCGACATCCGGATCTTCATTCCGAACCTTCAAGTACCGGATGAGGTTTTGCAGCGCCTCCTGGGAGCCGCCCATCAGGCGCCGAGTGTCGGGTATTCGCAGCCGTGGGATTTCGTGTTGGTCCGCGACCGGGCCCGGCGCGCCCGCATTCGGGACAGCTTTCTCCGCTGCCGCGAGAGCGAGGCCGCCCGCTATGCGCCCGAGCGGCGAGCGCAGTACCTGGCCTATCGGCTGGAAGGGATCGTCGAATCGGCGCTGAACCTGTGCGTGACGGTCGACCTGCGCCCGTCGGACGAGCTGATCCTGGGCACCAACGCCCAACCAGAAGCGCTGCGCTGGAGCGCGTGCTGCGCGGTCCAGAACCTCTGGCTGGCGGCGCGCGCTGAAGGCGTGGGCGTCGGCTGGGTCAGCATCGTCGAGCCCGCCGTGCTGCGCGCCGAGCTGGGGCTGCCGCCGGGGATCGAACCGGTGGCGTACCTGTGCGTGGGCTACCCGCTTGAATTTCCCGAGCGACCGATGCTGGAACAAACCGGCTGGCGCGAGCGGCGCCCGCTGGCGGCCGCCACCCACGCCGAACAGTTCGGCGGCGAAGGCCTGGCTGCCATGACGCCCGCGTCGGAGGCCGCCGCCGTGCGCCCGGTCGACGAAAAAGCAGCCGCGATCGCCGTGGCGCCCGGAACCATCGCTGCCCTGGCTGGCGACGTCCCGCCCTTCGACGAAGCGGTGGCGGAGGCGGTGCGCGCGCGCCAGCTACGCCTGACCAAGCCCGCCGCCAGTCTGGGCCGCCTGGAAGAATTGTCCGCCTGGTACGCGGGCGCCCATGGTCGCCTGGAAGCCGGCCCACCCCGCGCCGCCGAGGTCTTCGTCTTCGCGGCCGACCACGGCGTCGCCGCCGAAGGGGTCAGCGCATTTTCGTCGGCGGTGACCGCGGCGATGGTGCACAACTTTCTGGCCGGCGGCGCGGCGATCAATGCGCTGTGCGGCGCCGCCGACGCCGCGCTGACAGTGGTCGACGTCGGCGTGGCCGGCGACCTGACTGGCTTGCCGACGGCGGGGCGCGCGCGTTTTATCGCCGCCAAGATTCGCGCCGGCAGCGGCAACCTGCGCCGCCAGCCGGCGATGACCCGCAGCGAGGCCGAAACCGCCGTCGCCCTGGGCGTGCGCCTGGCCCGCGAGGCCGCCAACCGCGGCGTCGATCTGCTGGCCGTCGGCGAGATGGGCATCGGCAACACCACAGCGGCGACGGCGGTGCTGTGCGCGCTGACCGGGGCCCTGCCCGGCGACGTCGTCGGCCGCGGCACCGGCCTTGATCAAAAGGCGATGGCCCACAAGACGGCGGTGATCGCCGAGGCCTTGGCCCTGCATCAGCCCGATCGTGACGATCCGCTGGGCGTACTGGCGGCGGTGGGAGGGCTTGAGATCGCGGCGATGGCAGGCCTGATGATCGGCGCGGCCAGCGCGCGGCGGCCGGTGTTAGTGGATGGATTCATCGCCACCGTCGGCGCGCTGGCGGCGACGGCCCTGGCCCCGCGCAGCCGCGGCTACCTGTGCTTTTCGCACCTGTCGACCGAGCGCGGGCACCGACTGGCCTGCGCGGCGCTGAACGCCCGGCCGCTGCTGGAGCTGGAATTGGCCCTGGGCGAAGGGACCGGCGCGGCGCTGGCCATTCCGCTGGTTCGCGCGGCGGTGGCGGCGCAACGGCAGATGGCCACCTTCGCCATCGCCGGCATCGCCGATCGCCTGGGCGACGGGCCCGACCGCCGCAACGACGATCCGAGCTGACCCGGCCACGCACCGGCGGTGGTGGCCACGGCGGCCCACGCTCACGGCGATGCTCAGCGCCTGCGCCGCGCCATGGCCCGGCGGCGCGGAGGCGCCGCCACCAGCGATTCGTATGTCTGCCGAATGGTGGCCGCCAGCTTGCGCAGCGACGGCACCAGCGGCGACGTCGGCCGCCACACCAGCGCGATGGTCCGGTGCGCGGTCGGATCAGCCAGCGGCCGGATCACCAGCGCCGACCGCCGGCTTTCCGTCGGCACCGCCAGGCGCGGCAGCAGCGTGACCCCCGCGCCGGCCGACACCATCTGGGCCAGCGTCGGCAGACTGGTGGCGCGAAAGCCCAGCTCCTCGGTGCGCGCGTTCGCGCACAGGGCCAGCGCCTGTCCGCGCAGGCAATGGCCGTCATCCAAAAGCAACACGCTGGCGCCGCGCAGATCGGCCAGCGTGGCGGCGCCGGTCGCGCGCGCCAGCGGGTGCTTGCGCGGCACCGCCAGCACGAACGGATCGCGTCCAATCAGTTCGGATTGCAGATCGCCCAGCTCCGCCTCCAGCGCCAGCAGCGCCGCGTCCAGCTCGCCGGCGTGCAGGTGCCGCACCAGCGTCGCGGTCTTGTCCTCGATCCAGCGCACCGTCAGCCGCGGATGCGCGCGCCGCATGGGTGGGACGATCTCGGGCAGCAGATACGGGGAGATGGTCGGGATGACGCCGAGGCGCAGGACACCGGCCAGCGGATCGCCCAGGCGCCTGGCGGCGTTCAACAGATCGTCGGTCTCCAGCAAGACGCGGCGGGCCCGCGCCACCAGGTCTTCGCCGGCCGCCGTCGGCAGCACCCGGCGCCGATCGCGCTCGAAGAGGCGCACGCCCAGGGCGTCCTCCAACAAACCAAGCTGCGCGCTCAGCGACGGCTGCGACACCCCGCACAGCGCCGCCGCCCGCCGGAAGCTACGGGCGTCGGCCACCGCCACCGCGTACTGCAGCTGGCGGGTGGAAAACGGCGGCGGACCCAGGCTCATGGCATTGATAGATAAATCCTATCACACCGATAAAAACATTGTCTTGGAGCTATCAGGGACGCGGCGCCATCTTTGTTTCGTTCATGGGCCTTCGGGCCACACTGACAAAGGAGTGAAATCATGTTGACGATTGGCGACAAGTTTCCAGATTTCAAACAGACCGCGGTGGTCAGCCTGGACCAGGGCAAGGAGTTTCAAGACATCAGCAGCGGCGACTATCCCGGCAAATGGAAGGTGGTGTTCTTCTGGCCCAAGGACTTCACCTTCGTCTGCCCGACGGAGATCGCCGCGTTCGGCCGCCGCAACGCTGACTTTCAGGATCGCGACGCTCAGGTGTTGGGCGTCAGCACCGACAACGAGTACGTCCACCTGGCCTGGCGCAAGAGCCATCCGGATCTGAAGAATCTGCCCTTCCCGATGCTGTCGGATCTCCGGCGCGATCTGTCGACGGCGCTGGGCATCCTGCACCCGACCGTCGGCGTGGCCATGCGCGCCACGTTCATCGTCGATCCGCAGGGGATCATCCGCTTCGTCGCGGTGACCGATCTGGACGTCGGCCGCAGCGTCGACGAGGTCATCCGCGTCCTCGACGCCTTGCAGACCGACGAGCTGTGCCCGTGCAACTGGAAGAAGGGCGACCCCACCCTGGAGGCCGCCTAGTCATGTCGGCGCTGGAGGACGTCCGCAATCTGATCCCGGAGATCGCCCGGGACATGAAGCTGAACCTGCAGGCCGTCCTCCAGCCGTCCACGCTGTCGGACGCGCAGCGCTGGGGCGTGGCGGTGGCGTGTGCGGTGGCCTCGCGCAACCCGCGCCTGCGCGACGCCGTCATCGCCGACGCACGCGCGGCGGTGACGCCCGAGGTGGTCGACGACGCGCTGGCGGCGGCGGCGCTGATGGGCATGAACAACGTCTACTACCGCTTTCGGCACCTCGTCGAAAAACCCAGCTACGGCGAAAAGCCGGCGCGCCTGCGCATGAACCGGCTGGTGAAGCCGGCGGGCAGCAAGGTGGACTTTGAACTGTTCTCGCTGGCGGTCAGCGCGGTCAACGGCTGCGGAGCCTGCATGATCGCCCATGAGAAAGTGGTCATCGAAGGTGGGCTTACCGAAGATCACGTCCACGACGCCGTCCGGATCGCGGCTGTCGTTGCTGGCGCAGCGGTGGCGTTGGATCTGGTCGGCGGCGATGAAACGTCGACGGCGGTGGTAGCGACCGGCTAGAACCCTCGTCGCACGGATTGCGATGAGGCACTAGGGAGATTTCGCGGCGTCCGTCGGCTGGCGAAGCCCAAACCCGACGATGCGGTTGAGCAGCGGGAGATCCAGACTTTCGCTGACCACGTCGGCCAAGCGATCGTAAGCGGCGTCGTTGTTACGCGACGAAGGCAGAGCAGCAAGCGGCGGCAACGCGGCCGGCTGTGCTGTGCCGCCGTTGCGACGGGCGCGCATGGTGTTCAGCAGGGCGACGCGCACCAGATCGTTTTCCAGCAAGCCGTGAATCATCGTGCCGACCACCGCTCCGTCGGCGGCGATGGCGCCGTCGGGCAGGTCGACGGCGTCGCGGTTGCGTTCGCGCAGGCGGAACGGGGTGATCGCCGACGGCGCCAGCGCGACCACGCCGGCGTGAATCTCATAGCCGGTCAGCACCGTGCCGCGGGTCAGACCGGCGGTGAGAAAGCACGACGCGCCGACGGTGGCTTTGACCTGAGCGACGTTTTTCTCGGCGTGAAACTGCGTGCGCAGCGGCAGCAGACCCAGCCCAGCCACGGACTGTTCCGTCGACTCGACCCCCTCGGGATCGACGATGGTTTCGCCCAGCATCTGACAGCCGCCGCAGATTCCCAGCACCAGGGCGCCGCGCCGGGCGCGCTCGGCCACCGCCTCGGCCAGGCCGCGGGCGTGCAGCCAGGCCAGATCGGCGACGGTGCTTTTTGAGCCCGGCACGATCAGCAGATCGGCGGCGGCCACCTCCTCCGCGGTGTCGACGAAGCGCAGGCGCACGCCGGGCTCGTATTCCAGCGGCTGCACCTCGTCGTGATTGGAGATGCGCGGCAGCCGCACCACCGCGACGGTCAGCACGGACGACGACGCCGGCTCGGTTCCGGCGAGCAGCGCCCCGCTGTCGCGACGCCGGCGATCGTCGATGGCCACGCCGTCCTCGTCGGCGATGCGGAGATCGTCGATGAAAGGAATCACGCCCAGCACCGGGACGCCGGTGCGTACGGTCAGCGCCGTGAGGCCCGACGACAGCAATGACGGGTCGCCGCGAAATTTGTTGATCACGAACGCGGCCACGCGCGCCCGCTCTGCTCGCTCCAAAAGTTCCATCGTCCCCACCAGCGACGCGAACACGCCGCCGCGATCGATGTCGCCCACCAGTAACACTGGCGCGTCGGCCAGGCGGGCGACGTGCATGTTCACCACGTCGTGTTCCTTGAGGTTGATCTCCGCCGGGCTGCCCGCGCCTTCGATCACCACCAGATCGTACGCGGCGCGCAGGCGAGCCAAGCTCTCGGCGATGATCGGACGGATCTCCGCCTTGTGCCGGTAATAGTCGGCGGCGGTCAGCGTGCCGATGGATTTCCCCAGAATCACCACCTGCGATCGTCCGTTGCTCTCCGGCTTCAGCAGCACCGGGTTCATGTCGACG
>DASXQB010000383.1:0-22398 GCA_036493295.1 Polyangia bacterium | reverse complement strand
TTTCCTCGATCGCCCCCCGCAAGGCGTTCTGCCCGATGCGCAGCGACGAGTAGCCAGCGATGCCCACCGGCACCGCCGAAACGCCCAGGGTCAACAATGTCAGCTTGGAGAAAAGTTTCATCAGGGCATGGGCGACGGAGGCGTCGTCGGCGGCGGCGGTGTCACCGGCAGCGATGCGTAAGTGAAGGCGTCCGGCAACTCCGATTCGCCGGCGGCGGGATCGAGCGCGAACAGCGACACCGTGCCGGTGCCGTCGGGCGGCACGGTGTAGGGCGGCATGATCGCCGCCAATCGGTTCATGCCGGCGCAATCGGTGATCGTCAAAGGCACCCGCACCACGCCCGCGCCGACGGAGAATTGCGTGCCCATGGCGTCCGGACGGTCGCACACGAAGTGGCTGCCGACAATCGTCACCAGCGTTCCACCGGCCGACGGCCCCTGATTGGGGGTGATTTGCCGAACCACCGGCACCGCTACGAAGGTGAAGTTCTGCCCCACCACTTGCTGGTTTCCCGTCTCCACCACCACCGGCACCGGGCCCGGATCGTGGGCGTTGGTGAACCCGCGCATGGTGGTGTCGTTCTCCCAGATCCCGCCGGCGGGGTTGATCGGCACGCCGTCGATCAGCACGCGCGTGGCCATCACGAAGGCCTGCCCGCGCACCACGATCTGGGTCATGCCCGTCGACGGCCCGCCGCCCGGCGCGAACGAGGTGATGACCGGGGCCTGGGCCAGCCACAGAAGATCTTCACGCGAGCCCAGGTTGCCGGCCGCGTCCTGGGCGTCGACGCGCAGGATCATCTGGTCTTGCAGGCTGGTGCTCTCGGGCAAGATCAGCACGCCGTCGTTGCAGGTGATGTGCGACGCGCCGGCGGGGGCCGGGCAGGTGTGCGTCTGCGCTGGAAAATGTAACGAGGTCAGCGTCCACCCCAGCGACACCAGATGGCCGTCGCCGTCGTTGGCGCTGACCGTGACCGGGACGCGCGTCCCCGCCACCACGAACGTGCCGCCCAGCGGAGCATCCAGCGACACCTCGGGCGCGTCGGTGTCGGGGCCCAGCGATTGAAAGCCTTTCTTCAACGTCGCCGGTGGGCCGTTGGGATCACGCAGCTGCACGTCGTAAAATCCGACCGGCAATTTCGCCGGCACGCTGACAGCGAGCTGCATCGGATCGGTCCAGGCGGTCACCGGAGCCGTGCTGGCGGCGGTGACGTCGGCGGCGGTGGCCGGCAACAGCAAGCAGTCGAAAGCCGAAACGTCGATGCGCGCGCTGCCCGACGACGTGTCGACCGAGAACGACGGGCGGAAGGGCCCGCCCCGCAGCGTCGCCGGCACGGCGCTGTCGGTGTAGGCGCGAGCGGGCGTCAGGCTGGTCAGCGTGGCGGTCGGCTCGTCTGTCCCGCTGCAAGCAGCGGCGGCCACGAGCAGGCCAAAGGCCGCGGTACCGACCATCCTCATTTCGGCGAAATTCTAACGTGCCGGCGGGGTGTCTGGATCGGCGATCGCCCGCTGCCGTCTGGTTAATCGAAAAAAGCCTCGGTGCGTATTTGTCTTTTGCGATTGACCCCTTTTTCCACCAGAGCGCGTTTCAGCTCGTCGATCATCGCGCCGTTGCCCACCAGGTAGAACGTGGGCGCCGCCAGTCGGGAAAAATGGTTCAAAATGGTGCCTGTGATGCGGCCCGACGTTCCGCTCCAATCGGGCGGCGGCAGGGTCAGGTGGATGTCGAGTTCGACGCCGGCGGCGCGGCAGAGGGTTTCGATCTCGTCGTGGGCGAAGATGTCTTCGGGGTGGCGCAGCCCCCAGGCCAGCAGGCGCCGACCAGTCGCGGGTCGGGCCGCAAGCTCGCCCAGCATGGGCATCACCGCCGCCACGCCCGTTCCGGTGGCGGCGAAGACGATGTCGCCGGGATGCTGGTCCTCCAGGGTGAAGAAGCCGTGCGGGCCGGTCATGGCCAGCGGCGCGCCCAGCGGCATGGCCATCAGGTACGCCGACGCCGGGCCACCTTCGATCACGCGCAGGATGAGGCGCACGCTTTCACCGTGGTCGCTCTGCGAGGCGATCGAATAGCTGCGCCGTGGCAGCGACGGATCCACCGACAGCGAGACGAACTGGCCGCCCTTGAAGTTCAGCGCGGCCGGAGACTGCATGGTGAATCGGAGATCCGCGATCCCCGGAGCGATAATGGCCCGCGCGCTGAGGGTGGCGGTGAGGGGACCCGACATCGTCGGCATGATAGCTGACTGTGTTATGGTCCGCGCATGTCGAAACCAGCGCGCGGTTCGAGTTTCGTCGCCGCTCTGATTGGCGCCGGCCTGGCGCTTTCGATCACCGCTTGCAGCAAGAACGACGAGGCAGGGAAGGCCGCCGGCATCCCCGCGCCGCCCGCCGGTTCGGCCGCGCCGGCGCCTGCTGCCGCGCCGCCGCCGCCAGCCGCCGCCGCACCGACGGCGCCGCCGCCTGCGCCGGCCGCCGAAGCGCCCGCGCCCAAGCCGGATCCGAACGCCGTCATCAACGGTACCATCGTCCTGGCCCCGGCCATGAAGGCGCAGGTGAAACCCGACGACGTGATCTTCCTGGTCGCCCGCCGCGTCTCGGACAATCCGTCGGCGCGCGGTTCGCTGGTGGCGGTGAAAAGGTTCACCGCGGCGGCGCTGCCCATCCCGTTCTCGCTGGGTCCGCAGGACATGATGTTCAAGAACGGCAACTTCGAGGGCGACCTGGCCATCAGCGCGCGCGTCGACAAGGATGGCGATCCGATGACGCACAAGAAAGGCGACGTCATTGCCTTGCTGCCCAAGGTCGCGGTCGGCTCGCGCGGGGTGAAGCTGTCGTTGAACCAGATCCAGAAAGAAGACGAATCGCTGATTGGTGGCGGTGGTCCGCCGATGATGGGCGGCGGCAGCCCGCATGGTCCGCTGCCGCCCGGTCATCCGTAGCAGCGCGACCAGCGCGCTGCTGCGGTGGCTGGCTGGCTACTGGACCGCGGTGATGATCCAGAGCTGTTGGGACTCGCCGGTGTAGTACCACTGCTGAATCGCCGCGCCGTTGGCCTGGCTGTGATTCGTCACGTCGATCGAACGGGCGCCCATCTTGGCCACGATGCTGAACAGGGGCACCGGTGTCGCCGACACCTTCCACAACGCCGGGCTGACGTCAGGCGCCCAGTATGAATTGGCCTTGTGGGTCTGCAGACAGTCGTAGGTCACATTCTTGTAGGTGACGCGCTCGCCGATTTGATAGTCGCCGCTGGCGCTCCATGGGCCCATCAGATCGCCCGAGCCGGTGTTGCCGACCGGGCTGATCGCCCAGCGCTGGTTGTCCGCGCCGCCGTACGACCACAGCTGAATCTTGGCGCCATTGGCCTGGCTGCCGGAGTCCAGGTCCAAGCAACGGCCGCTGTACTTCGCGCAAAGCTTGAAGTAGTTGTCGCCGGTGCTGATGATTTGCCACTTCTGATTGTCGCCGCCGCTGTAGGCCCACTGTTGCATGCGCGCGCCGTCGCCGGGTTGGGTGATCTCGGCGTCCAGACACAGTCCGCTGTTCTGCGAACAGATCTTGTAATAGGGCGCTGAGTTGTCGGTCGCGACCTTCCACAGTGCGGGGCTGACATCGGGCGCCCAGTACGAGTTGGCGGTGTGAGCCTGGAGGCATTGGTAGTTGACGTTCTTGTACGAGACGCGCTGGTTCAGCGCGTACGTCGCCGTCGACGACCATGCCGCCGGAGCGCCGAAAGATGGGGCCGGCTGGCGCCACACGGTGATCGGCGTGTTGTATCCCTTGCACGACTTGAAGCCGTCGTTCTGGTTCGGCGCCGCCGCGGCCACGCAGTTGCCTGCGCACATGGCGTTGGTCCCGAACGGATTGGAGTAGACGACGTTCGGCTGGTAAGCGCCCAAGCGGCCAGGCACGGTCGACGTGGCGAACGAAGGACCATTGCAATAAAAAGCGTCCGGCTTACCGGTGGCGGGGTTGTCCACGAAGAGGTTTCCGAAGTACGTGCCTTCCTGGTACGGGTAGTCGCTGCTCTGTCCAAAGCCGATGGACGGCGCTGGCGAATCCAGCCACAGCGGGATGTGCACGCCGGCCGTGTTGATGTGGGCCATCAAGCAGGCGGAGATGCCCTCCTGGCAGGTCTTGTCGCAAGCGCCGGTTTCCCAGCCGGGACCGACGCCGATGGCGCCCTTGTATGTGTACCAAATGTTATTTTGATCTTGTTTAGTGATCTGGCGGCCGGCGGGCAGCGCGCACTTCACCAAATAAGAAATCACCTGGCGGCCTTCCATCGAACCCATGAAGCCGTTGTACGAGTTGAGGCCGTTGTACGAGTTGAGGCCGTTGTAAACGCTGAGCCCGTTGTACGAGTTCAAGCCGTTGTACGAGCTCAGACCGTTGAGATCACCAAGACCGTTTTGGGACGCGGTTGCCGCGCCTTCGGCCTCGGTGGTTTCGCGATCAGCATATTCGCTGCATCCTAGCGATAGAGAACAGACTCCGAGCCCGATCAGATAGCCCGCTTTTCTCATGTATTGGCCGCCTTAGTGCTTCTTATAAGCAGTAAGTGAGCCAACTAATTTTTGTGTAAATATAAGGGATATCTGGGCGTTCACCGAGGTGGGTGTTAGGCGCCGTGTTGCTCGCCGCACAACGAACCGTTGCCAGTCAACGCGTGGTATCGTCCGCGCCCATGCCCGACTACAAAAAGCTTCGCGAGATGGTCAGTCACCGCGTCACGTTCGAGTTCGACACCGGCGCCAAGATCGTCGGCTACGTCGGTTCGTGCGCGCCTCCGCAGGGTGCCGTGCAGATGGTCGTGCTGTCCAAGGCGCAGTTCCTTGACGCCGCCAACAACGTCGTCGCCAAGTACGACGAGCTGCCGATGATTCCGAACAACCTGGTCGGCTTCGGCATCACCGAAGGTCCCCTGTGAAGCGTGCGGTCCTCGCGGCGGTCCTCCTGACCAGCTGCGGAGGGCCGCTGCACCAGATGGTCGAAGACCCGCGCGATCTGTCGCAGGCTTCGGGCACGCCGACGATCACCGAGGTCACCGACCTGGGCGGTTCGGACGTGCCGTTGCGCGGCCAGCTGAAGCTGGACAGCAGCGATGGGATCATCACCGTGGGCGAGACCATCTGGGTGCGCGGCAAAGGCTTCGGTCGCCAGCCCACCGTGCGCGTCGGCGGTCACCCTACGGCCGTGCTGGGACGGACCGTCGACGGCGGCGCCCTGGTGCGCGTGCCCATCGGCGCGCCGGCCGGCACGGCCTCGGTTGTCGTCACCACCGAAAACGGCAGCGGCGAGAAGAACGTGACGATCAAGCGTTATGCTGCTGTGGTCGCGGCGGGCGGCGGGCGGGTCGACTGGGCGGAGATCAACAACGACGGCCCGGTGGCCGCCGGCGGCACCGCCATCGACGGCGGTCGTTTTCTGGCGCTGTCCGCCGATGGACGAGCCGCGTACATCGCCGAGGCTCGCCGTTCGGTGGTCAACGTGGTGGAGATCCCGGCGGCCGGCGGTCCTCGCGCGACCACCCGGCTGGAGCTGGGCCCCGAGCCGGTGATCGCGCTTTTGTCTGCCGCGCACATGCCGGTGCTGGTCCTGGTGCGCGCCGCTGATCTGGCCATCGTCGACACCAGCTATCCGCTGCACCCGGCGCGAACCGCGCCGCGCCCGCTGCCGGCCGACGTTCGCGACGCGGGGTTGGTGGCGGCGGATATCTCTCCCGACGGAACCCGATTGGCGTTGCTCACCCAGCGTGGCAATCAATTGATCGTTCTCGGCATCAGTCCGCGCGGTCCGGTCACCGTGCTCGGTCGAACCGCGCTGGTGGCCGAGGCGCGGGTGCCGGTGCTGGTCGACGTGGCGTTCTCGCCCGACGGACTGTCGCTGTGGGCGCTGGCTGGTGACACCGCGCAAAGCCGTGCCACCGGACCGCAGCCGACGCGGCTTTTCGCCGTTCGCCTGGTCGACGACGGTCCCACGCGCGTGTCGCTGCCGCTGGCCCGCACGGTGACCATCGATGAAGCGGTCGAGCCGATGGCGATCAGCGCCGGGCGGCCGCTGCCGCTGCTGAGCGGATCGGCGATCCGTTTGCCGCCCGAACGCGCCACGGTCTGGGTGTCCGCGCGCCGGCGCGGAGATACCAAGCAAGGCGCGGCGGTGTTTCGGGTCGGTGCGCAGGAGATCGCCACGCCCGCCGCGACCGCCAGCGGCGTGATGGGCAAGGTGGACATGTCACCCGACGGCCGCTGGCTGCTGGTGCCGGCGGCGGCTGGCGACGGGCGCATCACCATCTTGTCGGCGCCCGCCGATGCGCGTCCCGGTCAGCCGCGTTCCGTTGATCTGCGCGCAGGCGCGGGCATCGGCGGCGAGGTGTTGCGTCCGGCCTCGTTGCGGGTGCAGCCGTGAAGCGGCTGCGCGCCGTGGTGCGCGGCCGCGTGCAAGGCGTAGGCTATCGCGCGACCACGCTGGAAGAGGCGCGCCGTTTCGCCGTGGCCGGCTGGGTTCGCAACCAGCCCGACGGTTCGGTGGAAGTCCTGGCCGAAGGCGCCGAGCCGGCCGTGTTAGGTTTTCTGGAGTATCTGCGTCGTGGTCCACGCGGCGCGCACGTCACGCACGTTGACACCGAGTGGACAGATGCGAATTCTGATCTGCAGGGATTCGCCATAAGGTAAGGAGCGCCATGGGCAACCAATCGAACGGCTCGGGACAGGGGCAGGGCAGTGATTCAACCGGCGTCATCCAATCGGTCTCGCGCGAGACCCGGCGATTTCCACCGTCGGCGGCGTTCGCCAGCCAGGCCCTGATCAAAGACCAGGCGACGTACGATCGCTTGTATCGCCGTTCGATCGACGAGCCGGAAGCCTTCTGGTCCGAGATGGCCGTCGCCGAGCTGACCTGGACCAAGCCGTGGACCAAGGTGCTGGATTGGCAGCTGCCCTGGGCGCGCTGGTTCGACGGCGGCGAGATCAACCTGTCGGCGAACTGTCTGGATCGCCACCTGGCCACGCGCGCCAACAAGGTCGCGCTGCTGTGGGAAGGCGAGCCCGGCGAGGAACGCAAGATCACCTACGCCCAGCTTCACGAGGAGGTCTGCCGCGCCGCCAACGCCCTGAAGGCGCTGGGCGTGGGCGCCGGCGATCGCGTCGCCATCTACATGCCGATGATCCCCGAGGCGGCGGTGGCCATGCTGGCCTGCACGCGAATCGGCGCCACCCACACCGTGGTGTTCGGGGGCTTCTCCGCCGAGGCGCTGCGCGATCGCATCAACGATTGCGGCGCCAAGCTGTGCATCACCGCCGACGGCGGTTACCGGCGCGGCAAGGTCATTCCCCTCAAAGGCAACGTCGACAAAGCGTTGCGCGAGACGCCGTCGATCAAGGCCTGCCTGGTCGTGCGCCGCACCGGTGAGGCGATCGACTTTCAGGCCGGGCGCGATCACTGGTGGCACGAGCGCGTGCCGCAAGCGTCCACGGACTGCCCGCCCACCAGCCTGCCGTCCGAGCACCCGCTTTTTATTCTTTACACCTCGGGCACCACCGGAAAACCCAAAGGCGTCGTGCACACCACCGGCGGCTTCCTGCTGGGCGCGCACCTCACCACCAAGTACGTCTTCGATCTGCACGAGACGGACATCTACTGGTGCACCGCCGACATCGGCTGGGTCACCGGCCACAGCTACGTTGTCTACGGCCCGCTGTCGAACGGCGCCACCACGGTGATGTACGAAGGCGCTCCTGATTCACCGGACAAAGATCGTTTCTGGTCGATCATCGAGCGCCACAAGGTGACGGTGTTCTACACCGCGCCGACCGCCATCCGGGCCTTCGTGCGCTGGGGCAACGAGTACCCGCAAAAGCACGACATGACGTCGCTGCGCGTGCTGGGCTCCGTCGGCGAGCCGATCAACCCCGAGGCGTGGATGTGGTACCACGAGGTGATCGGCGGCGGCCGCTGTCCGATCGTCGACACCTGGTGGCAGACGGAGACAGGCGCCATCATGATGACGCCGCTGCCGGGGATCACCTCGACCAAACCGGGCAGCTGCACGCGCCCGTTCTTCGGGGTGCTGCCCGAGATCGTCAAACGGGATGGCTCACCCTGCAAACCCAACGAGGGCGGCTTCCTGGTGATCAAGAAACCGTGGCCGTCGATGCTGCGCGGGATCCACGGCGATCCCGAGCGATACGTGAAGGCGTACTGGTCGGAGATCCCGGGCGTCTACTTCACCGGCGACGGCGCCCGCTGCGACGAGGACGGTTTCTTCTGGGTCATGGGCCGCGTCGACGACGTGCTGAACGTCGCCGGCCACCGTCTGGGCACGGCGGAGATCGAAAGCGCGTTGGTCTCGCATCCCAGCGTCGCCGAGGCGGCGGTCGTCGGGCCGCCGCACGAACTGAAAGGTCAAGCCGTGTTCGCCTTCGTGACCTTGAAAAGCGGGCAAGAACCTTCGCCCGAGATGAAGAAGCGCCTCAGCGATCACGTGGTCAAGGAGATCGGCGCCCTGGCCCGTCCCGACGAGATCCGCTTCACCGATGCGCTGCCGAAGACCCGGTCCGGGAAGATCATGCGCCGGCTGCTCAAAGAGATCGCCACCACCGGCGTGGCCAAGGGCGACACCACGACGCTGGAAGATCTCGGCGTGTTGTCGCGGCTGTCGGCGGCACGCGACGACGACGAGTAAGGCAACCACGGAGTCAGAACGTCTCAGATGCGTCGGCGTCTGTCGGCCCGCCGTCGCTCTCTGGCCCGGCGTCGGGTTTCACGCAGTCCGTGCCCCAGCTGATCCAGGGTTCTGTCGCATAGCCACAGCCCTCCACGATCCGGCCGGAACACGTGCAGACCGGGCCGGCGCACGCGTCGACCGCCCCGACGCACATCGGTTGGGGCGCGCTGGCCCCGCATCCGCTCGATAGATAGAGGAGGCTTTGGCCGATTGGGCAGCTACCGTCCGCGGGAGAGTCGATTGGCGCGTCTGCCGGACTGTCGATCGGACGGTCGCCATCGCCTCCGTCCGCGCAGGCGCCGGCATGGTCCCACGGTTCGTTGGCCCAGCAGCCGTCCACCGTTTTACCCGTGCAGGTGCAGATCTTCATGAAGCACGCGTCGAGGTCTCCGATACAGACCGGCTGCGGAGCATTGGCTCCACAACCGGCTGTTACGTAGGCAAACTCTCCGTCCAGGCATTGGGAGTCTGCGAGCGCCTCCGATACGTCTCCGCCGCTGTCGAGGGCGTCGAGCCCGGCAGCGTCGCGAGCGCCTCCGTTGCTAGAGCAGGCGGTAAAGGCGAGCACGATTGCCAGGGCAACCCACGCTTCTTGTTTTTTCAACATGCGGGCCAACCTAGCAATGCGCTCGCCACCAGGGAAATGCGCTGAAATCAAGGCATTCATCATCTGGCGGATCTTCCGGCGGACACGACCGCGACATCGGCGTCGCTGTCAGGGATTGTTTGCGAAAACCTCAAGGTCCACCTCCCATCTGTCGACGACAAAGCTGAACTTCGTGCACATACGAATTGGGGGTCCGGACGCGTCTTCGATCGGCGCCTTGCGCGAAAGCGCGGCGGAACGCACGCGTGCGACCGACACGGGCGGCGACCAGAGCGAGGGAGGCGCGGCCGGTGCGTCGTCGGGGGTGGTGATCAGTTTGTCGCCCGAGGCACGCAGGCAGCTGGCCCAGCAGGGTGGCGGCGACAGTGACAGCGCCGCAGCGGTACCCGATCAAACCAAGGATGCTTCGGGCGGCACAGACGGCACCGACCAGAGCGCCGAGACCAAGGGTCCGACCAAGCCGCTTTCACCCGAAGAAAAACAGGTCGTGCAAAAGTTGGAAGCCCGCGACGCGGCCGTGCACGCGCACGAGGCCGCGCACATGGCGGCGGGCAAGGGCCTGACCGGCGGCGCTTCGTATACCTACGAGACTGGCCCCGACGGCCGACGCTACGCCGTCGGCGGCGAGGTCCCGGTGTCGCTGTCGCCGGGCCGCACGCCCGACGAGACCATCCAGAACGCCGAGACCGTGCGCGCCGCCGCGCTGGCTCCCGCCGATCCGTCGGCGCAAGATCTGGAAGTGGCGGGCCAGGCGTCGCAAATGGAAGCACAGGCTCGCCAGGAAAAAATGGCCGAGCAGCGTGACGCCGTCAGTGCGTCGGTGGGCGGTCAACACGATCGAGGGGCCGGCGCCGCCACCAACGCCGCCGCCATGCCCTCCGGCGATCCCAGCCACGATTCATTGATGGTCTTCTCCGCCATCAAATCCGAGCGCCCGCAGTCGGCCGGCGGCGTCGTGGCCCACATGCACAGCAGCGGCGCCGACTGCGCCTTCTGCAAGCAAGCGGCCTCGCGCTACGCCAGTTAAACGGATTCGGGCGGCGCCGGCGCCGCGGACGCTTCGATCTCTTTTTTTCGCTTCATTGTCTTCGCCACCAGCTCGGAGACGTTCACCACGGCGACCTTCTCGCCGGCGTCGCGGTCCTGCACGCCGTCGCGGAGCATGATGGTGCAGAACGGACAGGCGGTGGCGACGGTGTCGGCGCCGGATGCAATGACCTCGTCGACGCGGTTGTGGTTCACCCGGGTGCCGATCTTCTCTTCCATCCACATGCGGCCGCCGCCGGCGCCGCAGCAGAAGCCGTGCTGCTTGTTGCGCGGCAGCTCGATGCGCGTGCCCGGCAAACCGTCCAGCACGTCGCGAGGGGCGTCGTATTCGCCGTTCCAGCGGCCGAGGTAACACGGATCGTGCAAGGCCACGGTCTTCCCGCCGGCCTTCTGTTGATCGATCTCCACCTTGCCGCCGGCCATCAGCTCGCGGATGACCTGGGTGTGGTGGCGCACCTCAAAGTTGCCGCCCAGCTGCGGATACTCGTTCTTGATGGTGTGCAGACAGTGCGGGCAGGCGGTGATGACCTTCTTCACCTTCTTGGCGTTCATGGTCTCGACGTTCTGCTGCGCTTGCATCTGGTACAGCATCTCGTTGCCCGCTCGGCGCGCCGGATCACCGGTGCAACCTTCTTCCAGGCCCAGCACGGCAAAGTCGACGCCGCCCTCACGCAGGATGTCCACCAACGCCAGCGTCTGCTTCTTGATGCGATCGTCGTAGGCGCCGGCGCAGCCGACCCACAGCAGATATTCGGCGTCGGGCTTGTCGTCCAGCGTGGGGACGTTCTTGCCGTCGGCCCAGTCCATGCGCTTGTCCGCGCTCAGGCCCCAGGGGTTGCCATTGCGTTCCAGGTTGGTGAAGGTGCGCGCCAGATCGGTCGGGACTTTTTCCTGCACCAAGACCAGGTTCTGGCGCATCTGCAGAATTTTTTCCGGGTGGTCGATGAAGACCGGGCAGACCTCCTGGCAGGCACCGCAGGTCGTGCAGGCCCACAGCACGTCTTCGGTGGTGCGCCCGCCGATCAACGGAATCACGCGGTCCAGTTCGTCCGCCTCGGCCTTGCCGTGCTGAAACCGATTGATGATGTGGTCCAGGGGGCCCTTGTCGGCCATGCGGGACTTCATGTCGTCGCGCACGTCGTGGATGACCTGCATCGGCGACAGGGGCTTGCCGGTGTTGTACGCCGGGCAGAAGTTCGAGCAGCGCGCGCATTCCGTGCAGGCGTAACCGTCGAGGAGTGACTTCCAGGTGAAGTCCTTGTACTCCGACACCACGCCAGTGGCGGCCATGTCGTCGGCCTCCATGTTCAGCTTGGGCAGGATCCCGCGCTGGCCCAGCTTGCGAAAATAGATGTTCGGCAGCGCCGCGATGATGTGGCTGTGCTTCGAGTAAAGCAGGTAGTTCAGAAACGCCAGCACCAGCACGACGTGGAACCACCAGCAAGCTTCGGACAACGCCAGCGCCGTGGGCGCCGACAACCCGGCCAAGGCCTCGCCGATGGCGTTCGAGAGCGGGAAGCCCGCCTGGCCGGCACCGGCGGCGGCGCGCAGGCCGTGGATGCCATAGTGACTGAGCATCAGCAAGGCGATGGCGCCCAGGATGGCGGCGGCGTCGCGGCTCATCGGGATGAGGCGCGGTTTCAAGACCACGCGACGGAAGACGGCGAAGATGATCATCGCCAGCACCAGCGCGTTGGACACGTCGATCGAGGCGTAGAGAAAACGGCCCAGCGTCTGGCCCAGGATGTCGGTCAGGGCGAACGACGGGACGATCCCCTGCAACAGCGTCTCACCGGTGCCGACGGTGATGATGATGAAGCCCCAGAAGATCAGAAAGTGGTACTTGCTGCCGATGGCGCTGACCAGGCGCCTGGCCCGCGCCGCCGGGATGACGGTTTTTTCGATCACCTTCTTCTGGCCGAAGAAATAGGCCATCACCGACGCCACCCGATCGCCCAGGCGATCGGTGCGGACGTCGGGGCGTCCGCCCAGGATCAGGCGGGTGAAACGCCGTACGGTCCAGGCAAAGAAGGCGAGGGCGCCAAGGAGGACAACGGTGAAGATCACGCGTTTCATGGTCCAGAAGCATCGTATCCCAGGGTGGTGATTTCAGGTATAAACACCGGCGCCGTGCCGTTGAACAAAGAGCTGATCGAGATCCTGGCGTGTCCAAAGTGCAAGGGTCCGTTGACTCTGCGCGCGGACGAGAGCGCCTTTGAATGCGCGCGCTGCCGGCTGGCTTATGCGGTGACGGACGAGATCCCGAACTTCATCATCGAAGAGGCGAAGCCTCTGGTCGAGTAAGCGCAGCCTCTGGCGAAGTGGCGAAACCGCCCCTCCACCAGCAAATTTTTTGCGGAATTCGCCGGCCGCCGTGACAATGGCGTATGTCCGGAGAGCGGCGCAGAACCGACCGCGAGCGGCGTCGAATGCGGCGCACGGCCGCCACGTTCGCGGTCAAGAACGCAACCAGTGGACGGATCCAGCTTTGTCAGGCGGAGGACATCTGCCCGGGCGGCATCACCATCAAGCGAACCAAGGACGCTTCGTACAAGCCGCGAACCCCGGTGGCGCTGGCTTTTTCGCTGCCGGGGTCGCCCGAGGAGATCGCCGCCGAAGGAGTGATCACCAGCGACACGCCGGTCGGCTCTTTCCGTCGCACCGGCGTGTCGTTCATCGCCTTGCGCCCGGAACACCGCCAGGCCATCGCCGGCTTCTGCCGCCGCCTGCAGCGTCGCGCGTCGCGCTGAACTAACCTTCGCTCAGCAGAACTTCACGCCGGCGGACGTCCTTCTTTGGTTGCGTCCCGGCCACCAGCCGCAGCACGCCCCATGCCGAGACGAACTCGCCTTCGACGCCCAGGCCAGGCAGGTTCTCGCGGCCGGCCAGATACAGATTTTTGATCCCGGTGGCGTGCGGCAGACCGGCCACGTCCAGCGGACGCGCTGACTCTGCGCTGTAGACGGGCGGCATGGGCAGAGCCGGCACCGCCACCGCCGGCGCTTTTTTGCCCGCCGGCAATTCGGCCGGCAGCCCGTCGTACGGTGACGCCAGTACGGCCAGGTGCTCGGTGAAAAATGGGATCAGCTTGGCCAGTTGCTTGCGCACCCGCCCACGCACGGCGCGCAGGTAACCGGGACCACCGTCGACGGCTGGAGCCGGCACCAGACATTCGGCCCAGATGTGGACGTGGCCGGCGTCGCGTCCGCTGCTGCTGGGCGCGACGGTCACGGCGATGGCGTTTTCCTCCAGCAGCGGCCGAGTCGGATCGGCGATCAAGAAGACCCGGCTGCCCATGCCCTCGGGAATGGCCTCCGCGGCCACCAGCAGCGCCAGGCCATAGCGATAGCAGGCGACGTGCAGGCCGGTGGCGGTGTCGCGTCCCTTGCGCGGCTTTTCTCCGCACAGGGCGTGCATCGCCGCCGCCGGACCGGCCCAGATCAAGTGTTCGGCGCCGATGGTCTCGTCGCGCGGGCGGAAGCGAATGCCCACCGCCTTGCCGCGCCGCTGGACGATCTCGATCGGCGTCAGTCGCTCGCGCTTCTCGCCGGCGAAGGTGCCCAGCTTGTCGAGAAACAGCGCGTGCAGCGCCGTGGTGCCGCCTTCCAAACGGTGCAGCCCGCGCCGGGCCAGCACGAAGGAACGCGCTTGCGTGACTGTTCCGAGATCGTTGGGACCGAACGCGCTGCCCAGCGCCGCCGGGGCCGCCACCACCGTGCGCCAGGGATGTTCGATGGGCAGCGGCGCCAGCAGATCCGTCCCCACCTTCGGCAAGAGCGATTCCAGGCGCGCCACCTCGCGCCGTTCCCAGAATCCGTCCGCCGGCAACGTCAACTCGGCGCCCAGCACCGGTTCCAGCACGGCGCTGGCCTCATGCAGGCGGGCGGTGGCGGCCAGCATGGTGGTGGCGTCGTCGCCGAACTCGCGGCGCAGCTCGGACAGCAGGGCGTCCTCGTCGGCGGGCACGTCGAAGCGGTGCTTGGGCAACACCACCTGAAAGCCCGGCTGCAGCGCGGGCGCGCGGCGCCGCACCACCTGCACGCAGTTCAATTCGCTGAGCACGCGCGCCACCGGCGGTGAATCCAGCGCCGGCAGCAGCGCCGGCCCGCGCGGCAGCGTGTACCCGCCGGCTTCGAACGTCGGGCGATCGGCGTCGTGGCCCACCAGCAAGACGCGAAATCCCCGGCGTCCCAGCAACGCCGCCGCGATGAGCCCGGTCAGCTCACCGCCGCAGACGATGACGTCGTAGTAGTTCGTGTCCATGAGGGAGGGCGAGCAGCGAAGAATACTTCGTCAGAAACTGACCAGCCGGTCCGGACTGGTTTTCTCGCCGACCACGCGGACGCGACGGCCTTCCACCGAGACCCGCCCCTCGGCGAAGGCGCGCACCACCGCCGGCAGAAGCAGGTGCTCCTGGGCCAGGATGCGCAGGCGCAAGGCTTCGGCGTCGTCGCCGTCCAGCACTGGCACGGCCGCCTGGGCGATCACCGCGCCGCTGTCCACGCCGGTGTCGACGAAGTGCACGGTGCAGCCGGCGAGCTTCACGCCGTAGGCGAACGACTGGGCCTGCGCGTGCACGCCGGGAAACGCTGGCAACAGGGCGGGGTGAACGTTGATCACCCGCGCCGGAAACGCCGCCAGCAGATCGGCGCCCAGCAAACGCATGAACCCGGCCAGCACCACCAGCTCGACGTCGTGCAAGCGCAGGGCGCCCAGCAACGCTTGATCGAACAACGCCCGCTGGGTGAACCCGCGGTGGTCGACGACGAAGGTGGGAATGCCGGCGCCGCGGGCCCGGGCCAAGGCGCCGCAGTCGGGGACGTTCACGCCCACCACCGCCAGCGTGGCCGGCCCCAGCGCGCCGCTGGCCGCGCTGTCGATGAGAGATTGAAGGTTCGTCCCGCTGCCCGACGCCAGGACGCCGACCCTCATGCGTGATCCGCGGGGCGGGTGGCGACGGCGATCGGCAGACGACCGCTGAACTCGACCGGGCCGTCGACGACACTGCTGTCCGCCACCTCGCCGATGTCGAACACGCGCTCGCCCTGCGCTTCCAGCAGCGCGCGGGCGTCGGTGGCGCGGGCCTTGGGCACGCAGGCGATCATGCCGATGCCCATGTTGAACGTGCGCAGCATTTCTTCCGCCGCCACGTTGCCGCCGCGAGCCAGCAGATCGAACACCGTCGGGATCTCCCACGAGCCGAGGCGAATGTGCAGCTTGAGTCGGGCGCCCGCCGGCAGCATGCGCGTCGGGTTGTCGATCAAACCGCCACCGGTGATGTGGGCGGCGCCGCGCAGAAGATCGGCTTTTTCCAGGGCCCGGATGGCCTTGACGTAGATGCGCGTCGGGCGCATCAGCACCTCGCCCAGCGGCGCGTCCAAGCCAGGCACCGTGGCGTCGAGCGGCAGCTTCAGGTGTTCCAGAAAAACCCGCCGCACCAGCGAGTAGCCGTTCGAATGAAATCCCGACGACGCCAGGCCCAGCAACTTGTCGCCGGCGCGGATACCGCTGCCGTCGACGCGCCGGCTGCGTTCCACCACGCCCACGCAAAACCCGGCCAGATCGTATTCGCCGGCGGCGTAGAAACCGGGCAGCTCGGCCGTCTCGCCGCCGATGAGAGCGCAGCCCGCTTGCTGGCACCCGTCGGCGATCCCGGCGATCACGCGCTCGGCCACCTCGACGTCCAGCGCGCCAGCGGCGAAGTAATCGAGAAAGAACAGCGGCTCGGCTCCGCCGACCACCAGGTCGTTGACGTTCATCGCCACCAGATCGACGCCAACCGTGTCGTGCTTGCCGCTGATGAACGCCAGCTTCAGCTTGGTGCCCACGCCGTCGGTGCACGACACCAGCAAGGGCTCGCGATAGCCGGTTGGCAGGCCACACAGCGCCGCGAAGCCACCCACGCCGGCCAGCACCTCGGGGCGCATGGTGCGCAAGACATGCGGCTTGATGCGATCGACCAGGTTATCGCCAGCGTCGATATCGACGCCCGCTTCACGATAGGTAAGCCCGGGGCGGTTGGCTTCTGACATTCCTGTTCCTAGTCCTCGTCGGCGCGAACGCGGCGCGCGCTGTTGGCGGCGTTGTTGATGGGCGGCGAGCCGAATCGCTCGACGAAGCCGCGCAACAGGCGGTCCAGCTCGGCCTCGGGGTCGGGCACCTCGGCAAAGCGGATCCAGCGCGCACCGGCGGCTACCGCGCGGCGGAGCTGGCGACCTCCGCGTCCACCCACGAACCCGCGCAAGGTCTCGCCCGGCGGCGAGCACGCGTACATGACCATGGCGCTGCGCCCGGTCTCATAATCCATCACCCCTTCGGCGCGCACCTGCAGGATGCCCGACGATTCGGGGGCCTGCGAGCTGGCTTCCGTTATGGGGTGCCAAGAGCCGAAATGCACGCGCGCAGCATAACAAATTAAAACGTACGCCGACGAGCGTTCCACACCCGGGGTGAGGTATTCTCCCGCATTCTTGATGGCCTGGTACCGACGGGACGACAAAGAAGACGAGCTGGGGAACGAGAAGCGCAGCGTCCCCGCCGGGGTGTTCACGAAATGCCCGGGGTGCCGCGCCGCGCTTCTCACCGCTGACCTGGAAAAGAGCGACCAGGTCTGCCCCCAGTGCGACCATCACTTCATGTTGTCGGCGTCGCGGCGGCTGGCGCTGGTCCTGGATCCGGACAGCTTCGCCGAGGAAGACGCCACCATCGACAGCATCGATCCGCTGGGCTTCCGCGACACCAAACGCTATGTCGAACGGCTGCGCGCGGCCAAGAAATCGTCGGACGTTCCCGGCGGCGACGCGGTTCGTTCCGGCGCGGGGTTGATCGACGGCCAGCCGGTGGAAGTCGGCGTCTTCGTCTTCGACTTCATGGGCGGGTCGATGGGCTCGGTGGTCGGCGAGAAGATCACCCGCGTCTACGAGCGCGCGCTGGAGCGGCGCGTGCCGGCCATCGTGTTTTCGTCGTCGGGCGGCGCGCGCATGCAAGAAGGCGTGCTGTCGCTGATGCAGATGGCGAAGACGTCGGCGGCGCTGGGGCGGCTGCGCGAAGCCGGGTTGCCGTACTTCTCGGTGCTGCTGCACCCGACGACGGGCGGCGTGGCGGCCAGCTTCGCCATGCTGGGCGACGTGATCATCGCCGAGCCGAAGGCGTTGATCGGTTTCGCCGGCGCGCGGGTCATCCAGAACACCATCCGCCAGCGTCTGCCGCCGGGTTTCCAGCGCGCCGAGTTCTTGCTGGAGCACGGCTTTCTGGATCGCATCGTTCCGCGCCGCGAGCTGCGCGCGACGCTGGCGCGGCTGGTGCGTCTGCTCGGCCCGCGCGGCCGCTGACGATCGGATCAAGGCCAGGTGGCGATGGGCGCACGCTATCCCGATCTGCTGGCGCGCCTGGACAGCGTGCGCGCGCTGGGTGTCGATCTGGGATTGCAGCGCGTGCGCGAGGCGCTGCGGCAGCTGGGCGCGCCCGAGGCGACGTTCCCGGCCGTGCAAATTGCGGGAACCAACGGCAAGGGCTCGACGGCGGCGATGGCCGACGCCATCTTGCGAGCGGCGGGTTGGAAGACCGGGCTCTTCACCTCGCCGCACCTCAGTCGGTTCACCGAACGCATCCGGGTGGGCGACGTCGAGGCTGAAGGCGATCGGTTGGCGGCGCTGGACCTGCGCATCGTCGCCACCGGCGTACCGCTGACTTACTTCGAAGTGTCGACGGTGCTGGCGTTTCTGTTGATGGCCGAGGAGGGCGTGGACCTGGCCGTGCTGGAGACGGGCCTCGGCGGTCGGCTGGACGCCGTGACGACCTGTCGCCCGGTGGCCACCGCCGTCACCAGCATCGCCTTCGATCACATGGACTATCTGGGGCCGGACCTGCGTTCGATCGCGCGCGAAAAAGCCGGGATCATCAAGCCGGGCGTTCCGCATTTCATCGGCCGGTTGCCGGCGGAGGCGGACGACGAGATGCAAAAAGCGGCGGCGCAAGTGGGTGCGCCGCTGCGCCGGCTGGGGGTGGATTTTTTCCCGGCGACCGAACCCGTGGGCCTGGCCGGCCCGCACCAGCGCGACAACGCCGGGATCGCGCGCGCGCTGGCGCTCGCCGCCGGCGCGGCGCTGGGTCGGCCGATTGCCGAGACGGCGCCGATGACCGGGCTGGGCGCGGCGCGCTGGCCTGGACGCCTGGAGCGGATCGCCGACGATGTCTTGCTCGACTGCGCGCACAACCCGGAGGGCGCCGCAGCGCTGGCGGCGGCGCTGCCGGCACTGGCGGGTGGCCGGCGGTTGGCGCTGGTGGTCTCTGTCGTCAAAGACAAAGACGTGGCGGGCGTGCTGGCGCCGCTGGCGGGCGCGTTCGACTTGATCGTCGCCACCGCCTCGCGCAATCCACGCGCGCTGCCGGCGGCGGCGCTGGCGGCCGCGTTGCCGGTGTCAGCGACGGTGCCGGGGCCAACTTCGCTGGTGATTGCCGACGCGCGCGCCGCGCTGGGCGAGGCGCGCCAGCGAATGGGCGCCGTCGGTGGCCTGGTGGTGGTGGCCGGTTCGATCTTCCTGGTCGGCGAAGTTCGCGCCGCGCTTTGCGGTGAGACTTCGGATCCGACGCCGCTGTCGGATCCCGTCTAGCGAGCGCGACGACAGTGCTATGGTCCGGCGTCGATGCTGGTTTCAGCCGTCTTCCTGCGTTCGCTGACCGTCGCTGCGCTGCTGATGCAGGCGCCGCCGCCGACGACGTTGCCGCCGACGTCAACCAGCGTGCCGGTCGCGCGCGTGCATGCCCGCACCGTGCAGGTGATGGGCACCGACGCCACCTTCAGCATCTGGACCGACGATCAAGGGCGCGCCGAACGCGCCTTCGAACTGGCCACCGACGAGATTCGCCGCATCGAACACCTGATGACCGACTGGGAACGCCCCGGCCAGGATCCCAGCGACATCGTCCGTATCAACAAGGCTGCCGGAAAAAAAGCGGTCAAGGTGTCGGATGAAACCCTGGCGGTGATCGACAAGTCGCTGGAGATGTCGCGGCACTCGGACGGCGCCTTCGACATCACCTTCGCCGCCATGCACGGGCTGTGGAAGTTCGACGAGGATCTGGAACGAAAGGTCCCGCCCGACGCGGAGATCGCCGCGCGCCGCAAGCTCATCAACTATCGCGACGTGATCGTCGATCACGCCGCCAACACCGTGAAGCTGCGTCGCGTGGGCATGCGCATGGGCCTTGGCGGCATCGCCAAGGGGTACGCCGTCGATCGCTGCGCGGACGTCCTTCGCGCCCAGGGCCTGACGAACTTCATGGTGCAGGCGGGCGGCGATCTGTTCGTGGCCGGCCAGAAGGGCGCGGTCAACTGGATGGTCGGCGTGCGCGATCCGCGCGGCGGCCCACGCGACATCATCGCCAAGATGCCCATCAAGGATCACGCCTTCTCGACGGCGGGCGATTACGAACGATCGTTCATCCTGGGGGGCAAGCGCTATCACCACATCATCGATCCGAAGACCGGCTATCCGGCCACGGCGTCGCGCGGGGTGACCATCTTCGCGCCGACGGCGTTTCTCGCCGACGCGCTGGACGACGCGGTTTTCATTCTCGGACCCGAAAAGGGGCTGGCCTTGGTGGCGTCGTATCCGGACTGCGCGGCGCTGATCGTCGATGGCGCCAACAAGGTCTGGATGTCACCGTCGCTGGAGGGTGTCCTGCAGCGCACCGGCGCCCCCACCGACGGAATCTGAAGCGCGGAGCACGCCATGAACGTGAAGGCCACAGAGGCAAGCGCAGACGTCGCCATCATCGGCGGCGGCGTGATGGGTTGCGCGGTGGCCCTGCGCTTGGCGCAAAAGGGCCTCGCGGTCACGGTGATCGAACGCGGCATTCCCGGCGCCGAAGCGTCCAGCGCCGCCGCCGGGATCTTGGGTCCGCAGATGGAATCGGATCATCCGGGGCCGTTGCTGGAGCTGGGGCTGCGCAGTCGGGCGCTGTACCCGGCGCTGGCCGCCGAGCTGCGCGACGCCACCGGCATCGACATCGGCTACGCCAAGTCGGGCGTCCTGGCGGTGGCCTTCGATGCCGCGCAAGAAGCCGAGCTGACCGCGCGCCGCATATGGCAGCTCGGCCGCGGACTGCGCGTCGAGACCTTGCCGCCGGAGCTCCTGCGTACCGTCGAGCCGGCGATAAGCCCCCAGGTGCTGGGCGGCCTGCGCTTTGCCGACGACGGTCAGGTCAACGCCCGTGATCTGGCGCGCGCGCTGTCGCAGGCCGCCGCGGGCGCGGGCGCGCGGTTTCTGCAGGGACATTACGTGCGGCGGGTGGTGGTGAAGGGCGACGCGGCGATCGGCGTCGAGCTGGACGACGAGATCCTGCCGGCCGCAGCGGTGGTGGTGGCCGCGGGAAGTTGGTCCGGCTTGGTCGAAGGCGCGGGTCTGCCGGCGCAGGTGGTGCGCCCGGCGCGCGGCCAGATGGTCTCGATCGAAACCCGCCCGCCGATTCTTCGTCACGTCATCAGCGTGCACGGGCGTGGCTATCTGGTTCCGCGCCGTGACGGCAGCGTGCTGGCCGGCAGCACCATGGAGATGGCCGGCTTTCGCAAGGAGGTGACGGTGGCGGGCCTGGGCCAGATTCTGGGCCTGGCCCACGCGCTGGTTCCGGCCCTGGGCGACGCGCCGGTGACGGCCAGCTGGTCAAACTTCCGTCCCTACACCGTCGATCATTTGCCAGTGCTGGGTCTGACCGCCGTGCGCGGGCTGACCTTGGCCACCGGCCATTTTCGCAACGGGATCTTGCTGGCGCCCGTCACCGGTCAGGTCGTCGCCGACCTGGTGGCGGGGGAGCAGCCGGCGCTTGATCTGACTCCGTTTTCGGTGGCTCGCTTCGCCGGCCGCTGAGCCGATGGCGCTTGGCGATCGATGGTCCGGTGAGATCGGCGGTGGTGACCGCTCCCTGGCCAAAGCGCGCGCCGATGCGATCAAGGGCGACGTTCAGGCGCTCGGTCGGCGGGGCAGGGGGCGCGAACATGGGAAGCTGTCCGCCGCTGCCGCCGCCGCTGTCATCCAAATTTTGCGCTGACACGCCGGTCAGGCGCACCGCCTGCGGCAGCGGCGCCTTGGTGAGAAGGTCCATCGCCGCTCGATACAGCGTCTGCCCGTCGTCGACCGCGGCCTCGAACGTCGACCGGCGGGTCAGCAGGGTGAAGTCTGCCAGTTTGATCTTCAATTGCACGGTGCGGGCCTTCTGACCGGCAGCGCGCAGCCGTTCGCCCACCCGCAGCGCCTGGGCATGAATGTACGGGCGCAGCGCTTCGGTCCCGCGCAGATCGTCTTCGAAGGTGTCTTCCGACCCGATGCTCTTGCCGTCGCGATCGGGGATCACCGGGCGCGGATCGACGGCCTGGCTGAGGTTCCACAGATCGCGGCCCGACGGGCCCAGGCGCCGTTCCAGCTGCGCCGGATCGCGCACCGCCACGTCGCCGATGGTCTCGATGCCCAGCAGGCGCAGCGATTTTTCCGTCTTGGGCCCGACCCCCCAAAGACGGCCGATCGACAGCGGCGCTAGAAAAGCCCGGCCCTCGGCCTCGGCCACTTCGCGCTGGCCGTCGGGCTTGGCCAGGTCGGAGGCGATCTTGGCGATGAACTTCACCGCCGCCAGGCCAGCGGAGGCGGGCAGTCCCACCTCGTCGGCGATGCGCCGGCGCAGGGCGCGGGCGATCTCGGGTGGTGGCCCGAACAACGAAACCGACGCCGTGACGTCCAGGAAGGCTTCGTCCAGCGACAGCGGTTCCACCAGCGGCGTCACCTGGTGAAGGATGGCGAACACCTGCTCGCTGGCGGCGACGTACTCTGAAAAGTGCGGCGTCACCACCACCGCGTCGGGCGCCAGCTTCAGCGCCCGCGCCATCGGCATGGCGCTGCGCACGCCAAACGGGCGAACTTCGTACGAAGCGGCCAAAACCACGCCGCGGCGCCGGTGCCCGCCGACGATGACGGGGCGCCCGCGCAGCGACGGGTCGTTTCTCTGCTCCACGGACGCGTAGAACGCG
>DASXQB010000382.1:0-4314 GCA_036493295.1 Polyangia bacterium | reverse complement strand
ACGGAACGACGTTCAGGCCGAAGGCCAACCAACCCTTCACCGGCACCGTCGCCACCTTCAGCGACACGGACACGGCCAACGTCGCCAGCGATTTCACCGCCACCATCAACTGGGGCGATGGAACCGTCACCGGAGGCACGGTCTCGGGCGGGAGCGGCACGTTCACGGTGAGCGTGGCGGACAACCCGCCGGGTACGGCGACCGCGTCGGGATCTTCCACGGCCACGATCGCGGCGCGAACCCTTGCGGGCCACATGGTGCTCACGACGGCCACCGAAGACACCGCGCTGGCCGCCACCACGGTGGTCGCCACCTTCACCGACAGCATCAGCAGCGACACGGCCGGCGATTTCGCGGCGACGATCGACTGGGGCGACGGCAACACCACCACCGGGACCGTCGTCGGCGCGACCGGGTCGTTCACCGTGGAAGGCGGCCACACCTATGGCGACGAGGGCAGCGATCCCGCGGTGGTGACTTTCACCCACACATCGGACAGCGCCCAGGCGACCGCCAGCGGGTCGGTCGCGGTCGGCGAGGGCGACGTTCTCACAGGACACGGAGAGACGTTCAGGCCGAAGGCCAACCAGCCGTTCAGCGGCGAAGTCGCCACCTTCAGCGACACCGACACCGTCAACGACGCCGGCGATTTCAACGCGACGATCAACTGGGGCGACGGCACCACCACCACGGGCACGGTCTCGGGCGGGAGCGGCACGTTCACGGTGAGCGGGTCGCACACCTACACGCATCCCGGCCACGAGAACGTGACGGTGACGCTGGCGGACGATGCGCCCGGCACGGCCACCGCAACCGCCAATTCCTCGGCCAACGTCAACAACGGCAAGAACGACGTCAACGGCGACGGCAAGGCCGACGTCCTGGTCCAGAACAGCCTCGGCATCCTCGAGGACGGTCGGCACATCGATTTCATGAACGGCACGACCGTCGCGTCGCAGGCCACGCTCCCCGGCCCGGGCCTCACCTGGCACGTCGTCGGCTCGGGCGACTTCAACGCCGACGGCAAGGCCGACATCCTGTTCCAGAACATCGACGGTACGCCGCAGATCTGGACCATGAACGGCTCGACCGTCACGTCGCACACCACGTTGTCCGACCCGGGCATCACCTGGCGTGCGGTCGGCACCGGCGATTTCAACGGCGACGGCAAGTCGGACCTCGTGTTCCAGAAGGCCAACGGCACGCCGGTGATCTGGGAGATGAACGGCACGTCGGTGACGGCGACCGCGACGCTGGCCAATCCGGGCGCCTCCTGGAAGCTGATCGGCACCGGCGATTTCAACGGCGACGGCGACGCGGACCTCCTGTTCCAGAACGCCAACGGCACGCCGATGATCAAGGAGATGAACGGCACGTCGGTGACGGCGACCGCGACGCTCGCGAACCCGGGCGCGACCTGGCACGCCATCGGCACCGGCGACTACAACGGCGACGGCAAGTCGGACATCCTGTTCCAGAACGTCGACGGCACGCCGAAGGTCTGGACCATGGACGGCACGTCGGTCACCGCGAGCGCCACGCTCCCCAACCCCGGCATCCTTGCGCACGCCAATACGGGGTGACGGGCGGGGTCCCTTCGAGACGATGCGTCACTAAGTCGGCGGACCTTCGTTGGCGCCCCGTTGCGGCGCTCGCCACGATTCGGATGGCCATCGGCGCTGGATGCGACAGCAGGACTTCTTTTAGGCATCCTGGTGCCCAAAAGCCCGGGGCGCGACAAACCTGTACTGCAGCCCCTTGTCATTGCTACAAGACCGAAGGCTTTGCGTGGTTTTGGGACCCAAATGCTGGCTACGTATCGATTCGTGCTCGCGCTCTTCGTGGTGCAAGGCCACCTGCTCGCCGGGGCGCCGTCCTGGCTTTCATTTCAGGCCGTGTTTTCGTTCTACGTACTCAGCGGCTTCCTGATGACGCTGGTGCTCGACAAATCCTACGGATTCGGGCTGGCGAACTTTGCAAGTTTCTGCGCCAATCGAGCACTCCGTCTTTTCCCGGCCTACTATGTGGTCGCGCTGACCACCCTCCTGGTCATATTGTTTGTCGGTCCGCTGAATTCGCTGAACGATGCCATCGTCACGCCGACGACGACGCCAGGAGCCGCAGCCAACCTGTTCATCTTTGGATTGGCCGGCATCACCATCGCGGACATGCCGGCCGCCCGGCTGGTTCCACCAGCTTGGTCCCTTTGCATTGAGCTGTTTTGCTACGTTCTACTCGGGCTCTATTTCGCCCGCACCCCAAGACGACTTTTGGTCATGCTCGGCGTCGGCGTGCTGATCACAGCGGCGCAGATCGCACCGCTGTTTTTCGCAGATTTCCGCAATTGGGACTTCCAGAATCACTACGGCGTGCTTCAGGCGGGGCTGATTCCGTTCGCGGCCGGCGGCCTCGCTTATTTTCACCGCGAGTCGAAACTGTTCAGGCCGTCCTCCGCAAAGATAGCCGCGCTCGCTGGCCTGTTTGCTCTCAACATTGCTGCCGGCTATGCGTCGACTTTTCACGTCTACGTGTCAGGCCTCTATCTGTGCGTTATCGTCAACTTCTTCCTCGTGCCGGCGCTCTTTCGCAGCGACGAGATGCGGCCAAAGAGACGATGGCAGGAGATGCTCGGAGGCATGGCCTATCCGGTGTTCCTCTCACACTGGCTGATCGGTACGCTCGTCGCGATCAGTTTCAGCGCTCTCCCGCTATGGCAGCCTGCGTTTTTTTTCGTGTCGTTGTTCGGCACTGTACTGTTTGCCGCAGCAATCTACCTTGTCATCGATCTGAACGCGGAACGGCTTCGCGCACGCATCAAAAAGCGGGCAGTCGCGCAATCCAGCCGAGCCGATGGCCTGGCGGGACATCCTGATCCCGATCCGCGGTTCGAGATCACGGATGCCGGTGGCCACGTCCAACGCGCGGCCGCAGGGAGCTAGGGAAATAGCGCCGCTGCCCAGAGTCGGCCGGCAGCAGCCATTCCGAGCTCGCTGAAATGGCAGCCGTCTCCAGCGGCGCGCAGGCGCCAGTCGATCAGATCGAGATTGGGCCCCTGTCTGGTGTTCTGGTTGACATTCCCGACCTGGATCTGAGCCGAGCGGATCGCGAGACGCTCCGCTTCCTTGGCGACGTACCAGTCCGGCGCATGATTGATGACCGTCGGGTTGTTCGGGTCGGTCGCGATGCGAATATCGCAAATCGTCTCGATCGACGTCCAAATCTTCGATGTGCAGCCTAGCCCCCGCAAGCTGTTGAGCATCGCGTACCACTGACTGACCCATTGGCCCTGGGTCAGCGCATCGTTCTCGCCTTGCGAGTAGACGAGATGCGTCGGCATGCCAACATGCGCCATGAAGTCCGAGCATGCTGAGATGAGGCGAGAATGTTGCGAGCCGCCCGGCGCCCAGGCGTTGATGGAGGTGCCGCCCACCGCAACGTTGCGGATCACGAACTTGGTGACGCTACCGCCGTTGAAGGAGCGCCCGACCGACGCATCGGCGCAGCGTGACCACACGCTGCCGTCGGTTCCGCTACAATCGGCGATAGGATCGCTGCACGGATACCATGTATTTGATCCGCCATAGGCCCACGTGTTCGGGTTAGTCGCGGCGTAACGGCCTCGACCGAAGCATGCGCATTGCGACTGCCCCCAAGCGAAGATCAGTGCAGTGCCCACGTCGATCGTCGGCGGCGCCTTCGTCGGCGGCAGGCCGGCCGGGGCGCCGCTGAAGGGGTGCGCCGGAACATCATAGAATGGCGCGGCCTCCACGTAGCCCTGGAGGATCGTGATGCCGCTCACCGGATCGGTAAACGAGCCGTCGCCGTCGACGGTGTAGCCGAAGCGCGGACAGAGCGAGAGGTTGGTCGCAATGACCTGATCGGCAACCGTCTGGTCGACGATCTGACCTGTGCTCGGCGGCAGCGGATTGCCATTGTGCCAGGCGAACACCGTCTGCAAGACGCTTTCGGCGGCCTGCAGCCGCTCGGGCAGGGCAACGACGCCCGCTGCTGCCGCGCCGCCGAGCTGAAGAAATCCGCGCCGGTTGAGCATACGCGAAGAGACGAGACGAGTCGGCATGCCGACGGACACCCTTGCTATGGAGCAACACCGCCCGACGCTACGCTACTCCCGGCGCCCGGGCGACTTGTCACCATTGACGACGTAGCCGAGCCGCGGCGCCACCGCGAGATTGGCGGCGATGATCTTGTCGGCAAGCTCCTGTTCGATGTTTTGGCCGGTCGACACCGGCAGGGGTGCTCCCAGCTGTCTCGGAGTGACGGTTTGCGGAACCAGCGGCATTCCTGAAAAATCCA
>DASXQB010000381.1:0-10946 GCA_036493295.1 Polyangia bacterium | reverse complement strand
GACGTCGGGACCGTTGTGGTCGAAGTAGTAGTCGCCGACGACGCAGCCGTAGGGCTCGCCACCCAGCTGGCCGAACTCTTCCTCGTAGAGCCGCTTGAAGATCGGGCTCTGATCCCAGGCCGCGCCCTTGAACTTGCGCAGGGTCTTGTGCAGCTCTTTCTTCGAGATGTTCATGACCCGGATCTTCAGCATTTCATCGGTCTCGGTGTTGTTCACCAAGTGATGCAGCCCACGCCAGGCGCTTTCCAGCTGCTGAAAGTCCGGGTGATGGACGATGGCGTTGATCTGCTGGCTCATCTTCTTGTCGATCTCGGCAATCATCGCGTTGATTGACTCGACGACGTCAGAACCGATGACGGTGGTCTTTTCCAGCGCTTGCTGGGCCAGGGTGCGAACGGCCGACTCAACTTCTTCGCGCGCCCGGTCCGACTGTGGTTTGAACTGCTTTTGCAGCAGCGACGCAAATTCGCTGGTCTCGCCGGTGGCGCCGGCAGCGGCTTCTTTGCTTTGCTCTAGCTCGGCCATGACTACTTGCCGTCCTTATCGGCGGGGGCGTCGCCGGGTTGCTCAGGTTTCGGCGCCGAGGCCAAAGTTTTTAGCAGGGTCGGATCGCGCATGACCTTGCCGATGAGCTCCTCGGCCCCGCTCTTGCCATCCATATAAGTGACCAGGTTGGTCAGTTGTTGACGCGCTTCCAAAAGTTGGTTCAACGCCCCCACCTTCCGCGCCACCGCAGCCGGGGAGAAGTCGTCCATATTTTCAAACGTAATATCCAGGTTCAAATTCCCCTCGCCGGTCAGCGTATTGGGGACCTGGAAAGCCACCCGCGGCTTCATCGCCTTCAGCCGCTCGTCGAAGTTATCCACCGAAATTTCCAAGAATTTTCGGTCGACGACGCCCGGCAACGGCTCAGCGGGTTTTCCCGACAAGTCGGACATGACGCCCATGACAAACGGCAGCTGGACCTTCTTCTGTGCGCCGTAAAGCTCGACGTCATATTCGATCTGAACCCGGGGTGCTCTGTTTCGCGCAATGAATTTTTGGCTGCTGCTGCTCATGTGACCACCTGCCTCCTGTGAATGAGAACGCCGAGTTCGCTATTCGGTTCTCCCTTTCAGAACCTCGACCTGAGAAACGGCTTCGGGAACCAACTCGCGGACGATATCGATGAAGCTCATCATGACCAGTTTCTTGCAGCGGGCCATGAAGAGCGGAACGGGACTGGACGGTTCGTATCGGTCGTAATAGGCGGAGATCTTCTCCAGCGCGCGAATGACATCCTCGCGCGAGCCGATCTCGCCGGCCAGGCCGCCACCAGGATTCGCCATGGGACCACCTCCCTCGCTACCGGCGTCGACGCCGTCCACCAGCGCGGCGCCGGCGGCGGCCGGCGAGCGCCGCGCCAGCTTGGCGCCCAGGAATTGGCTGGCCTTGCGCACCAGCGGCGACAACTTGCTGTAGTTCACCCCGCTGGCCTCGCCGACCTGCGCCGCCACCGACGCCTCCAGCGCGACCAGCGCCTCACCGGCGGCGCGCGCGGCGGTGGCGGCCGCCTGCAACTCGCCTAGGTCGCAATCCAGCGCCGCCGCGTCCAGCGACGCCATGGTGGGCGCTGCGGCCCCGGCAGCGACGGCGTCGCCCGAGGCGATCTCGAGATCCTTCAGGGTGAACCGACCGAGAGTCCGCGACGCGACCAGCACCGTGGCGCGCACGCCCGAGACGGTCTCGCCGTCCGCCATGCTGTTGAGGATGTTCACCCGCATGGTCGGATCGTTGCCGTCGTCGGGATCGAGCCGCGGGTAGATCCCCGGCCACTGGTTGGCAACGAAATCGCGCAGCGCCGAAAGACCTTGGGAAAACCCGCTCCAGCCGCTGGTGCGCAGCAACGCTTTGGTCAGATGGGCGGCGACGCGCAGATCTTTGCTGCGGCCCAGAAGTTCCAGGGCTTGCTTCTGCACCGACTTCCAGTCGGGCTCCTCGGCGGGCACGATGGTGCTGCCGATCTGTTGCTCTGCTTTCCCTTGTCCAAGACGTTCCAGTTCGGCAAAAGCGACGTCGTATTCAAGATCGCTGCCGCACGGATCGGGCCCCCCAATGGGGGCGAGGATCGTATCAAGGACAAGGGTAGCCATGGCGCAGCTAAAGCGGCGCGCTCATTAGCTCGCAGCAGGCGCGCCTTGTCAATTCCAGGTTCGTCTACGTTGACATATGTCACCCCATCGCCATCGTCTGAGCCTGCGCTTCACTGGGGGACCCCCTGCGTCAGGAATCAGGTATGATGGCGCCCTTTTCGCGAACCGCTCGATGAAGCTCGAGGTCAAAATCAAAACCCCCGCCGGGGGCCCGGACAAGACGTTGCGCTTTTCGCAGTCACCGGTGCGCATCGGCCGCAACCAGTTGAACGACATCTCGTTGCAGGACCCGTTCGTCTCCGAATGGCACGGCATCATTCGTTTCGATCAGAAGAGCCTGGCGTACTTTGATCTCGGGTCGACCAACGGCACCGTACTGGAAGGCAAACGCCTGACCAAGAACGTGGCGATGGAGCTATCCGACAGCTCGCGCCTGCAGCTGGGATTGCTGGAATTGACCGCCGTCCGCCTGGAGGACGAGCCGCCGCCGCCGCAACCGCAGCCGCGTCGATCGCAAAGCGGCCCGCACAAGACCATGGCCTGGGGATACACGCCGCCCGGACCGGGCGCGCCGGGCTCGGTCACCCCGCACGGCGACGGCTGGTCACCAGGCGCCCCCGCGCCCAGCGGCAGCATCGAGATCGATCTCGGCCTCACCCCACCGCCGGGCACCAACCCGCTCGCCGCGGCTTTGCGAGGCGCCCCCGCCGCCAATGCGCCCAGCGGAGACGCCGCCCTGCTGATCCGGCAGGGCAAGCTGCTGGAAGCGTTCGGCGAAGCCTTCATCGGCCTGCGCAAAGGCTACGAACAGTTCGGCGCCGAGGTCGGCGTGCGCACCATCAACGGCGCCACGCCCCTGCATCGGGCCCGCACCCGCGCCGAGCTGATGGATTACATGCTGGCGCCCGGCGTGGATCCAGAGGCGGCGGCGCGCGACCTCATCGCCATCTTCGCCGACTTCGGCATCCACCACATCGCCATGATGGAAGGCGTGACCGAGAGCGTACGGACGATGTTGCAGGGATTGGATCCGCGCGCCAACGATCTGGACGACGCCGCCCCGCGCTTGTTCTCCGGGGCCAAGGTGAGAAACCAGTGGAAGGCGTACCTGGAAAAATTCGAGCAGATGGCCGCCGACGACAACGAACTGCACGCCGCCGTCTTCGGCGAGGAGTTCGCCCGCGCCTACGCCAGCGTCACCGTCGGTGACGACGGCGGCAAACGCTCCGAAAGCGACGAGTGAGCAACACCGGCGTGCGCGGCGCGGGACCGGTCGCTTCGACGTTCGTCCGCGTCGCCCTCGCCGCCCTGGCCCTCTTCGCCGCCACCTGCGCCAGCAGCACGCCACCGCCCAACGTTCCCAAACCGATCTGCAGCATCGACACTACCGTCGGTATGGACAAGGCGCCGCGCGATCGGGTCTTCCCGCCGGCGTACTGGTTCGTGCTTCTCGTCGACGGCTATCAATCGTCGGGCGTGATCACCCGGCCGTCCAAAGACTGCCGCGGCTTTCCTTTGCGTCAGGACGGCGAAGGCTGCAGCGGCGAATTGCCGGCCGAGCTGGCGCCGGTGCCGCTGACCCAGCGTGATCTGGTGGTGGTGAGCCTGGGTGATGCCCGCCGGCTGGTCTGGGTGATCACCGACCGCTTGCCCGACGGTCAAGGCCAAGGCCCCATTGCCATCGTCGAGATCGGCGTGCACGGCGTGGGCGTGCGGGCCATCGGCACGCTGCGCACGTACCCCGAAAACGTGGCCCTGCGCTTGGAGCGTGTCGGCGCCAGCACGGTACTGGTGGCGGAAGGCGAAAAATGCGCCGGCACGGGCGCCGACTGTGAACGCGCCGTGCGTTTGTTGCCGCTGTTGGGCGATCGCTTCGTCAGCAAGCCGATCGTCGACGACCACAACGCATGTTTGGGCAGCGCGTTTTTTCCCGTGCGCACGAAAGGCGGCATCGGCCACCGCACCAGCACCAACTATGAACTGGAAGCGGCGCTGGTCTTCGGACCCGACTCGATCACCGTGCGTGAACAGCTGGCCATCTCCGACGGACACGGCTCGTCCACGACCGAGCAATCCGGCGGGGCATTCGTCACCCGCGTGCAGGCCGATCGCACGCTGACCATCAACGGCGGCACCGTCGTCGCGAACGGACCGTCACTGCTGGATCGCTGGCTGGCTCAGCACGGCACAGGCGCGGGAGGGCTGAGCCCTCCTGCGGACCAACCCTCCCTCCGCAAATAGGCGCCGTTCGGGCAAAGCTCGCGCTCCTGGCTGAAACGGCGGCGCTGCGGCCTTTCGGATTAACCGCGCTGGCTCATCGACCGACCGACCGACGAGGCCGCCGCCCGCCGCGCTCCACCGCCGCTACCGCCGCCCGTCGTCGATCCGCTTCCGCTGCCCGCCGACAGATTCCCCGCGCTGGCCGATTTGAAGATGAAGAGGCCCGCGCCCACGCCGATGGTCTCGCCGTCGGCCAGCACCTGACGATCGTTGACCTGCGCGCCCTCGACGGAGATCGAACCACCGAGCGGCGCGACCGCAAAGGCGCCGGCCTCGACGGTGAAGACGGCGTGCTCGGGCGCGACGGTGCCGTCGCCGGTGATGCGCACGGCGCACGACGGAGACTGGCCCATCACGCAGCGGCCGTCGCCGCTGATGCGTAAGGTTTCCCCGCGCCGGCCCGGACCGCCGGTGCGCACCAGCCAGCCGACCAAGATGCCGTGCGAGCCACTGCCCGACCGCAAGGCGTCCTGGATCGACACCGCCACGCCGCGCGCGCGCGGCCGCCCCAGCAGCGGATGCGCCCGCGACGATCCGCGCAGCGCCTCGGCCAAACGATCGAGATCCAACCCGGCGAAGGCTGTCCACTCGTCGGCGCCCACGCGCGCCGCCAGCATTTCGGCGGCCTGTTCGGCGGGCGTCTGGCCTTCGACGGCTTCGGCCAGCACGGCGGCTACACCGGGGCTCAGCGCGGGGACGTCGGCGGATTTTTTGGCCAGGATGTCGCGGATCTCTTGCAAGCGCATGCGCCCGGGCCGGGTGCGGAAGTACGGAAAGCGCGGATCCTGAAGGACTTCCTGATCGATCTTGGCCAGCGCGCCGACGGCCTGGGGAAAGCTGCGGCTCAATTCGTCGACGGCGCGCCTGGGCGAGGCCCCGCGCCGGATCAGATCGTGCGCGGCTTGCAGAACTTCTTCATCTTCGTCGTCGGCGCTTTCGTCGCCGTCGCCGCCGTCCCCTTCATCTTCATCATTGTCGTCGTCATCGCTGGCGCGGACGGCGCGCCCGCCGCGGCCCACTGCCCGCCCCCCGCTGCCGCCAGAACGGCCTTTGAGAACGAACACCGCGCCGCCGGCCGCCACCACGATCCCCACCACCAACGCGATCAACACCCACCGCAAGGCGCTGGGCGGCGCCGACACGAGGCCGATCTCCGCGTTCAACTTTTGCCCGCCACCGCCGGTCTGCCGCACCAGCAAGCGGTGCGACCCTCCGAACAGCCGCCACGACAGCGGCGGCGTGAACCGCACGCGCTGTAGATCGGCCACCCCTTGCCCCAGTGATTCAAGCGTATTTTCCAGATCGCTGGCTTGATCCAGAACGCGCAGGAACCCGCCCGCTGCCTCGTGCAGATCGCGCAGGTTCGACGCCGCCTGGGCAGCGTCGGCTTCGGGCGCCGGGAAGGCGACCACCAGCGGCGTGATGCCGGCCTTGCGCAGGTCGTGGCCCAGGGCGGAAAAATCTCCCGGCCCATCGCCTTTCGGATCGGCAAAGTCGCGCCCGTCGGTGACCAGCAACAGCAGCTTCAGCGCCGCTGGATCCGCCGCCAGATCCGGCAGCTCCAGGCGAATGGCGTCGATCATGTTGGGCCGATAGCTTTCCAGGTACGCCACGTCGCCCAGCCGGCTGACGTCGGCGGCGGTCAAGCGCGCTCGGCCCTGGCGCATGCGTCCATAGATCGTCGGATAGACGGTGGTCCGCGACGGCACGCGCTGGAAGAAGCTTTGAATCCCGTCCAAGGCGCCCGACGGAACGCCGGTGACCCACAGATAGACCAGGCCCACGCTGACCGGCGGACGCCAGGTGGCGCTGGCCTCGGAGGCGGTGGTGGACCATTCCGACAGCGACTGCACGCTCATCGGCGCATCGGAGGGCGAGCCGTCGACGACCAGCTCCAGACTGGACGCTTTGAGCGAGCGGCCACTTTCGCTGATGGCGCCGACGAAGAAGGTCAGGTCGGCCGGATCAACGTCGGGCACCGGGCGGGTGGCCAGCACGGCGGGTGCGGCCATCGCCTGCCCAGCGAAGGCGCACATCCCCAGCGTGGCGGCCAGACGGCGAAGCGCACCGACTGCCCGACTTGGGCGACGACGACGGCCGCTCATGCTCGCCCGCCCACCGGCGGCAGCCACAGCGACTTGAACAGCATCTCGGTGGCGCCCACCTTGAGCACGTCGCCGTCGGCCAGACGAATCACCTCGCCTGGCGTCAGCTTGTGCGAGTTGACGAAGGTCCCGTTCACCGACGGTGACGGGTTGTCGCGGTCGTGGATGGTGAAGGCGTCGGTGCGATCACCGGTGCTGGGGCGATCGAGTACGGCGTGGCCGCTGGACATGAAGGTGTCGTCGAACTCGACCACCCGCACGCCGCCGCCCGCGCCGGCGCCGGCCCGCGACAGCACCACTCGCGGTTGATCCAGTTCGATCAGAGCGCCCCGCTGCTTCTCGTCGACCGAACGGACCACCACCAGCCAGCCCAGCGTCATGCCGCCGGGCGCCTGCGCCGGCAGCGCCACCTGGCCGGCGGCCAGGAACATCGTCTTCGCGGAAACCAGGTGCGGGCGGCACTTGCCGCAGGTGGTGCCCCAGCCGGCCAGCATCGGCTCGCCGCAGTTGGGGCAGGCGACCTCGGTCGGCGGCGGGCCATCCGGCGCGCGCGCCTCGATCGCCGCGCCGGTGGCGGCGACGCGTGGACGAACAGCGCCGGTGCCGCTGGTGGCACTACCCGGTTTGGCGCCGGTGGCGGCGCCTGCCTTGGCCCCCTGGCGCGGACGCGCAGGCCGGCGCACCGTCGAGGCGCCCGGGCGCGGGCGGCTGCCCGGGGGAGGCTGCTCGGGATCGCCCGATCCCCCGCCGAACATTTTTCTGAATTTGTCGAACACGTTGCGGCGCGATTCATCATAGGTTCGGGATCGCGGGGGGTCAAACGTTCGGCGGCGATCGCCGTCGCCAGACGCCCGCACGCCCGCTAACATGCACGCGCCGATGGTTCGGGCTTCCGTATGCGCCTCCCTGTTCGCGTTTTGCCTGCTGGCGCTGACCCGCGTCGCCGCCGCCAACGAGCCCAGCTCGTCGCCCGGCAGCTCGATCATCGTGGCCGGCCAGCCGTTCGAGGTGGGCCGTCCGGTGGTGCTGTGGAACGACCCGCAGGGGTTCGACGCCTATCAGATCCGCTGCATCGACCAGACGGGCGGCTGCTGCAACAGCGATTCGAAACGCTATGGCACGCGCAAGAACATCGGCAAGGGCACGCTGGAAGAACTGCAGCAGAACATCTCGCAGTTCGTGCTGCACTTTGACGGCTGCGTGAATTCGCGCTCGTGCTTCAAGTCGATGCACAACCGCCCGCGGCCCAGCGGCGAAGGCTGCGGCCTGTCGGCGCACTTCATGATCGACGCCGACGGCACCATCTATCAAACCCTGGATCTGGTCGAACGCGCCTTCCACGCCGAGGAGGTCAACTCGATCTCCATCGGCGCCGAGATCTGCAACCGCGGGCGCGTCGACCGCAGCGAATGGCCCAAGCTGCCGCCCGATTACCGCACCCGTCCCACCCGCGACGTGGTGGTCAACGGCGAGCACCACGAAGCGTATGAATTCCGCCCCGAGCAGTACGACTCCATCGTCGCCCTCACCCGCACGCTGTTGCGGGTTTTCCCGCGCATCAAGCCGGTGATCCCCGAGCGCGACGGCCAGCCGATCATGGACACGCTGGCCGATCCGCTGTCGTTCGCCGGGATCCTGGGCCACCTGAACGTCGATCTGCAGAAACAGAAGTGGGATCCCGGCGCGCTGGATTGGCGGCGCATCCTGCGCGCGCTGAACGGCTTTGAATTCCCGGTGCAGATCCGTTCCTTCACGGAAATTCCGCGCGAACAGCAGGATCTGATCTCGGCGCGGCGGGCCGCCTTCTTCAACGCCGAGGAACGCGCCACCGGGCAATTTCCCGCCTCGGCCGCGCGCTTGTGGCATTCGGGCGCGCACCTGCGCGCGGCGCCGGACAGCCCGGTGCGGGCGCCTACCCGCGGACGCATCATCGCCGCCCGGCGGGCGCAGGCGGGAAATTCGTCGCGGTCGTTCGTGCTGATCCGCCACGACATCGACATCGACGGCGAGCCGCTGACGTTCTATTCGCTGATCGCGCACCTGGCGCTGCCGCCGCTGGATTCGCCTGGCGCCCAGGCCATTCCGTGGCTGCAAGCCGTGGCGCATGGCCCGCGCGAAACCCAGGTGGCGCTGGAAGCCGGCCAGGTGGTGGTGCTGGATCAGCGCGTGGAGGCCGGCGACAGCGTCGGCGCCGTCGGCACCGTCAGCCGCGGGCCCGAGCAAGGCCCGGAGATCCACTTCGAGATCTTCACCACTGATCGCCTGACCGGTGAGTTCGGCCGCACCTTCCGCTATATCAACGCCCCTGGCGACGGCCCCATCGTCAGACGCAGCGACGTCGTCGCCGCCATGGACAGCAACGGCGATCAACAGCTGGACGGCAGCGAGCTGCGGCGTTTCTTTCGCTCCGGCGATCTGGACAAGCGGCAAGCGCTGCGCCGCCTGGCCATCCGGCACCGTCACGAGTGGGGCGATCGCACGACGTCGACGGAATTTTCCGGCCTGCGCGAACTGGCCGGCCTTTCGGAAGCGCAGCGACGGCAGCTTTACGACATCGCCATCGCACCCTACATTTTTTGGACCGACGAGCTCTCGCGCGCCACCGGCCTGCCGGCCAACCAGACCATCTATTCGTACAACGCGCTGACCTTCATGCTGGAGCTGGCCGCGCGCACCGCCCACGTCGAGCTTCCCAAGACCCGCGGCCGCGAGATCGGCGAGGCCGGCAGCGAGCCGCGCAAGCTTGCCCACGTGCCGCTGACCGACTGGACCAAACCGCAAGCCTCGCCCATCGAACGCCCGATCTTGAGCGCGCCCATCGGCATGCGCTTAGGGCCGCGCAAGCGCGAAGACATCCCGCTCATCGAGCTGGCCCCGACGGACACCCGCTGAACCGGACGACCGGGTGCTTCCGCGGGCGGCCCACGACGATCGCCGGTAAATCGCCAGGCCGCCCTCGGTGGCGAACCAGGTTTCGTCGTCGAAGGTGGCGATGGCGTGCACGCACGGGTTGGGTAAGCCGGTCACCAGATCAATGCTTCCGCCGTCGCGCACCCGCGCCGCTCCGCCCTGCGTGCCCACCCAAACGCCGTCGCCGGCGCGCCCGACGTGCAAGAGCCAGTTATCGGGAACTCCCGGCACCGGCCGCGCGCTGCCGTCAGCGTCCAGCTTCAGCAGACCGTGGCGCAGCGTCGCCAGATAGGCGCCACCGTCGGCGGTGGCCGCCACGCCGACCGCCCAGCTGGTCGGCAAGCCGGCGGCGCGATCGAAGGATTGAAATTGTCCGCCGCGAAACCGGATCGCCCCGCGATCTTCGCTGGCCATCCACACCACCCCCGCCGCCGCATCCACCGCCTGCACGGCGTGCGCGCCGCCGGGCAAGGGAAAACCATGTAGCCACCCGCGCCCGCCCAGCGGCACCCGCCACAACGCCACCGGCGACACCGCCCACAACGTGTCGCCGTCGACGGCCAGGCCGGTGATGCCGCGTCCGTCGAGATACGCCACCCGCTGAAAATGTTCGCCGGCGCGGCTGCGAAACAAGCCGCGCGTCGAGGCGACGTAAAGCGCGTCTTTTGCCACGGCAAGATCGTTGATCATGCGAATCGGCGCGCGCACGCGACGAAACCGCTGCCCGTCGAAACGACTCAATCCTTGGTCGAACGAGCCCAGCCAGATCGCGCCACGAAAACGGACCATCGCGGTGATGTGGTTGCTGCTGATTTGATCGGCCGGCGTCAGCGCGCGCGGGTGGGTACCGTCGATCCACAATCCCCGCCCGGCGGTGGCGACGAAGGTCCGGGCGCCGACGGTGAGCCGCTCGGTCACGCGCGCGCCTTCGAACAGCGCCGGCGCGGCCGGGGCGGCGCCGGCGGCGTGCGCCGCGAAGGTACAAACGAATCGTCCCCCGCGGCGCACGCAAACCGCGTCTTCGGTGCGCGCCACAACGTCGCCGCCCTCAACCGCCACGGCCACCACGGCGTTCGCCGCCAACCCGTCGGCCGTGGTGTAAAGCCGACGCCGCACCAGCGTCGCCTCATCGTATTCTTCCAGGCCGCCGCGCGTGGCGGCCCACAAGGTGCCATCGGCGGCGGCCAGCGCCGTAACGTTGTCGGTGTTGGTGACGATGCGGTCCGGGCCCGTCGCCGTCGCCAGCACGAACAACACCGGCGCGACCGCCGCCGCCAACATCAGCGCACCTCGGCCGTCAGGACGGAATCGGCTTCGTTGCGCGCTTCGTCGGCCACCACCACGCGTAGGCGGTGACGACCAACCGGCAGCGTGAAGGTCCCTTTCCAATGAAGGCCGTCGCCTTCGGAGGTCAGCTCCAGGCGATGGCGGGGGTTGGCCACCAGCGCCACCACCGCCGACCGCAGCGGCTCGTGCGAGACCACGGTGATCGACACACCACCGTCGACGCCCACCACGC
>DASXQB010000380.1:0-39952 GCA_036493295.1 Polyangia bacterium | reverse complement strand
AGCTGACCGCGTACAGCGTCCAGGCCGGTCGCAGCTTTCTGGTGCAAGGAACCGCCACCAGCATTCCCCTGAACGGGGCGACGTTCGATCCGACCGGGATGACGCCGTCTTCAGGCACGCCGCCGGGAACGATTCCGGTGTTCGCCAGCGATCCAATGGATCCGCTGCTGGATCAAAATATGAATCCCAACGACAGCCCGCTTATCTGCATGCCGCCCTTGCCGTCCAACGGCCCTCTGGCCTATCGCATCCCGATGGACGCAAAACAGGCGTTGTCGGCCACGGCGCCGAACGTGAGCTGCACCCATTTCCCGGCCGGCCTCGACGCCACGGCGGCGCTTGCCGTCGATTCAAACGCGTTGCCTGCCAGTGGCTCGTTTGACGCTGGATACATCGCCCTGAATTTTCTGCGACAAGGGCCCAGCGATGAGGGCGATGATCCCAACCCGTGTCTTTACCTCGCCGGACCAAACGAGGGCGATCCGACCGTCACGCCCACCACCCGCAGCAGCGATGGCGGCGCGGACGGTGGTGGCGCTGACGGCGGGGCGGCGACCGGGCCCAACGTTCTTCAGCACGTGCGCGCCCGCTTCCGGAACACCGAGATCCAGTTCATTCTCTCCAACCTCGAACAGCAGTACACCGCCATCGCCCAGCTCCGGATGGACGTGCATGGTGGCTTCTCGCCGGTGACGGTCGTGGCGCCCACGACGTTGGAGATCGGGCTGCCGGCGCGGATGCTCACCAGTCCGCTGCCGTCGGCCTACCAGGGACCGGACCCCAAAGCGCAGCCGGACAGTGCGCCGTATTTGTTCGTCGTCGATCAAAGGCGGGTGGGGCGCAATCGCCTGGCGGGCGGGGCCACCCGCGGGCAGGTCCTACGGATCAATCTGCAACGGTACAACTCGGACACCACCTTGCCGCCGCTGCTCATCTATGACGACCTGACCGCTAGCGCCGGACTGTTTCCCATCCAATAGCCGCGCCGTCGGCGGGGACAGCCGAACTGTTTGCGCCAATCGTTTTGCGTCAAGCCTGACGAACTTGACGCCGTTGCGGTATGCGTGGAGACTACATGTAGGTTTTTATGCGAGCCGCTTGCCTCTGCCTGAGCTCCCGTTGGCTGTCCAAAACGCCATTTCGCTTTTGCGCGCGGCCGGCCAGCGCCGACCAAAGTGGCAGGAAAGAAGACGAAACATGAGCCTGCGTTACACTGCTGAGGCGAACATGGACGAGCCCGCGCTCCGCGACGTCGAGCGGTGGAAAGACAAGATCGAAGTCCGCCTGGATAACCGCCAGGTATTTTTTCTTTTCTTCGGCAGCGCGCTGGTGGCGTGCATGCTGTTCGTGTTGGGCGTCATCGTGGGCAAGCGCATCGAATCGCGCGGCCGCGCCGACGCGCCGGAGATTCAGGATCCGCTGGCCGTGCTTGATCGGGTGAACCAGCCGACGGTGACCGCTGCCGCTCCCGCTGACCAGGGACTGGCGTTTCCGAAGGCGTTGATCGGCAGCGCCGGCGCCAGGGCGAAACCGATCGGACTATCGCCGCGGCCGCCCGCGCCGCCGATCGTACCGCCGACACCGGCGGTGGCCGCGCGCGCGCCTGAAGCGACGCCGCCCAAGCCCGTCGTTTCGGCTCCGAAACCGAGCGCGCCGGTCGCAAAAGCGCCGACGCCCGTCGCCGCAAAATCGGCGGCCAGCAACGGTCTCTTGGTCGTCAGGACTCCTGCCGGACCGAAATCGACCGCCACCTCGGCGGCGGCAGTTGATGCAGCGGCGAAGGGCAAGTTCACGTTGCAGCTCAGCTCGTTCCCCGACCGCACCGAGGCCGATGTCTTCGCGAAGAAGTTCGCCGCCCAGGGCGCGTTCATCATCACCTCGGAGATTCCCGGCAAAGGCACCTGGTACCGCGTGCGCATGGGCAACTACTCCTCCGCCCAGGAAGCGACCAACGCCAAGGCGAACTTCGAGAAGCAACACAATGTCATCGCCTACGTCGCTGCCAGATAGCGCTGCGCCGACAGCGACGTTCGATGCAAAATTAGAACAACAACCCGATGTTGACGTGGAAGACGCCAATCTTGGTGTCTCCCGGACCCGGGTCGAGGGGCCAGGCCCAGGCGAAGGCCAGGTCGCCGACGGGTAGTTTCAGCAACAAGGGCGAGATGCCCACGCCGTGGCGGAATTGCTTCGCGGTCAAACCGTTCAGCGAATCAGCGACCACGCCGTTGTCCATGAAGATCGATCCGTACCAGGGCGCGCTGATCGGAAATTGCAGGTCGATGTTTTGCAGGATGCGCAGGCTGCCGCCGATGGGGCGGTACTCGACGCCGTAAAGGCCGGTCGAGCCGGGAGCGGCGGCGTCGACCGGGATCAGCGGGAACTGCACCACTTCGACGCGCGCGCGATCCAGGCGAAAGCCGCGGATGGTGGTGTCGCCGCCGGCAAAATACCGCTCGACCTTGGGCAGCACCTGCGGGCCGCCCAGCGGAAACCCCTCTTCGAAGCGCAGGCCATGGCGCAACGACAGCCACGGCGTCAGCGGAATCACCGACGTCGAACGCAGCGCCACCTTCAAAAACGTGTCGTCACCGACGGCGAACGGCAACGGCCGCAGCGGGATGGACAGCACCGGCAAGGCCATCTCCGCCGTTGCCTCCAGCTTGAAACCGCGGGTGGGCAGCAAGCGATTGTCCAGGCGTTGCCACTCGACGTTGGTTGAAATGCTGCCGACGGTGGTTCCCAGCTGCACGGTGGTCTGCAGCTCGTCGGCGCCCGCCGGACGCAGCAGCGATTCGGTGTGCGTGGTGTTGCGTAGGTTGTAGTGAATGCCGGCGTCGACCCCCGGGTATAGCTCGCGCGAAAAACCGATCGAGCCGCCGCCCGAGCGAATGTCGCCCAGGCGCGCCGTCGCCTGCCGGTTGTACGTGAACGAAGCATCGAAGCGAAACAGCGTGCCCAGGAACCGCCCGTCGAGAAAGTTGGCGTTCCCGCGCAACAGCGACTGGCCGTACTGCACCTGACTCAAGAAATTCCAGGCGTGCCCGAACAGGTTGCGGTTCTCGTAGCCGACGCGCCCGTAGATGCCCACGCCCAGCACCGAATCGGGCGGCGCTTGCTCGGTCGAGGCGCCCACGCCGACGTGGATCAAGCTGTACTGCTCGTACCGTTCCTCGACCTCCACCACCATCGGCACCATCGGGCGTTTTTCGTCCTTGCCGGGGAAGGACAGCGGCTCGGCGTTGTTAAACAATTGCATGAAGCCCAGGTTGCGCTGGCCGCGTTCCACCGCGGTGGTGGTGAGGGTGTCGCCCGGGTGCAGCGGGATCTGCTGCAAGATGGTCTTGTCCTTGGTGGCGAAGTTGCCGCGCACGAACACCGGGCCCACCACCGTCCGGTTGCCGGGCTTCACCACCCAGGTCAGCGCCACCCTGTCGCCGGTGCGGTTGACGTCGGGATCGACGGTGGCCTCGGGGAAACCGGCGTCGCCCATCATTCGTTCCAGGCGGCGGCCGTCCTCGCGCACCAGGCCCACCCGATAGGGTTCGTTCGGGCGTAACGACAGACTGTTGCGAAGAAAATCCTTGCTGTACGGCAAGCTGCTGCCGTCGTCGGTGCGAAAGTCCTCCGACGCCAGCGTGACCAGCGGGCCTTCGTCGATGGTGAAGCGCACGTAGATGGCCGAGGCGTCGCGCGACGTGGTCTCGGCCCCGGCGGCGATGGCGCCAAGCAAGCCCAGCGCCGCCTTCCACGTGGCCGCCTCGCCGCGCGCCTTGACGTCGGGGAAGCCGCGCCCGCGGTAGTGCTGGACGATGCGCTCGGCGTCTTGTTGCAGCTGGCGCCCGGTGACATAGCCGCCTTCGCCGAGGCCGATGTATCCCAGCAGCGGGAACGTCCGCACCGTCACGACGTCGCGCAGATCGCCGGGGCCAAAGTGCTGGTTGCCGACGAACTCGACGCCGCGCACTTTCAGTTCGGGGCCTTCGTCGATGGTGAAGACGATGCGATCTTCATTGGCCGACAGGTGCTCGCGCCGCCAGTCGACGCGGGCGAAGAAATACCCGTGCTGTTCGTAATACCGCTCCAGCGTGTCGGCGCTGACCGAGACCTCGTGATCGTCATACGACCCGCGATCGAACAGCGTCAGCTCGTCCTTCAGCGTGCTGGACGAGACGTGGTGGTTGCCCTCGAAGACCACCACGATGTGCTTGCGCTCGTTGACGGTGATGGTCAGGCGGACGTTCTTCGCCTGTCGATCGATGCTGCCGGCGACATTGAAATCGCTGGACACCCGCGCCCCGACATAGCCCTTGTCACGGTACTTCTTGGTCAGGGTGTCGATGTCGCTGCGCAGCTGCTTGGCGGTGAACGGCGCCGGCAGAAACCAGGCCGCCTGCCAGTCGCGGTGGTGGAACATCTTGTCGATCTCGTCGCTGGGAAACAGCGAGTTGCCGGTCACCGTCACCGGCCCCAGCGGGTACGACGATCCGCGCGTCACGTTGATGGTGACGTCGGTGGCGCCGTCGACGTCGCGCGCGGGCTCCAGCACCAGGTGCGCGTCAGCGTCGAAGTACCCCTCGCCGCGAAGGTACTCGACCACCCGGCCGCGCTCGCGTTCCAGGGCGGCGTCGCGATCCAGGCCGGGGAGGGGCAGCGGGCGGCCGGGGCGAAAGGTGATGCGGCGCTGGATCTCGTCCTGACGAAGGGTCCCGTTGCCGCGCACGAAGATATAGCGGACGCGTTCATACGGCCGCAACGTCACCACCAGGTGCACGCCGGCGCTGTCGCGGCGAAGCGCCACCGCCGCGTCGTAACCGATCTGATCCATCTCCTGGCGCAGGCGCGGGATGGTGCCCACCGGCTCGCCGGCGCGATCGGCGGGGCCGGCCGGGACGAAGGGCGTGCCGACGGGAAAGATCGCCGTCAACAGTTGTTGCACCTTCGCCGCTTCGCCGGCGCCCGCGCCGCTGAGATCGAACCCGGCGATGGGACGGCCGGTGTCGTCGGCGGGCGGCGGCGGGGCCGGGTTGCGCGGCTCGACGGCGGTGACGTCCGCCTCCTGCGCGCGCGCCCGCCCAGGCGCGAACGGTCCCGCCGCCAACGCGACGGCGGTGGCGATCAGGATGGCGGTGACAGCGGGCGAGGGGTGGGCTGGTCTCGTCGGCAAGGGTGGCGCGATATCATCACCGTCTTATCGGGAAATCCCAGCGCAATTCGAAGCTGCCATTCGGGGGCAGGGTCTCGTTCACCCCTTGCTGCGACGACAGGGTGATCCACTCCAGCGTGCCGGCCACGCTGACGTAGTCGATGATCCAGAAATTCAGCTGGGTGCTTTTGCGGCTTTGCCCTTGAAAACCGAACAGGGTGTCGGCCTGAAAGTTCACCTTGCGGCTGATGCGCTTGCGGACCCGCCCTTCGAAGCCGTCGGGCCCGACGGTGAGGCGCAGGTCGAGGCCGGTCAGACGCTGGAAGGTGTTGTCGATGTACGGCTCCATGAGGTTCGCGATGGTGTCGCGGGTCAGCTGGCCAGCGACGTCGGCGCCGGTCGAGATGTTGGCGCCCACCGTCGGGTTCTGGGTGCTGATCCGTTGCGAATCGGTGGTGGTTCGCCCGGTCAGCAGCAGCAGCGCGGTCTGGTTGCGGTCCAGGCCGTCGTCGGTGGTGAGATCGATCTGCGCCTCGCGCAGCGGCCCGTGGATGTGCATGCGCACGTTGTGCTCGTTGCCGCTGGCGTCGACCACCGGGTTCTGCGCTTCGATGTTCAAGTCGGGCGTGTCGCCGTAGGACAGCGACTTGGTCTCGACGAAGGTCGCGTAGCTGGCGTTCGGCACCAGCTCGAATTCGCCCCGAAAACCGGGGAACGAGAAGCGCCCGTCGGTGGGCCGCACTGTCCCGGCCAGCGCCGGCTCGGCCAGCGTGCCGCCGATGTGCAAGGCGACGTCGATGTGAATCTCCGGCGCGATGTTGTTCTGCACGACGAAACCTTCGCCGATGGTGCGCACGCCCAGGTCCAAGGCCAGACCTTCCAGCAGCGGCTTGCCTTCATAAAACGGCCGCACGGCGCTCTCGTCGACGCGCGGGCTGATCACCAGGCTTTGCACCTTGAAGTCTTGCAGGTAGCGCCCGGACACCAGGCGCACCTCGCCGCCCAGGGTGAAGCCTTCGTTGACGTTGCCGCGCAGGTTCAGATCGAACGCCAGGTCGTCGATCTCGGCCGTGTCGGGGATGCGGTAAGAAAGCTGCTCGCCGTGCAGGGGCAGGTCGACGTCGCCGGGCTGAAACGGGATCAGGTTGGTGAAGTTCACCCGTCCGGCCCGCACGCCCGAGGCGCCGATGATCAACAGGCCTTGATCGTCCAGCCGCACCCGCACGTCGTGCAGCACGGCGCCGGCGTTGTTCAGCTCGACGGCGCCGCTTTGCACGGCGACCTCGGTGCCGGTGTCGCGCAGGCGAAAGGTGATCGCCCCCAGCTCCAGGCTGCCGAAGACCTGCGGCTTGCTCAGCGAGCCGCGCATCTGTCCTTTGATGCGGGCCTTGCCGTGAGCGTCGGTCACCGCCTGAGGCGCGGCGAAGGCCAGCAGGCGCGCGTTGATCTCGCCGTCGAGATCGACGGCGATGTCGTGGGGCTGAAACGACGGACCCAGCGCCGCGCTGCCGGTCAGCCGCACCGTCGAGCCTTCCACCGTCAGCAGCACGTCTTGCACCTTCACCTGATCGCCGTTCAGTTGAAAGCTGCCCGACGCCAGCGCGATGTCGGCGTCCACGCCTTTCGGCCGCAGCTTGACCGGGGACACCACGTCAATCTGGCCGCTTAGCTGCGGCGCCGCCCGGGTGCCGCGCGCGCTCAGCGCCACCTTCAAATCGCCGCTGATTTTATCAACGCTGCCGCGCAGGAACGGTTGCAAGAGCTCAAGGTCCAGGTGGCCGCTGACGTCGCCGCTGATGCGCGGACCATCCAGGCGGCCTTGCGCGCGCAGCTCGCCGCCATCGGTTTGAAAGCGTGCCTCATCCAGCACCACCTGGTCGCCCTTCACCGCCACGTGCAGCGGCTGCGCGGTCTGGATGCGCACGCGCTGGAACGACGTTTCGCCGTCGCTGCCGTCGACGGCGCGGGCGATGGACAGCCACAGCTCGGGCAGGAGGGCGTCGACGGCCAGCGGCTGGCCGGGATCAATGTCGACGCTGACGTGACCGGTGGCCACGCCGCGCGCGTCGCCGAAGCCGGACAGCTCGGGCACCAGCGTCTCCAGCGCCAGGCGCTGAAAATCCACCGCCCCGTGCACCGACGGACCGTCCTTGCCCAGCGCCACCCGCGCGTGCACCCCGAAGCGATCGAAGAGCGAACCGTCGATGCGCACGGCAGGGCCGGCCTTGTCGTCGATCGGAGCCAGCGTCAGGTGTCCGGTGCCCAGGGCCACCCCGCGCGCGATCACGTCGACCAGATCGACGGTGCCGCCGATCGCCGGGCGATCGATGGTGCCGCCGACGTGCAGGCGCGCGCTGACCATGCCGGTCACCGAAACGCCGGCGTCGGCCACGCCGGGCAGCGCCGCCAGCGGCACCTTCGCCAGGATGACGTCCACGCTCAGGGTATTTTTCGGCTGGGTTTTGGTTTTCGCCGGCGCCAGCGCCACCGTCCCGGTCACGTCCAGGCTGCCGCCGGTCTTCAAGGCCACGTGCAGCGCCTGTACCGTGGCCACGTTGGCCACCAACTGCGCGTCGATCGGGCCGACGCGAAAAGGCGTTCCCTGGAATTGCACGTCGGTACCGGCCGGAACGTGAACGTCGGCGCTGATGGCGTCCAGCTGGCCGCGCGCCTTGACGTCCGCCGAGACGCGGCCGGCGACATCGGACCGCCCGGTCACTTGGGCCAGATCCACGTCGCGCACCGCCAGCTGTGCGGCGATCACCGGCGTGCGCAGCATGTGGCGGGTGTTCTTCTTGAAGAGCTCGATTTGCCCGCTGGCCGCCAGCGTGCCGCCGAACAGCCCGCCTGACAGCGATTCCAGCCGCCCACTGCCGTCGCGCAGACCAAAACGGGCCTTCAGCTCGGGCACGGTCCGCACGCCGCGCCCCACGCCGTGCACGACGGCGTCGCCCGTCACCACCGGTTGATCCAGCGAGCCCGACGCCGCCGCCGACAGACGCGCGTCCTTCGCCCAGCGGGGCAGGCCCAGGCTCTCCAGCACACGCCCGAGATCGAACGCCACCACGTCGAGACCCAGCTGCACCAGCTTTCGTTCCAGCTCCAGCGAGCCCTTCGCCGTGGCGGTGGCCCCCGGGATCTCGACGGTGAGGCCGCTGGTGCGCGCTTCCTCCGGCGACACGCGCGCGTTGCCGTGAATGCGCACCGTTCGCGGCAAGCCGGCGGTGCGCGTGCGTGCCAGCGTCAGGTCCAGCGCGCTGACGGTGACCGCCTTGCGCGCCAGATCGCCACGCGCCACCACCTTGCCGTTGATGGCGCCGCCACCAATCGCCCGCAAGGCGACCGGCAGATAGCTCTCGGTGCGAAAGTCGTGCAAGGCGAGGTCCGCGTCCAGCTTCAGCGTGTCCGTGGCCAGGCGCGCGGTCAGCGTCAGGCGCCCACCGTCGGGCGCGCGCAGGCCGAAATTGCTGACCGCCACCCGGCCGGCGCCAGCGTCGAAGGTCAGGTCCAGTCCGGTATCCAGCGCCCGGTATTGCGCGTCGTCTTGAGCGAACGTCACGTCCAGGCCGCCCACCTTGGCCGCCACCTTCAGCTTGGCGAAGGTGTCTTTCAGCTCGAGACCGATGTGGCTGGCCGCGCCCTCGCCACCGACGGTCAAGCCTTCGATTCCCTTGCCCGCTGCCACCGCGGTCAGCGCGTCGCCGGGCAGCGTGAAATCGGCGCGCAAGGCGATCCCAGGTATCGAGGTTTCGCCGTAAATCCCGGTGAAATAACCCTTGCCCGTCAACGTCGAGCGTCCAGTGTTGGCCGCCACCAGATCCAGAAAGATGTCGTCGGGGCGATCTTGCGTCGTGGCCACGCGGTTGATCGTCACCTTGTCGAACGGCAGCTGGTTGTCGTCCAGGATGCGCAACCACCCGCCGCCTTCGGCCACCACCGGCGCGGCGTCGAAGCCGAAGATCGGGTGCTTGGGATCGACCGTCGACTGCATCAGCGACGCGGTGGCGCGCGCGTGGCGCAGTTCCAGGCCCCACGAGCCGGGGAAATCGAAGAGGGCATTCAGATCGTCCAGCTGCGCGCCGACGATCTGGAAAAAGCTGCCGGGCGCCGGTGGCGCATTGGCCGGGGGCGGCGGCGGCGGCGTTTGCGGAGCCAGCGCAGCCAGAAAGCCAATCAACGGTTCGTTCTTCATCTCAGCGAAGCGCCAGGTGGCCTTGGGCACGCGCAGGTCGTGGATGGAAAAGCTGCCGCCGATCAGCGTGCGCAGTTTGACCCGCGCGGTCAGATGCGGGACGTCCAGGACCACCGTTCCTTCGGGATCGATGATGCGCAGGCCGTCGAGGGAGATCGGGCTGGGCGCATCGGTGGCCAGATCGACCAGCGCGCGCAGGCTCCAGCCGATGCCGCCAATCTCCAGCTTGCCGCGGTTGTGCGGCAGCGCGCCTTGCACCAGGCCGCCGAGACGCGGGCCTTGCAAGATCACCGACGCTGCCAGCACGGCGACGGCCACCAGGCCCAGCGAGCCGACGCCGGTGTACAAGCTGATCCTGGCGAGGCGAGAGCGGGGCACGACGGAGCTTTACTTTGCCACAGAGGGGCGCGCCTGGCCCACGCCGCCGGGCGCGTGGTGGGCGCCGGGTCACTGTTGTAGGGTACGCCTCGCATGAGCGCGTCTTCGCCCGGCATCAGCGGCAAGCCCAGCCTTTACATCCTGGACGCGCTGAACTTTCTTTTTCGGGCCTTTCACGCCCTGCCGCCGCTGACCACCCGCAAGGGCGTTCCCACCGGCGCGGTATACGGCCTTTGTCAGATGTTGCTGAAGATCGATCGCGACAACCACCCCACCCACTGGTGTGTGGTGTTCGATGCGCCGGGCGAAAACTTCCGCCACCAGATCTTCACTCAATACAAAGCGCACCGTCCGCCCATGCCGCCCGAGCTGGCGGTGCAGGTCGACCTGCTTCACACGGTGATCGCCGCCTTCGGCATCTCCAGGTTGTCGGTGCCCGGCTTCGAAGCCGACGACGTCATCGCCACCGTCACCGGCCAGGCCGTGGCGGCGGGGATGGAAGTGGTGATCTGTTCGTCGGACAAGGACCTGATGCAGCTGTGTTCGCCGTCGGTGTGGTTGCTCGACACGATGAAGAACCGCCGGCTGGGCCCGCCCGAGGTGCAGGAGAAATTCGGCGTACCGCCCGACAAAGTGGGCGACGTGCTGGCCCTGATGGGCGACAGCATCGACAACGTCCCGGGCGTCGACGGCATCGGCCCGAAGACGGCGTCCGAGCTGATCAACAAGTTCGGGTCGCTGACCGAACTGCTTGCGCGGGTGGGCGAGGTCAAGGGCAAGCGGGGCGAGACGCTGGCGGCGGCGCGCGAGGCGGTGCTGACCTCGCGCGAGCTGGTGCGCCTGCGCGAGGATGTCGCGTTGCCGAAGACCTTGACCGAGCTTCACCGCGTCGAGCCCGACAAGGAGCAACTGCGCGCGCTGTTCACCGAGCTGGAGTTCACCCGCCTGCTGGATTCTCTGAACACCGGCGGCGCTCAGACCCAGACGTTGATCTTCAGCGCTCGGCCGCAAGCGCAGGCTTCGTTGCCGGTGGCGGCAGCGGCGCCCGACGCCGAAACGGCTTCCGTGACAGCGCTCCCACCGCCGCCGCCCGCCGTGACGCCGCCGGTTCCGGCCATCCCCGCGCAGCCGGCGCGATTGATTCTCGAGCGTCCAGCGCTGGCCGAACTGGCGGCGCAGCTGGTCGCCGCCGGCGCGGTGGGCCTGGCGGCGCTGTACGACGGGCCGTCGCCGGTGAACGCCGATCTGGTGGGTCTGGCCTTGGCCTTGCCCGGCGGAGCGCGCGCCTATTTGCCGCTGTGCCATCGCTATCTGGGCGCGCCGGCCATGCTGCCCGAAGCGGACGCCCTGGCTGTCCTGGCCGCCGCGCTGGCGGATCCGTCGCTGAAGAAACACGGTCACGACCTCAAGACCGTCGAAGTGCTGCTGCAGCGGCGGGGCCTGGCGCTGGGCGGCCAGTCGTCCGACGCGATGATCGCCGCCTATCTGCTGGACGCTTCGCGCACGCGCTACGACCTGGACGTCATCGCCACCGGCGAAGGCATCGTCGACGTCACCTCGCGGCCGACGTGGATGGGCACCGGCCGCAACGCCCGCCAGGGCAGTGACGTGCCCGTCGAGGAAGCCGCGCGCCAGCTGGGCGCGGAAGCCGCCGCCGCGCTGGCCTTGGCTGCACCGCAAAGCCACCAGCTGGCCAGCGCGCACCTGGACCAGCTTTACGCCACCATGGAGCTGCCGCTGTCGCACGCCCTGGCCACCATCGAATGCCGCGGCATTCGTCTGGACGTCGAATATCTGCGCGGCCTGGGCAACGAAGTCAGCGGATCGCTGCTGGCGCTGGAAAAAGAGATTCACGACATCGCCGGCGCGCCGTTCAACATCAACTCGAACAAGCAGCTCGCCGACGTGCTGTTCGGTCGCCTGGGCCTGCCGGTGGTACGCAAGACCAAGACCGGCGCCTCGACCGACGCCGACACCCTGGAAGAGCTGGCGGCGTTGCACCCGGTGCCGGCGAAGATCGTCGAGTATCGGATGCTGGCCAAGCTGAAGGGCACGTACATCGATGCGCTGCCGGCGCTGGTCAATCCGTTGACCGGGCGGCTGCACACCTCGTTCAACCAGGCCGTGGCCGCCACCGGGCGTCTTTCATCGAGCGATCCCAATTTACAAAATATTCCTATCCGTTCGGAGGTGGGCCGGCGCATCCGACGCGCCTTCGTGGCCAAACCAGGGCACGTGCTGGTGTCGGCGGACTATTCGCAAATCGAGCTGAGAATTCTCGCGCATTACTCCGAAGACCCGGCCTTCCTGGACGCCTTTCGGTCTGGCCAGGACATTCACCTGCGCACGGCGGCCGAGGTTTTTCAGATCCCGCCGGCCTCGGTCACCTCCGAACACCGGCGCATCGCCAAGGCCATCAATTTCGGGTTGGTATTCGGGCAAAGCGACTTCGGCCTCGCGCAGGTGCTGCGCATCCCCCGCGCTCAGGCCCGCACGTACATCGACAGTTACTTTCAGCGCTATGCTGGCGTGCGGGCGTACATGGAGCGAGCCATCGCCGAGGCGCGTGCCTCGGGCGAGTCAGGAACGCTGCTTGGCCGCCGCCGCCCGCTGCCGGAGATCCGCGCCACCCGCCAGCAGGATCGCGCCTACGCCGAACGCATCGCCCGCAACACCCCCATCCAAGGCTCCGCCGCCGATCTTTTGAAGCTGGCGATGATCAAAGTCGAGGCCGCCGCCGCTATCCAGGGGTCGCCGGCCGCGGACGCCGGGCTGCTGCTGACCGTGCACGACGAGCTTGTCTTCGAGGTTCCGGATGGCCGCCTGGATTCCTTCAAGGATTGGATCAAGGGTGTCATGGAGACCATCTACCCCCTGAAAGTTCCGCTGGTGGTCGACGTTGGCGCTGGTCCCACCTGGGCCGACGCCCACGGCGGCTGAGAGACGAAAGTTCATAGTCCGCGGTCTTTTGTGAGTATGATGATCTGTTTCCATGCGACGCCGCGTTTCCCTCCTGACGCTGTGCTCGGTCCTCGGGATGCTGTCGCTGGGTTCAGGCTGCCGCCGCGTGGCGGATCGCCCGCTGGAAGCGCCTGCTGGCGCGGGGTCGAAGGTGAACGCCGGCGGCGCGACTGCGATCGGTGCCCAGGCTGGCAACGACAATGGTTCGGATTCGACCGCGGCCAAGGATCCCGACCCGCGCCCGCTGCACCGCTGTTTTCCCGATCGTCCCTCCTGGCTGGACGCCCCTGTCGGCGAACTTCTGGACCGGGCCGGCGAGCTGTTCGATGCCTCGGATTTTGACGGCGCGCTGGCCTGCGCCGAGGAGGCCGCCCGCCAGGCTCCGCGCTCGGTCGAGGCGCACCACAACCGCGCGGTGGCTCTGATGCACCTGGATCGCCTGGACGACGCCCGCGATGCCATGGCGCTGGCCCTGGCCCTCAATCCAATGGATCCGGAGACGCTGGAAGCGGCCGCGGATCTGAACATCAACCAGCTTCCACCGTCGGCGGATCGTTCGGCCATCGGCCTTGAATATGCTCGCCGCGGCAGTCGACACGTCGGCCACAACGATCCAGAACGGGCGGCGCGGCTGGCCTTGCTCGAAGGACAGGCGCTGATCGATCTCGGGCGAGCGTCGGAGGCCCTGCGGCGCATCGACGCCGCGCTGGCGGCGACACCCAAGCTGGCGCCCGCGCAGTACGAACGCGGCGTGGCCCTGTTCGAGCTTTGTCGTTTCTCCGAAGCCCAGCGCACGTTCGAGAAGGTGCTGGATTCCACGCCCGAGCACAGCCACGCGCTTTATCATCTGGGCCTCATCGCCGAGCGCCTGGGGAATGACGATCAGGCCAACCGGCGCCTCACCGAGGCACACGCCCAAGATCCGAAGGCCTTCCCGTTGCCGCCGGATATCTCGTCCGCCGACTTCGCTGATCGCGTGCGCAAGGCGGTGGCGGCGTTGCCCGCGGACGTGCAGGCCGACCTGGCGCAGATTCAGGTCCAGGCGGCGGAGATCCCGCTGATGGAAGATCTGGTCGCCGAGCGGCCGCCGTTGTCACCGACGATTCTGGGTCTGTTCCGCGGCCTGCCGCTTGGCTGGTCCGAGGAAGAACCGCGCTCGGCGCAAGCGGTCCGCGCCGGCAAGAGCCGCCGGGCGCCGGTGTCGGGCGGCCAGGACGAACCGGCGGATCACAACAGCGTCAACTGCGCCGTGCCCGAGCGGGCCGTGGTGCTGTACCGGCGCAACCTGCTGCGCACCGTGCGCGACGCGGCCGAACTGGATCAGGCAATCACCCGCACGCTCCTGCACGAAGCAGGGCACCTGCGCGGGGAGGACGACGGCTCTTTGCGCGATCGGGGACTCGAATGACCGCCGCTGTTTCGACGAAGCGATCGTTTTCTATCTTCGCCGTGCTGGCCCTGCCGCTGATTCTCGGCGCGCTGGCCGGCCGAGCCAACGCCGCCACCGACGACGAAGCCGACGCGGAGGCGCGGCGCCGATTTCGCCGCGGCACAAAGCTCTTTGACGACGGCAAGTTTCGCGAAGCCGCCCACGAGTTCGAATCCGGTTACGCCGTCCTGCCGCGCACGGGTTTCCTGATGAACATCGGCCACAGCTATCGCCGCGCCGGTGATCTGAAGAAGGCCAAACGCTATTACGAGATGTTCCTGCAGCAGGAGACCGAATCTCCGCGCCAGCGCGCCGAGGCCGCCGAATACATCAAGATTGTCGACGAAGGCCTGGCCGAACAATCGACTGACGAATCGCCCGAACTCAATCCCGCCCAGGTTCGCCAGCCGCTGGCCCCCAAGCCGCCCGATCCCAACGGCCCGCTGACGGTCTCGAACGAAGACCTCGACAAGATGTGCCGCGCCCGCCCCGAAAAGACCGTGGTCGTCCCCTGGATTGTCGCCGGCGTCGCCGCCATCGTCGCCGCCGGCCTGGGCGCCGCATTGATCATTACCAACCGCTGACTAACCACACTGCCGTTCACTTGAGGACGAGCTTGCTAACCTGTGGAGGTTCCGTGCCCGCGCGTCCGCGGAGCGCAATCGCGCGGGCGTGAGCGAGGTTCGAGCCGTAACGTTCGAGCCCGCGCGAAACAGGCGCGACGCTCCGACAGCCAGGGGCTTTGGCGCGTGCGAACGGCCACCGCGCGGCGTGAAGGCTACCGCTCGAAACACCGGCAACGGCCGCTTGCTTGGCGCTCCGCGGACGCGCGGGCACGGAACCTGCCACAGGTTAGCGGGCTCGTCCTTAATTTAAATGAAAGACGTTGCCGCTAACGTCTCGGCTCGAACGACCGACGGCTGATTCATTTCTTCTTTTTGCCCGTGCCGCCTTCGGCGTCGATACGGGCGCCGCCAACTTTTTCGGCGGCCTTGCCTTCCAGCTTGATGTCCTGCGCTTCGGGCGGAAGGATCGAGTTGCCTTCGGTGACGACTTTGCCGGCGCCGTCCTGAAGCTTCTTGTGAATGATAAGGCCGTCCGACGCCGCGAACCCGGCCATCGAGTTGATGGCGAACGTTCCGGTGATGACGTACGGGTCGCCGGCCTTGGCCACCAGCGGCTTCGGCTTGCCGGTCTTCCAGTCTTTCACCGGGTAGTCAGCGACCAACAAGCCGTGGTCCAGTTTGGTGGTCGGTGTGTCGCCGAGGAAAAAATGCGGCTGATCGCAAGGGCGGCAACCGTTCTTCAACTGATCGGCGGCGGCTTGCGCAGCGGCCTTCGGCGGGGCGCCGGACTTGCCCTCTTTGCGCTTTTCCTTCTTCGATTTGGCCGCCAGCTCGTCGTTGCATTTGCGCAACTCGGCCGGGCATTCATAGACCTCCAGCATGTACGCCTTAACCTGGACATCCTTGTCCAGGTACTTGCTCATGTGCTTGCGCAGGCCGAAGATCGAAAGCTCGCCGCTGGGATATTGTTCCGGCGCGGTCTGCACGTTGAAGTTGGGTGGGGGAGGCAGATCAACTTTCACCGGCGGCAGCTCCGTTCCCTGGCCCAGGGCCACGCCCGCGCTGAGAGGCCCAAGCAGCGCCAATGCCAGGGGCACCGTCAAGTGATATACGGACGGAAGTCGCATCATGAAACCTCTCCTCCCAAAAGTGTGGGAACGTCCTGAATAACACGGGCATTTTGGACCGGCAAGCCTGGCGGTGGAGTGTGCGCGCCGGCGGCGCCCGTTGCGGCGCGCTGACCCTGCTGGTGGCGCTGGCGGTGGCGGGAGCAGGCTGTCGCTCAAAACCGCGGCGCCCGGCGAAGAATCCGGACGGCCAAGCGGTAAAATCAGCGGCCGGCCTGGAAAAGACATTCGCTGCCAAGCCGCCCTTGGAAGCTGCGTCGCTGCCGCCGCCCGAATTGGTGCCGCTGCCGCCCGCCGGACACGCCGGCGGCACGCTGCGTGTTCACCTCGACGCCGAACCGCCGCACTTGCACCCGCTGAACGATCCCGACCCGGCGGCGTTGCTGGTGGTGAGCGGCCTGGTCTACCAGACGCTGATTCGTTGCGAGGGCGGGGCGTACCTGCCGGGCCTGGCGGAAAGCTGGGAGACGTCCAGCGACGGGCTGCGCATCACGCTCCACCTGCGCGCCGGCGTGCGCTGGCACGATCACCACGGCTTTGGCGTGCTGGACGTGCAGGCCTCGCTTGAGCCGCTGCTGCGCAACGGCCTGTCGATGCCGCTGCTGCGCGCCGACCTGGGCGACATCGCCACCGTCGAGATCGCCGCCGAGCGCATCGTGCGCCTGAACCTGAAGCGTCCGTCGGATCTAGCGCTGCGCGCGCTGTGCGACGTGCCGATCCTGCCCAGCCACCTGATTCGCGACGTGCGACCCGACGCCACGCCGATCGCCCGCCAGCCGATCGGCACCGGGCCGTACCGTTTCGTCGCCTGGGAGCGCGGCAAACGGATCCGTCTTGCGCGGGCAACCGACACCTGGGACACACCCGGCGCCCCCGACGAGATCGTCTTCGAGATCGACACCGACGCCGTCCGCGCCCTGAACCGCACCCGGCGCGGCGACCTGGACGTTCTGCCGCGCGTGCTGGACGTGCACTATCCCGATCAGGTCGACCCGTCGACGTTGCACGACGCGACGACGTTGTACAAGGCAACGCCCGATCGCTATTCGTTCTTGGTGGCCAATCACCGGCATTTTCCCCTCGGCGATGCTCGGTTTCGGCGCGGCCTGGCGATGCTCTGGGATCGCCAGCGGTTCGCCCAAGAACTGCATCGCGATTTGGTGCGGCCCATCGGCGGCCCGACGTTCGGCGCGTCGGTCGGGTCGCCGGCGCCCCTGCCGTTCGATCGGGCGCGCGCGGTGGCGCTGCTGAGCGAAGCCGGTTACCGCGACAGCGACGCCGACGGCGTTCGCGATCAGAATCAGCAGCCCATCCGACTGACGCTGCTGCAGACCGCCGGCGCGCGCGCCCTTGCTCTGGAGGCGCGGGCCTTCGCCCTGGAGGCGCGCAAGGCCGGCATTTTGATCGACGTGGTGACGGTCGACGGGCCGACCATCCTGGCGCGGCTGAAACGGGGCGAGTTCGATCTGGCGCCGATGATGTGGGACGGACGCGACGACGAAGATCCGGTGCCGCTGTTCGGCGCCGGCGGGGCGTTCAATTTCGGCGGCTATCGTTCGACGGCGCTGGACGGTCTGCTGGATGCTCTTCACCGCGCCGGCGGCCCGGAGGCGCGGCGGCCGGTGTTGACGCAGATCGCGGCGCTGCTGGCCGCGGATCAGCCTGTGATCTTTCTTTACCGTCACGATGTGCCGCTGCTGGTGTCCCGGCGCGTGCACGGTCTGGCTGCCGTCGGTGATCGCCTGGACTTTCGCCGCGTGTGGCTGGAGCCCTGACGTGGCGGTTCGCTGGGCGCGGGTCGTCAGCGCGCCGCTGATGTTCGCTGTCGGAGCCTTGTCTTTGTCCGCGGATTCGGCCGCAGTAGCGGATTGTTTTCCAGCCACGCCGACGGCAGGGGCGGGCCTCGTGAATCCGTTTCGCTCGCCCGATCCCAAGGCGACGGCCTTGAACGCCGACGCCAAGACGTTTTATCGCCGCGGACAGTGGGACGACGCGCGCAAGCTGTACGGCGACGCGCTGGCCGCCGACCCCGATTTTTTGGCGCCGCGCCTGAACATCGCGTGTTCATTCGTCCGCCAGGATCGCTTCGCCGAGGCAGCGGCCGAAGCGGCGCGCCTGCTGGACACAGCCTATGTGCCTTGGGCGCGAGAGATCAGCGAGGCGGCGGACATGGGCGCCTTGAAGGTGCGGCCCGAGATGGCCACCGTGCACGCCGCGCTGGCCAAAAGCGCGCAGCGCTGGAGCGCCGGCCTGGCCGACGATCTCATCTTTGTCGCGCGCCTGCGCCCAGCGCTGCGCATTCCCCCCACCGACGCCGGTGTCTTCGTCCTGGGTCCGCATCAGGAGATCTTCGCCTGGTCGCCGACAACCGACCGCTATCGCCAGTTGACCGCGGATGATGGCCGCGTGCTGGGAATGTTGGTGTCGCCCGATCAACGGCACGTTCTCTATTTCACCGCCGACAAGCTGGTGCGGCCCGGCGCCCCCGATCAAGCGGCCGCTCTGCGCGGCCTGTCGCTGCGGCGGCTGGATCTGACGACGATGGTCAGCGCCGAACCGATCGCCATCGCCGGCGACGTCACGCGCGTCGAAGGGCAGGGCACGGCAGGCGGGGCCTTCTCGCTGCAGATCGCCGGCGATCGCAGCAGCGGAAATTTCGTGGTTCGCGCCGACAGCGACGGGCTGCTGCCCGGACCTTCGCAGCACCGGAAAGCAGGAGGGCGCACCCAGCCGAGCGACGCGTTCATTCTCACCGCAGACGGCGTCACTGGCACGCATCAGGTATCGCTGGCCGGCGCGTGCCCGCTGCGCGCACGCGACGGGCGCCGCGCCGGTGAGCCACCCTCCGTGCAGGTCGAGATCGGTCGGCAAAAGATCATCACGCTGCCAGTGCCCGCCGGCGCGGGCGTCGCGGGACTGCCGCTGCGGTAGTGGATTTTTCGGCCTGTTTTTTTGCCTCGGCTCGCAGGTAGGATAAAGTGTTCCAATGTCAGTAATGCTCAAGGCTCGACTTTTGTGGGTGCTGCCGGTGGCGGTGGTTGGTTCGTGGCTGGCGGTGCGCACGCTGGCCGCTTCAACGGTGACCGCGGCCGTCGCGCCGCCACCGATGTTGATGGTCAGCGTGATGCCAGACACCACGCCGAAGCCCGAGCTCAGGGACGCCGCGCTGGCGCGCCGGATCAGCCGCCTGGCAGCGCTGGCCAGGCAGAAGTAAACGTGGCGCACTATCTCATCACGGGAGGCGCGGGCTTCATCGGCTCGTCGCTGGCGCGGGCGCTGCTGGCACGCGGCGATCAGGTGCGCATCCTGGACAATTTTTCGTCGGGCAAGCGCGAGAACGTCGCCGACTTTGCCGACAAGGTGGAACTCATCGTCGGCGATATCCTGGACGACGCGGCGCTGACGCGCGCGCTGGGCGGCGTCGAGGTGGTCTTTCACGAAGCGGCGATCCCGTCGGTGCCGAAGTCAATGGCCGAACCGCTGGAGAATCACGAAGCCAACGCCACCGGCACGCTGAAGGTGCTCGATCGCGCGAAAAAAGCCGGTGTAAGGCGGGTGGTCTACGCGGCGTCGTCAGCGGCGTACGGCGACGAACCCACGCAGCCAAAGCTCGAAACCATGCCGCCCGTGCCCATCTCGCCGTACGGCGCTTCGAAGCTGGCGGGCGAGCAGTACTGTCACGTCTACGCCAAGGCCTACGGTCTGGAGACGGTGGCCTTGCGCTATTTCAACGTCTTCGGCCCGCGCCAGGATCCAGCGTCGGAGTACGCGGCGGTGATCCCGAAGTTCATCACCATGGCGCTGGGCGGACAGACGCCGCGCATCTTCGGTGACGGCACGCAATCGCGCGATTTTTGTTTCATCGACAACATCATTGAGGCGAACTTCAAAGCGGCGTCGGCCAGCGCCGCTTTGGTCTCGGGCAGCGTCTTCAACGTTGCGTGCGGCGTGGCCACGGATCTGAACCAGGTGGTGGCGCAGATCGGCAGCGTACTGGGTAAAAAACTGGACGCCCGCCACGAGGCCGAGCGGGCCGGCGACATCAAGCATTCGCTGGCCGACATCTCGGCCGCGCGCAGCCGACTTGGGTACACCGCGGCGGTCTCGTTCGCCGAAGGGCTGCGCCGCACCGTCGAGTGGTATAGAAACAAGGCGTGATCGCTCATCGATTGAATCGCCGCCACCCTGTGCAGGACAACACCGCGTGCTGAGCATGACGGGCTTCGGTCGCGGCACCGCCGAAGTGGGGGAGCGGCGCTTCCACGTCGAGATCCGGTCGGTCAATCACCGCGGCCTGGACCTCAAGATCCGCGCCCGCGAGCCCGACGCCACCTGCGACGCGGAGATCGCGCGCGCCGTGCGCGCCGCCGTCGAACGCGGGGCTGTCACCGTGCATCTGCGCGACGACAACACACCCACCAGCGACGGCATCGACGCCGTCCGCGCCAAGACGACGTATCGCCAGCTGCAACGCTTGCGCGACGACCTGAACATCACCGCCGCTATCAATCTGGAGACCATCGTGGCCTTCATGGGCGCCACGCGCAGCGCAGGTCTGGGCGGCGAAGCGCTCTGGGAGGCGCTGCGCCCGGCGGTGACCGCAGCGTTGACAGAGCTGCGGCAGACCCGCCAGCGCGAGGGACAATCTCTCGCCGAAGACATTCAAGGTCGAATCAAAACCTTGGAAACAATTGTCGCCCGGTTGCAGTCGGAGGCGGCGGCGCTGCCCGGACGATTCGCCCAGCGATTGACCGAACGGCTGGCCACGGTTCGCGGCCAGGCAGGCATCGACGAAGGACGGCTGGCCCAGGAGATCGCTCTTTTGGCCGAGCGCCTCGACGTCACCGAAGAGCTGGTCCGCCTGCGCACGCACCTTTCGCACCTGGGCGACATCTGTCGCGCCGACGGCGCCGTTGGCCGCAAGCTGGACTTCGTCATTCAGGAAGTGGGCCGCGAGCTCAACACCGTCGGCTCCAAAGCGCAGGACGCCGGCGTGGCCGCCCTGGTCATCGACGGCAAGGTCGAGCTTGAGAAGCTGCGCGAGCAGGCACAGAACATCGAATAGCCGGCAACCAAGACCGTCCCCGGCGCGACGGCCGGCGCCGAATAAGGCAAAATAGGGACAATGACAGAGGCGGAGTCAGGGCACAGGCGCGGCATTCTTTTGGTCATCTCTTCACCGTCGGGCGCGGGCAAGACCACTTTGGCTCGGGCGGTGGCGCAGTCGGAACGGCTGGAGTTCTCGGTCTCGTACACCACCCGAGCGCCGCGGCCGGGCGAACGCGACGGCGTCGATTACAAATTTGTTACGGACGACGAGTTCACCGAGATGATCGGCCGCAAGGAATTCGCCGAGTGGGCGATGGTGCACGGCAAACGATACGGCACCGCGGTCCACACCGTGAACCGCGCCCTCGACGACGGCAAAGACTATCTCTTCGACATCGACTATCAGGGCGGCGCGCAGATTCGCCAGCAGTGGCCGGAAGAGAGCGTGCTGGTGTTCATCCTGCCGCCGTCGATGGCCGAACTGGAACGCCGCCTGCGCCGCCGGGCCACCGATTCGCACGAGGCCATCGAACGCCGCCTGGCCATGGCCAAGCGCGAGCTGGAGCACTACGGCGAATACGACTACCTGGTGGTCAATGACAACCTTGAAACCGCGCTGAAGGAGTTGTCATCCATATATGTTGCGGCTCGCTGCGCCCGTTCGCGCAGCGGACACCTGGGTCAGGCGCTGCTTACCGAGGCGCGCCTGGCCGAGGAAGCGGAAACGGAAGGACTGCCGCCGCCCACGCAATGACCAACGTTCAAGAAATCTGCACCTCCGTCTCTGGCTACGATCCGGCCGCCGACCTGGGGCTTATCCAGCGCTGCTTCGCCTTCGCCGCCGAGCGCCACGCCGGGCAGAAACGCCGCTCGGGCGATCCCTACGTGGTGCACCCGGTGGGCGTGGCGCGCATCATTTCGGATCTGCGGCTGGACGTGCCGTCGATCTGCGCCGGGCTTTTGCACGACTGCGTGGAGGACACCAGCGCAACGGCGGAAGACATCGGCCACCTGTTCGGCACGGAGATCCAGTTCCTGGTCGAGGGTGTGACCAAGCTGGGCCAGATCCCCTGGACCACCCGCGAAGAGCGCCAGGCGGAGAACTTCCGCAAGATGTTGCTGGCGATGGCGCGGGACATCCGCGTCATCCTGATCAAGCTCGCCGATCGCGTCGACAACATGCGCACGCTGCAGTTCATGCCGCGCGACAAGCAAGAGCGCATCGCCCGCGAGACGCGCGAGATCTACGCGCCCTTGGCCAACCGCCTGGGCATCCAGTGGATGAAGCTGGAGCTGGAAGATCTTTGTTTCGCTTACCTCGAGACCGAGGACCACAAGCAGCTGGTCGGGCGGATGGCCGAGACGGCGACGGCGCGCCAGAAGTACATCGACGAGGTCTGCAGCAAGCTGCAGGGCGCCCTCGGTGAGGCGGAGATCAACGCCCAGGTGTCGGGGCGAGCCAAGCACCTGTGGTCGATCTTCCAGAAGATGAAAAAGACCGGCCGCGACCTCGAGCAGATCTACGACGTGATCGCCTTCCGGGTGATCACCGAATCGGTGCGCGACTGTTACGCCGTGCTGGGTGTGGTGCATTCCAGCTGGACGCCGATCCCCGGACGCTTCAAGGACTTCATCGCGCTGCCGAAGCCGAACCTCTACCAGTCGCTGCACACCACGGTGATCGGCCCCCGGTCGGAGCGGATGGAAGTGCAGATCCGCACCCAGGAGATGCACCGGATCGCCGAACAGGGCATCGCCGCCCACTGGAAATACAAGGAACGCAAGCCGCTGGGTGACGACGACAACAAGGCCTTCGCCTGGCTGCGCCAGTTGATGGAGTGGCAGCGCGATCTGAAAGACCCGACCGAGTTCATCGAGAGCGTGAAGATCGATCTCTTTCAAGACGAAGTCTTCGTCTTCACGCCGAAGGGGGACGTCAAGGCGCTGCCCAAAGGTTCGACGCCCATCGATCTGGCGTACGCCATCCACTCGAAGGTGGGCGAGCACTGCTCGGGGGCGCGGGTCAACGGCCTCATCGTGCCGCTGCGCTATGCGCTGAAGAACGGCGACACCGTCGAGATCCTCACCTCGACGAACCAGAAACCGTCGAAGGACTGGCTGAAGTTCGTCGTCACCAGCCGGGCCAAGACCAAGATTCGCTATTTCATTCGGCTGGAGCAGCGCGATCGCAGCCGGGTGATGGGCCGCGATCTTTTGACCCGCGAGCTGCGCAAGCTGGATTCGTCGCTGGCCGCCGTCGAGCGCGAGGGACTGATCGACGCCGCCGCCGAACGCCTGCGCATCGGCACCGCCGAAGATCTGCTGGTCGCCGTCGGCTACGGCAAGCTGACCGTCGAGCAAGCCGCGCACGCCATCCTGCCCGACCGAAAACCAAGTGCCGATGACGACGGCACGCCCGCGCCCGAGACGACGCCGCAGGCCATCCGCCGCCCGGTCACCGCCAAAAGATCCATCGCCGGCATCAAGGTGCAGGGCGAGGCGGACATCCTGGTCAAGTTCGCCAAGTGCTGCAGCCCGGTGCCCGGCGATTCGATCATCGGTTTCATCAGCCGCGGCCAGGGCGTGGCCATTCACACCCGCGACTGCAGCAAGGCGCTGGATCTGGATCCGGTGCGGCGGGTTGACGTCTCGTGGGACGACGATTCCAAGACGCTGCGCCCGGTGGCCATCCAGGTGACGTGCGAGGATCGTCCCGGCTTGCTGGCCTCGATCTCGAAGTCTTTCACCGAACACGGGGTCAACATCTCGCAGGCAAAATGCCGCACCACCGAGGACGGTCGCGGCGTGAACACCTTCCAGGTCGCGGTCGGCCATCTGGACCAACTGAAAACGGTTTTGCGCAGCATTCAGGGAATCCCTGGGGTGGTGACGGCGACACGGGTTTGACGTGGCCTCGCAGCCCTGCTAAAAAGCGGCCCGCCATGGCCTCTAACACCCGCAAGACTTGGAAGCGGCGCAGCCGCATGCACTCGAACCTGGGCAAAAAGCGTAAGGCGATTGACAGCAAGCGCTCGACCGTCCCCGCAGCGAAGCTTTTCGCCGGTTTGGGCGAACCGGGCAAGCCTGCTTGAAGGTTTGGGGCCGACAGGTCCCTTCGCTCCGAATTCCCAGCCCGTCCCCCCGCACTTCACTCTATGCGGGCAAATTTGGCTAACATCGACTAACATCGCGCAACGACAAGCGAGTCGTCACACAGCTGTTTCAGTCATGACTGGCCAGGAGCTGGATGAAAGTCTGCCCGAACTGCCAAACCAAGTACCCTGACGACGGAAATTTTTGCCCGCAGGAATCCTGCGCCACCGCCGAAGGCCCGCGCCGATTGGTGGCCGCCCCCGAAGAAGCACCGCCGGAGCGATACCAGAGGCAAACCCGTATCGGTGGCACCCGCGGCGGCGAAGTTTGGAAGGCGACTGATTCGCAGACCGGCGGCGAGGTGGCGTACAAGCTGGTGGCCGCCGGCGTCCTGCCCACGCCGACATCGGTTGAACGTGCCCTGCGGGAGCTCAAGCAGCTGACCCGGGCCCAGAACCAGCACATCGCCCGCGTGCTGGACTTCGGCAAGAACGCTGACGGCCGCGTCTTCGTGGTCAGCGAGCTGCTGACGGCCACGCCCCTGGATCAGGTGGTCCGGCAAGGCGGCCCGTTGGCGCTGGAACGTGCCAAGAAGATCAGCGCGCAGATCGGCGAGGCGCTGTTGGAAGGTCAGAAGGTCGGTGTCATCCACCACGACCTGGCGGCCAAGAACATCCTGGTTGGCGCCAACGACGACATCAAAGTGATCAATTTTCCGACGCCGCGCCCGCTGTCCGAGACGGTCTTCGGCGTGGCCGATTACGTGTCGCCCGAGCAAGCGGAAGGCAAGCTGGTCGATCAACGTTCGAACACGTACAACCTGGGCGCCATCCTGATGTTGATGCTCACCGGCGAGCCGCCCTTCACCGGGCCCGACGAGCAAGCGGTGCTGCACAGCGTGCTGCACGACGAATTGGTTCCACCCAGCCGCCGCAACCCGGGTCTGTCGGCGGACGTCGACCGCCTGGTAGGCAAGGCCCTGGAACGAAACTCCAGCCGGCGGCCACTGACCTTGCGGCAGTTTCTGAACGACGTGGCCGCGCTGTCGCCGCCGCCTCCCGGAGCCACGCCCGGATCAACCGGCGGCGTGAGCGTGGGGACCGGCCAGGGCGGGAACAACTTTGCCCGAACGATGATGTTCGCCGGCGGCGCGCCGGAGATTCAAAAGCTGGTGGCCGAGGCGGCCGCCGCGCGTGCCGAGGCGCACGCCTCGAACGGCGCCAGTGCTCATCCGGTACCCGCCGCTGGTGGCGCGGCCAACGCTGCCGAGGCTGCGCCCGCGCAATCTGAGCCAGCGGCAGCGCCGGCCGCCGCGGCGGCGCCCGTTGAAAGTCCCGCCGCTGCTCCCGAAACCACGTCGACCGGACGACGCGGTCACGGCGCGGCGATCTCCGCCACCATGGTGGCCATGCCCGCGGCGACCCCGCCCCCGGCTGCCAAAGGCGCAACGCCAGCGGGTGGCGTCGACAAGGCTGTGGCCGGCGGCAAGGGCGGCGGCCCCGGTAACCCGAACTTTCGCGAGACGCTGTGGTTCAAGAAGGGCGACGTCGACCAGATGGTCGCCGACGCCAAGGCCAAGGTCGTTGCCGCGCAAAAGGGCCGCTCCGCCACGCCCGCGGCTGGCGAAGGCGAAGTCCCCGTCGAAGACGCCCGGCCGCTGGAAGATCGCTATGTCGACGACGGGTCGCTGACCGTCGAGGATCGTAAGAAGTTCTCCCTGCGCAGCGGGGCCACCTCGACGGCGTTGCCCGCGGTGGCGTCGTCGGTTCCTGGCACGCGCATGAGCGACAACGAAATGCTCGATGAGATCGGCAGCGGCAAGCGCACCACGATCATCGTCGGTGCCGCGGCCGCGGTGGTCGCGTTGATCGTCGTGCTGATCCTCGTTTTCAAGGGCAAAGGCGAGCCGCCCCCGGCCGCGCCGGCTCCCACCGCTGCGGCGCCCGCCGCCGAGCCGGCGCAGCCGCCCGCGCCCGCCGCTGCAGCGCCTGCGGCAACGCCGCCTCCCGCTGCCGAGCCGGCCGCGCCCGCCGCCGAGCCACCCAAAGAAGCCGCTGCCAAGCCGCACGCCACGGCTGGCGGTCACAAGAAAGCGGCCGCCAAGAAAAAAGCCGCCGCGCCCGCCAAGAAAAAACACTGAGCGGCGCGCTCGCGCCAGAGCCAGGCCCGATCAGGCCAGGCTGACCAGAGAAAATCGGCGGTCCGTCGTCGGGCCCGGCAAGGTTAAAGCGTTGTCTCGATCTGTCGCGGCAATCGGCCGAATCGCTTGCGAGATGTCCAACTCGCCGCGCGCCAGTACCGCCAGCGCTTCGGGGATGAGATCCGGGTGGTAGCCACCTCCGATGAGGACCCGTGCGGCGACCAGACGATCGAAACCCGCCAGTTGATCGGGCAGGCCACGACGGAAGGCCAGTGTCGCGCCTGGCGCGGCCAGGCTCAAGGCCATCGTGGCCCAGGCCGGTGCCCTGCCGTAGACGAAGATGCGGCGCTCGGGACGACCGTGGCCGGCGCCGCTGGCCGCCTCGGCGGCGGCGATGGTGGCTTGCCAGTCGTGCGGATCTGCCTTTGGAGCCAGCGTGAGGATCGGCTCGCCAATGGCGGATTCGTTGCCCGCGTTGGAACCAACGGCGCCGATGGTGAAGGTTCGGCAGCTGCGCCGCGCGCTGAAGGTGGCGCCCAGCGAGACCCACGGCTCGTCGCCGATCCAGATGGCGGTGTCGCCGGGGCCCAACCCGCTGCGCGCGGTGGCGTCCAGGATCTCCGCCACCAACCCCGCGCCGGCCACCACCTCGGAGCGCAGATCCACCCAGGCCGGTTCGCCAAGTTCAGTGAGGAAACGATCCGGGACGTCGACGGCGCTGTGGTGTGAGAGGGTGATTGGCGTTCGCTGATGCGGACAGGCCGACGTCAGAGCGCGCCGGCAATAGGGACACTCGCCGCACGGCAAAGGCGAGGGGACGAACACCCGCCGTTGGTCCGGGCCACCGTCGACGATGGCCACCGCGTCGCCGGCGCGCGCGGCGGAGACGCCGACCAGCAGGTGGGTGGCGGTAACGCGCAGCAGAGGACCGCCGCCTTTGCCGTCGTCAGGGCGCATCGACGATCTTGAAACGCAACGTGTGCGCCTGACCGGCGCGCGTGAAATCAATGACCAGCGCCGATGACGTGCGCAGCCCGTCCCACACGTCGCTGGCTTCTTCGGGGCGCTCGACCGGGCGGCCGTTGACGCGGGTGATGACGTCGCCGGCGCGCAGATCGAGATCGGCATAGCAAGCGTCCTCGGCCGGCAAGGTGCGGATGATCCAGCCGCGGAAACGGCCGTGATCCAGCTTCGGGTCAACGTCCACGTTCTGCAGCCAGTGGCCGAGGCCGCCATCCAGCGTTCGCAGCACCGCTGTCCGGCGTAGACCGTCGGTTCCGCGGCGCGCTTCGCAGCTGGCCACCGACGCGCGCGGCAACGCCGCTGGTTCCGCCGATTCGGTTTGGTGAGAGATCGACGGCGCCGTTTCCACCGTCGCCAACGCGCCCGGCGTGGCTTGCGATACCGGCGCCGGCGCGGGGCTCTCGGCGCAGCCGAACATAGCGCCGCAGGCCACCACGGCATACACGATCAGTCCCTCTGCGCGGCCCGGTCTTTTCAAATGCCTCACGCCTCTCCTCGTTGTCACGGCAACCTGGCGGTCGCGTCCAGCAAGGCGTCGACGGCCGCCACCGCCGAAGCCGTCACGTCGTCAATCGCGGCGGCGCCGTCTAGCACCACCACGCCCGCCGGATCGGCAGCAGCCAGCCGGCGGTAATTGGCGGCCACGCGCTCTTGCACCGGATCGGCGTCGTAACGTTCGACCGGACGACCGGCGGCGCGGCGGCGGGCGGCGGCGATGGCGACCGGCACGTCCAGCAGCAGCGTCAGGTCGGGACGTCGCACCTGCCAGGCCAGGCCGGCCACCCAGTCGCGCTCGGCTTCTTCAGCCTGATAGGCCAGCGACGACAGCAGGTAGCGATCAGAAACGACGTCGGTGCCGGCGGCCAGCGCCGGCTGGATCTCTCGCGCCAGGTGATCGCGGCGATCGGCGGCGAACAGCAGGGCCATGGCCCGTCCGTCGACGGTGGCACCGTCGGGGCCGCGGTGCTGTCCGGTCAAGATCTGGCGCAGCAATATGCCCACCGGGCCGCCACTGGGTTCGCGGGTGGCAAGGGCGTGTCGCGCGCGCGACTGTAAATGGGCTACCAGGCGCGGCAACTGGGTGGTGGTGCCGGAGCCGTCGATACCCTCCAGGACCACGAAAATCGGCCGCTGCGTTTGCCTGCTGTCCGTCAAGTATCACCCGTGACCGCGCTGGTCTATAACTTGGCCCTCCGATCTACACGGACTTGCCCTTGGCCTCCAGAGAAACGACGAGGTGCCTGCTGTTCGCCGCGCTGGGCGTTGCCGTCTTGGCGGCGGCCGGCGGCTGCCGTCGCTCGCCCGGGAAGTCGGCCGCGCCCAACGCGCCGCCGTCGCCCAGCGAAGCCGGCGACGTCCGCTGCGTCGAGCGACCGGAAGGATGCATCTGGTGCGAAGGCCGCACCACCGTGCCGGCGCTGGTCGACCCCGACGGTCCACCGGCGTTGCTGTGCGATCCGAAGGACCCGGGCAACTGCGTCGATTTTTGTTCTTCGCTGATGCCCGAGTGCGCAGCGCCCTGGCACAGCGGCGTCAGCTGCCTCCTGCCGTCGGAGGAAGAATTTCGGCGCGAGCTGTTCCGCCGCGACACCTCCGACCGTTCGGAGGTGCTGGTGCAGGGTCGCATCCTGGACGAAGCCGGAAAGCCGGTCGAGGCGGCGCGCGTTCGCGTCTGGTGGCAGGGAACGCGGGTCATGGACGAGACGTCGGGCAAGGATGGCGCCTTTCGTCTTCGCTTGCGCGCTGGACCCTGGACGTATTCGGTCAGCGTTGCGCGGCCAGGTTTGGCCACCGACGTCGCCGAGCTGAAGCTGGACAAGGCCGGCACGGTGACCCGCGTGTTTCACCTGGAACCGGAGAACCTGATCCGCGGGCGGGTGATCGACAACGCCGGCGCGCCGGTCGGTGGCGTCACCATCGCCGCGCTTCGCAATCCGGAAGATCAGATCGAAACCAACGCCACCCAGACCGGGGACGATGGCAACTTCGTGCTGGGCGGTCTCAAGGGACGGCGTTACTTCTTGCGTGGATCAAAGTTTGGCTGGCTGCCGGCGACGTTGAAGGCGGCGACGCCGGCGCCGGCCAACTCGACCCGGGTGACCATCAAGCTGACGCGCACCGGGGTGATTCGCGGGTCGGTGGTGGACAGCGACGGCGACGGCCAGCCGAACGCCACCGTGGTGGCGCTGCTGTCGTCGGGCGGAATCGCTGGCTCACCGATCATCTGGAGCGCCGACAGCCAGGGGACGTTCGCGCAGGATCGCTTTCAAACCGGCACCTATTACCTGTGGGCGCGCCACGGCGAGATGCTGGTTTATCCGCCTGAGAAGATCGAAATCACGGACGCCAACCTGCGCGCGGACATTCGTCTCAAGCTGTCCCATCGCGGGGCCCGCGTGCGCGGGACGGTCAAACCGCAGCAGGGCGGACGGGTGTTGGACCAAGAGGCGCGCGCCGTCTTGCTGGGGCGTTCGCCGCTGGCACTGCCTCGCAAAGCGGTGGGCGAGATTGATCGCGACGGGCACTTCGTGGTCACTGGGGTTCTGCCGGGCCGCTACGACCTGAGCCTGCGCGTGGGATCGCGCCTGCTGCCCATCGCCAGCGGTCCGCGCGAGGTCGAGGTTCCGATCGATCCGGGGGCCACCGTCGATCTGAACGAACCGGTGGTGGTGCGGTCGCCGTCTGAAGAGTGAAAGATGCCCGCCAGAAAATCAGCGCGGCCGCGGTCAGTGCAGGACGCGCATGCGGCTCAGGCAATCCTGCAAGACGTGGTGGCTCTCGTTTTCAAAGGAAGTGAAGCGCACCGCCATCCCCGAGACAGCCTTGCAAACGCCGCCCTGGGTGAAGTTGATGAAGTAGTGGTTCTTCACCTCGCCGGTGGCCACCACATCGCCCGAACCATCGGGGACCGGAAAGCACACGCGCACGGTCGCACCGAGTGGCAGCGGATCGCGCAGTTCGAGAAAGATCCCGCCCGCCGAGACATTGCGGGCGACACAGTAAAGCTCGCCGAAAAGCAGCGATTCAACCCGCACCGAGAACATCTTGTCGAAGCGCAGGTGAGCGCGCTTCTCTGCCGCTTCCCGCGCCAGGTCGTCGTCGGTGGAGGAGACCAACATGTCGTCGGTGGCTTCAACGATGGCGCCGTCGTTCAATGCAGCGGGGGCGGGCGAAGAGGAATCGGAGGGGCTGCTCATGGTTGTCATCGTACAGTGTGCCGTAATGAAGTCAAAAATCCTACATGTAGGACACGATTAACATGTCGATATGATTGCGAAGATAATTTTGCGACCCTTGTGACCGCTGCCCGCAGTGGCTAGGCTGCCGACGCGTGAGCAGGCGAGCTTGGCGGTGGAGCGCGGTGGGTGGGTGGTGTTTGCTGCTTTTCGTTTTGTCGTCGGTGCCGGGACGCGCCTTACCCGCGCTGCCCGCCGAGAACTTCGACAAGGTGGTGCACGCGGCTGTCTATGCCGTGCTGGGCGGGCTGTGCTTGCTGGCGGTGCGTGCAACCTGGCGCCTGCGGGCTGCGCTGGCGGCCGTGCTGGCCGTCGGCCTGGCGACGATCTACGGCATCAGCGACGAGCTTCACCAGTTGCTGACGCCCGGCCGCAGCGCCGACGTCCACGACGTCATGGCCGACCTCGTCGGCGCGGTCATCGGCGTCGCTGCGCTGTCGCTGGTCATCGCCGCTCGCGCGCGGAAGCGAATCGATCGCCCGCAAGCGTAGATGAAAAACCACGGCTGCTTTATGATGAACCCAAAGTCGAGCCTCGATGCTCCCCGACGAGAGAACCACGCATAGCACTACGCTGGCGCTGCCCACTGACGTCGAGGCGTTGGTGGCGGCCCCCGGACGCGGCGTGGCCAAGGCGCTGGTGGCGTTTCTTCGTTCGCAGAGCATCAACGTTCAAACCGCCACCGATACCGACGGCGCTTTTGAAGAGGCGCTGCTGCACCCGCCGGACATCATCCTCATCGATGATCGCATTCTGCCCACCGGCGGCATCGATCTGTGCCAGCGCCTGAAGGCCAACGTCCGCACGCATTTCGTGCCGGTGATCGTCTTCGTGCTCAATGACCTGCGGCACTTTCGCATCCGGGCCACCGCCGCCGGCGCCGACGCCGTCTTCACTCCGTCCACCGACGCGCAGGAGCGGCGCACCCGGCTGTGGGCGCTGCTGCGCACGCGGGCGCTGTTCCGGCAAATGGAGCGCAAGCAACGCACCCAGGGGTCAGAGATCGTCGATCGCCGTCGCTGGCTGAACTTGTTTCTGCAGGACCTGCAAGGCTCGGTGGCGGCGCTGCAGTCCGATGTCGACTTCATGGCCCGGTTCGCCCCGCCGCACGGCGATCCGCGCCGCGATGATTTTCAAGACAGCGTCGAGGACGCGCGGTCGCTGTTCGATCTTTTGATGCTGAATGTGCGTACGGTCGCCGATTTCGAACGCAACGAGGGTGGCCAGTTGGTGGTCAGGGAGTCCACCTTCACCATGGCCGAGGTGGCGCGCGAAGTTCATCGCGACATCAGCCGCCAGGCCGCGCTGGCCGGCCGCAAGCTGGCCCTGGCTCCGGCCAGCAAAGGTACGGATCGCTTCGTGGTGGCCGACCGCGAGCTGGTCAAGCGGGCGGTAATGAACCTGGTGTTGCATGCCGTGCTGCGCGGGCAATCAGCGGAGGCGATCACGCTGCGCACCCAGTCGGTGGGCGGCGGCGCGCGCCTGACCGTGTCGATGCCAGGCGAGCCGCTGCGCGCCGACTGGCGTTCGATGTTCGAACCGTACGCGCCGGCCAGCGCCGCTTCCGTCGGGTACGGCCTGGGCCTGGCCATGGCCCGCACCATCGCCGAGCTGCACCACGGCCGGGTCTGGGTCGAAGAAGAGCCGCCTGCGGGCTCGGCGCTGGTGCTGCAGATCGGGCCTGAAGCGGCGGCGGCGGCGGTGGATCGCGGCGGCGTGGGACTGGCCAGCGGTAGGGCAGGCCGGGAATGAATCATCAAGGAATGACCGTGCGGATCGCCCGGCTGATCCGTCCGGCGTTCCTGGCCACCCTGGTGGTGCTGTCGCTGGTCGTCGAGCCGGCGGCGCGCGCGTCGGCGCCACCCGGCAAGGTCGACGAGCTGTGCCGCGCGCTGCTGGAAGACGCCAACTACAAGGTGCGGGTTCAGGCCGCGCTGGTGCTGGGACGGTTACGCGATCCCAGCTCGGTCGGCCCGCTGACCCAGGCCTTGGGCGACCAGAACAAGACGGTGCGGGCCATCGCCGCGCAGGCCCTGGGGCAGCTCTCCGATCCGTCGGCCACCGATGCCTTGAAGGCCCTCCTGCGTCGGGAGAGCGACACCTTCGTGCGCACGCAAACCGAAAAAGCGCTGGCCACCTTGGCCAGCGCCGGCGGCCCGCTGCCCAACAAGCGCGCCAAGATCTATCTCAACTTCGGACCGTTCACCGGCGGTGTGAAGTCGGCCGGCGCCGACGATGCCAAGACCATTCACGACGCCCTGTCGCGTGAGCTGGGCAAGCTGCAGCTGGTGACGCTGGCCCTGGGAAATGCCGATCCGAAGGCGTTCGGTAAGTTGGGTCTGCTGGGGTTTTACATCGACGGCAACATCACGCGCCTCGACGATCTGCCGGCCGGCGGATCGTCCGAGACGTCGTGCGACGTGAAGGTGATGGTGGCGCGCTGGCCAACCAAGAGCATCATCCTGTGGACCAACGCAGGCGCCAGCCTGCAGTCGGGGTCGCGCCCCCGCGACAAGGAAAACGCCCGGCGGGACTGCCTGGAAGCCTCCGCCGGCCAGTTGAGCGAAGATTTGAGCAAGTTTTTTAGATCCCAAGGTGGATAGGGTCATGATGGATAGCGGATGTGGAGGCCTCTATGAACAGCCCTGAAGCGGCCGCGCCGGCGCGCCCGGCGTACAAACGGAAGGTCCGGAACTACCTGCTGGATGTTGGTCTGCAGCTCCGATACACGGCGACCATCGTCATCGTGGCGGTGTTCCTGACCGCCGGCCTGGGCTTCAAGATGTACCAGGCCACGCGCGACGTCTCGAAGGTGATCCTGTGGACCAGCCTGGTCGATCCTTCCAGCGCGGAAGAATTGCAGGCGCAGTTTTCCAACAGCGATCACGTCGTGCTGCTGGGCATCGTCGGCTTCGGCGTGGTGTTGGTGCTGTCAGTCAGCGCGGTGGGCATCCTGATCACGCACAAGGTGGCGGGGCCGCTGTACAAGATCTCCAGCATCTTTGGGCGGGTGCGCGACAACCGTCTGGGACCGTCGCCGCCCAGCCTGCGCAAGGGCGACGAGCTGCAGGATTTCTATTTGTCGTTCCGCGAAATGCACCAGTCGCTGCGCGATCGGACGGAAGAAGACGTGCGCGTCTTGGGCAATGCCATTTCCGCGCTGGAGACGTCGCCGGATGCGCGCGGAGCCAGTTCGCCGCTGCAGCGTACGCTGGACGACCTGCGCACCCTGCGCAAACGGAAGGAAGAAAGTCTGAACCCGGGTGAATCCAGCGGTCTCATCAAGATCCGCGGCTAGCGCCGGAGTAGCGCGGTCGGATCTGCCGCCGACCGCTTTTTAGCTTTGCCGGGTCTGCGCGGCGCTGACCAAGCAAAGGCCGTGCAGGAACAATCCCGGCAGAAAGCAGCAGGCATAACCCATCAGGGTGGTGGCCATCCAGGCCACGCCGGCGCCCGCGCGCCCCGAATAAATGTGGCCCGCTCCCGGAATCAGCATCGACAGCAGCACGGCCGTCACCGGGCTGTGCTTGGGCCGCAGCGACAGGAACGAATCACCGATGGTGATGGCCGGCGGGCCGACCGTCAGCGCCTGCGAGGTGCCGCCGTTCACCAGCGGCTTGCGGCCAGGGTAGACGTACTCGACGATGCCGGAGGCGGCGCTGCGCACCAGCAACGTGCCCTGTTCCACCATGCGCGCCAGGTGGCGTTCGGCCGTGCGCACGGAGACGCGACCCAGATAAGCCACGTGGGCGGCGGTGATCGGCACGTCGGTCTCGAACAGCACTTTTAGAACAAGCTGTTCGAACTCCTCAAAATCCATGCGACCTCACAAGACTAGCATACGTCCGACGATGCACGGTCCTTGAGTGCACGCCAGTTGTGGCACCAGTGATTTTTCTCACCGCCCGCTTTTACTACCAGGGTCTCACGTAGTTCGGATCGCCGCTCAGGCGGATCACGGACAGGGCGAACACGCCGCTCACCAACAAGATCATCAGCGCCACCGTGCCGATGAAACTGTTGAGCCGCGCCCGGCGGAGGACGCGGGCGATGTTTTGACGCTCGCGAAGATCGAAGGGGATTTCCGTGGTGCTCCGTTTCGGAGCGGGTTGCTTGAAACGCTTCCCGTTGTCCACGAAAGAGGCATCGGTGGATCCCCTGGTCCGCTTGAAAGGACAGCGCAGCATCGTCGGTCCCGGTGGGTGGGGCCTCGGCCCACACCGCGCGATCGAGTCCGCGCTAATCGGCCGGGACGGCGACCTTGTGCAGGCTGACGTTGTCGCCGTCGGCACTTTTCAGCTGGCTGAAGGTGATCGACGACAGCAAGGTGAAGGCACCCAGAGCCAAAAACGCCATGTGAATGCCGTGAATGATCTGGGGCGGCGCCGTCTGTGCACCGTAGGGGATGAACAGCGCCGCGGCCAGCGACGCCGACGCCACGCCAAAGCTCATAGAAAGCTGCTGGGCGGCGCTGGCGATGGTGCTGGCCAGGCTGGTGTCGGCATCCGCGACGTCGGCGTAGCCCAGAGTGTTCATGCTGGTGTACTGGAACGACGAAAAGAAGCCGAAGGCAAAAGCCTGCAGCACGATGACCCACACCGGCGTCCGCAGCCCGACGATGGCGAACAGGCCGATCAGGATCCCCAGCGCGATGGTGTTCAGCAACAGCACCCGGCGATAGCCCGCCCGCCGCAAGATGTGCGGCATCAGCAGGCGCAGGCTCATGGCGGCCAGCGGCTGCGGCAAGATCAGCAGGCCTGATTGCAGGGGGCTATAGCCGAGGCCGGTCTGATACAGCAGCGGCAGCAAGAAAGGCATCCCGCCCACGCCCAGGCGGGTGAGGAAGCTGCCGCCGACCGCCACCCTCAGCGTGCGAATGCGCAGAAGGTCCAGGCGCAACAGCGGGTGTGCTTCCGAACGCCCGTGCCAGACATAGCCGAAGAGAAGCAGCATCGACAGCGACAGCAGACCCAGGATCTCGTAGGCGCTGAGGGTGTGCTCGCCGAAGACTTCCAACACATATGACAGCAGGGCGACACCAGCGCTGAACAGCACCAGGCCGACGATGTCGAGCGGGAACGTCCGAATGGCGCGAAAGTCGGGCATGAAGCGAACCACCAGGGCCAGCCCGACCAGACCGAAGGGCAAGTTCAAAAAAAAGATTAGCCGCCAGGTAAAGAACCGCACCAGAGCCCCGCCGGCCACCGGGCCCAGCATCGGGCCGATCAGGGCGGGAATGGCCACGAACGCCATCGCGCGCACCAGCTGCGATTTTGGAAAGACGCGCACCATGGTCAGGCGTCCGACCGGGACCATCAGCGCGCCGCCCGCGCCCTGCAGGATGCGACAGAGCACCAGGGCGTGAATGTCCGTCGCCAGACCGCACAGCAGCGAGCCGAGCATGAAGATGGCGATGGCCGCCCCGAACACCCGACGCGTGCCGAAGCGATCCGCCACCCACCCGCTGAGCGGGATGAACACCGCCAGGCTGAGGGTGTAGCTGGACAGCACGGACTTCATCGACAGCGGCGGCACGTGCAGCGCCGCCGCCAAGGTCGGCACCGCCGTGTTGAGGATCGTGCTGTCGAGCGCCTCCATGAAGAACGCCACCGCCACCAACCAGGGAACAATTCGCATCGACGGCGCGAGCGGATGGGGCGAGTGTGATTCGGCGTCGGTCTTCCTGGCCGTCATGACCAGGACATAGCGTGCGCACGGCTCGGAATTAAGAAAGAGTATTCTTTTTCTCGTTTTGTCAGCGCTGCGCTCTCTCGCTCGCAAGGCGCGCATCGCTTATTATCAACAGATGCGGCGGTGGGATTGCGCAGGCACAAAATCGGCGGCGCGACACCTCTGTTGGCTCGTCGCGGTGTCTTCTGTGTTCGGCGCGATCGGAGGGTGCCATTCCAATTCGCTGGAGATGCCCGTCGTTGATGCGAGCGACGACACCGCCTCTGTGCCGGTCGGATCGGGCGGCGCGGTCGGATCGGGCGGCGCCGATATCTCCGGGTCCGGCGGCGATTCTGAGACGATCGTCGATGCATCGAACGAAGAGACGCCCAACGACGGTGGGCCGCAGTGTTCGGTCACCTCGGACCGGGCAACGGTGACTGTCCATCTCCCCAGCGGAGCGACGGTCGATTGCGCGTCGGCATCCGACGCCGGTACGACGACGTCGTTTGTCGGCAAGATCAAGAGTGGCGACAATGGCGTTCTGGTCATGGATGCCTGCGAGGCGAACCAGCCTTGCGTGGCGGATGGGCTGCGGATCGAAGTGGCCGCGCCAGGGCTGGATCTGTCGCGCCTGCCGCACGTGTGGGCCGAGGTCCAGTTCCAGCTGGGCCATTTTTGGCAGTGCCAGCAGTCGCTGCAAATCAACACCGCCGATCCCGTTGACGGCTCACCGTCGGGCGGGCCCGCCGGGCGGTTGTTGCTGGCCGTCGTGGATGGCGGCGAACCCTTCAGCGGAGCGTCCTATTCCGTGCAGCGCGTGCGTCTGGGGTGCTCGTCGGAAAAGGGATGTGGTGGGATCGCGCCCGACAATTACGCCTTCGATTTCACCTCCACCACGGCTGGCGCCAGCGCGCCGGGCCTTCGCCTTTTCATGGGTGACGCGGCCAATTGGAAGGTTGCCGACGCGACCTTCACGGTCCGCAACCTGCGCTCGTTCCAGAGCGCCGCCTGCGACGACTACTGGAACTTCGCCTATTACATTGTTGCGGTGCCGTAGGACCGGGAGAAAGCAGCGCTGATATAGTTGCCGCATGACTGTGTTGCGGTCGGCGGTTTCGGTTTTGTTCGTGGCGCTTTTGTCGGTCGGCGCGTGTGGTTCAAACGGCGGCGGCGCCGATGGGGGTGGCAGCGGCGGGAAAACCGGCGGCGGGACCGGTGGCGCCGCGGCGACGGGCGGCAGTTGCAGCAGCGCCGCCACCGCGCAGGTCACCTGGACGGAAAACGGCGTCGCCCGCTGCTCCTTCACCGCGTTGGCGGTCCGGACCATGAACGCCACCAGCGACACCTTGGAACTGGTGGCCGTCGACATCGGCGCCAACGCCACGCTCACCATCATCGTTTCGAGCATGACGGCGCTGGACGGCAGTTATGCGTGCGTCATCGACGGCGGCGCCCCCGTGGTCGAAGTCACCTACGACAACGACGCCAGCACGCCGGTCCAAAGCTGCACCGTCACGGTCGCTTTTCAGACCGCCGCTGACGGGCAATTGCACGCCACCGGCTCCTTCGACATTGCCATCACCGGCAAGACCGGCGCGATCGATCTCAGCGGCGGTCACTATGACCTTGCGGTTAAAAAGACCGGCGCCTGAAAAAAGCCGCCGCCAGCGGGCTGAAAAAAAGAAGTTGCTGCCAGGTCCGAAAGTGGCCGGCGCGCGCCGAGCAGACGGGGCATCTTAGGGACGTGTTGCTGCTGGATCCGGATATCTGCTATCGGGCGCTGGTTGCCCGTGACGCTCGCTTTGACGGGATCTTCTTCGTCGGCGTCAAGACCACCGGGATTTACTGCCGGCCGGTCTGCCGCGCGCGCACACCGGGCCGCGACCGCTGCGTGTTTTTTCACGCCGCCGCCCAGGCCGAGGTGGCCGGCTTTCGTTCGTGCTTTCGTTGCCGGCCTGAGCTCGCGCCCGGGGCCGCGCCGGTCGACGCCGTGTCGCGGGTGGTGGCGGCGGCTATGCGCCGGATCGAAGAGGGCGCGCTTTGCCAGGACGGAACCATCGACGAGCTGGCGGGCGAGCTGGGCGTGTCGGGCCGACACCTGCGCCGCGCCATGCGCGCCGAGTTGGGCGTCAGCCCGCTTGCCTTGGCCGAGTCGCGGCGAATGGCCTTGGCGCGACAATTGATCGTCGACACCACCCTGCCGATGACCGAGGTGGCTTTCGCCAGCGGCTTTCGCAGTGTGCGCCGTTTCAACGCCGCCCTGAAAGAGCGCTATGCCCGCTCGCCATCGGCGATGCGGAGGACGCCGCGCGAAGGGACGGCCGCGGGCGAGACGCTGACGGTGACGCTGCACTATCGCCCGCCGTACGACTGGCCGGCGATGCTGAATCATCTCGGTGCGCGCGCCATTCCTGGCGTCGAATGCGTGCGCGACGAAATCTATTTGCGCACCGCCGCTGTCGGCGCCCACCGCGGCTGGCTGGCCGTCGCCGCCGTTCCCGGGCGCGCGGCGCTGCAGGTGACAGTCTCGACGTCGCTGGCAGGCGCGCTGATGATGGTGGTGGCGCGCCTGCGGCGGCTGTTCGATCTCGACGCCCAACCGGCGGCCATCGCCGCGCACCTGGCCCGCGATCCGCGCTTGGCGGCGTCGGTGCGCGCGCGGCCCGGACTGCGTCTGGCGGGGGCCTTCGATCCATTCGAGGCGGCGGCGCGCGCGGTGCTGGGTCAGCAGATCAGCGTCGCGGCCGCGCGCACACTGGCCGGTCGGCTGGTGGCTGGGCTCGGCGAGGCGATCGCCACGCCGCACGCGGCGCTTGGCCGCTTGTTCCCACCGCCAGGCGCGATCGCCGCCTCATCGGTCGTCGACCTCGGGCGGGTGGGGATGCCGATTCGCCGCGCCGCCACCCTGCGCGCGATCGCCCAGGCGGTGGGCAATGGCGAACTTTCTCTCGACGCCGGCGGCGAACCAGCGCGCCTTGTCGAGCAGGCGCTCGCGCTGCCCGGCGTCGGTCACTGGACCGCGCACTACCTGGCCATGCGCGGCCTAGGCTGGCCCGATGCTTTTCCCGAGGACGACCTGGTGTTGCGCCGAGCGCTGGGCGGAATCTCCGGCCCGCAAGCGCGCGCCCTGGCCGAACCGTGGCGGCCCTGGCGCGCTTACGGCGCCACGCACCTCTGGGCGGGAGTCAAACCTCGCTCGCGGCACCAAGCACCAGCAACAACAGGAGCCCACCAGCCATGAGCGAAGCGATCTTCTTTTCCACCGTGCCCAGCCCGGTGGGCGCCTTGACCCTCGTCGCCGACGCCGACGCCGCGCTGATCGGTCTTTATTTCGACAGCGATCCGATCGGCGCGCTCAGGCGCGAACAGGGCGTGCGCGATGATCGCCGCCTGCAGCCGGCGGCGCGTCAGCTTGACGAATACTTCGCCGGCCGGCGCACGCGGTTCGATCTGGCGCTGGCGCCGCGGGGCACGCCGTTTCAAAAAGCAGTCTGGGCCGCGCTGGTGGCGATCCCCTTCGGACAGACGGCCAGCTACGGCGACATCGCGCAGGCCATCGGCCAGCCGGCGGCGGTGCGGGCCATCGGCGGGGCGAACCACCGCAACCCGCTGGCGATCGTCGTTCCGTGCCACCGGGTGATCGGCGCCGACGGATCGCTGACCGGTTACGGCGGCGGCCTGGATCGCAAGCGGCTGCTGCTGGCGCTGGAGGCTCGCGTGGCCGCGACGACGCCGGCTTCGGTCCCGGCAGCGCGACGCCAGCAACTGTCGCTGGCGAAGGTTTTGAATCGCTGAGGGCACTCAAAGCGGCGTGCAAGACAAACGATCGTGAGTCCTGAACCTGTCCTTCGCTAGAACATGGGCGATTGTCCTGTGCGCCGGGCGCGCGGTCTGGCGCCACAAACTGCGCAGCGGCCTCAGCACGCTGGGCGTGACCAT
>DASXQB010000379.1:0-7773 GCA_036493295.1 Polyangia bacterium | reverse complement strand
CGTCCCGCACGACCGGCAGCGCCCGCGCAGCAGCAGGTACGAAACGATGGGGATGTTGTCGACGGGACGCACGGCGGTCCCACACGACATGCAGCGCGACGCCGGGCGCACCACCGACTGGCCCAGCGGTACGCGCGCAATGCAGACGTTGAAGAAGCTGCCCCACACCGCGCCGAGCAGGCCAGCCAGCGCGATGGCCGCGGGCGAGGTCAGGAATTCGGCGGCGCCGTCCATCCCATAGCTATGCCGGATCGGCCAGGCCTTGGCGAACTTTCACCGCGTCAATGCCGGCGGCCACGCGACCGGCGGCCGGCCACGCGCGGTCTTCCGGTGCTAATCTCCGCGTTCCGTGAATCCGAGCCGTTCTGCCATCGCCGCCCTGTTCATTGCCAGCGCCACCATCGGTTGCGGTCGCGCCGCCCGCGAGCAGGCACGGGCCCGCACCGCCTCGCTGGAACAGGCCTTGCGGCCGACGTTCTTTGCTGGCGCCTTTCGCAAGATGGGCGGCGGGCACTTTCACGCCACCACCCGTTTCGTCATCACCCCCGACGGCGACGCCCCCGACGCGGCCGGTACCACCACCGCCACCAACGTCTGGCTAGATCGCGCCGGCAACTACCGCCTGAGCGAAACCAACGACCGCGACGGCGGGCGCGAGGTGGTCCTTTTCGGGCGCGAGCTCAGCACTGCGCTACGCTATGGAAAGATGATCCGCCGCGTCGCCGAGGAACCGGAACCCACGCAGCTTCTGGAAGAGGCGTTGGGTGGACCCTGGGCGGCGTGGGAAGTGGTGGCGCAAACGGCGGCGATCGAGCCCGGGCCAGCGCAGCTTTTGGCCGGGGCCAGCGCCGCCGACTACCGCATCAGCAAGGGCGAAGCGCTGGTGGTGCCGGCGGGCGGCGAGCTGCGGGCGCTGCGCAAGTGGCGCGGCACGGTGGCCGTGCAAACGCTGGGGGGCGACATGCTGGTCGACGAGCGCTCCGGCGCGTTGGTGAAGGCCGACCTGACGGCAGCGTTCACCTTGACCGAGGACAACCGCCCGATGAAAGGCGCGGTCGAGGTGCACGCGGTGCTGACCGACGCCGCCGCCCTGCCCCCCATCGAACGACCGCCGGCCGAGGAGCTGGCGTTGCGCCAGCGCATTGTTCCCGAACAAAAAGAGATGCTGCGTGGCCTGGGTGGACGCGTTCCGCCGCCGCCGGTGCCGCCGCCACCGTCGAAGAAAAAGAAGGGCCGTAAGTGAAAAGCGGCGCTGACGACAACCACGGCGACGGCCAGGGCCCGCCCGTCGATCCCGCCGCGCCCGAGCTGATCATTTTCCCGGGTGGACGCCGCCTGGAAGGCGCCGGCCGCCTGGACCACCTGCGGCCGCACCGACGCCTGATTGTGCGGCGCTCGCTGCTGGCCACGGTGGTGGGCGGCATGGTGCCCATTCCAGTCGCCGATGAATACATCGCGGGCCGCGTGCGCGCCGGCATGTTGATCAACCTGGCCGAGCGGCGACAGGTCGATCTGGCGCTGTCGTCGGCCGAGCTGCTGGCCGATCCGCGCGAGGGCAGCGCCGTGCGCAACGCCACCTTGACCGCGGCGACGCTGCTGGCTCTGAAGCTGGCCTGGAGAAAATTCTTCGCCGTCCTGGCCATCGGCCGGCGCGCCGAAGACATGGCCACCACGTTTCAGATGGGCACGCTGTTCGATCACTTTTGCGCCAAGCTGCACGTCGGCGCCGGCCTGGATCGGACGCAGGCCATCCAGCTGCGCGCCGTGATTCAATCCACGCTGGCCGAGACCGAGCGAAGCGCGGTGGTGGCGATCTTTCGCGACGGCGGGCGCATCCTGGGTCGATCGATGCTGGAGGCGCCGGCCTGGGCGACCGGGCGCTTTCAAAAGGCCGTCGAGCACTGGATGCGCACCGGCGGCCAGCCGGGCGTGGTGTTGGAAGAAGACGATCCGGCTGCTGGCGCCGCCCCTGCCGAGGCGCGCTGGCTGGATCGCGCCACCGTCTCGGTCGAAGACGGCCTGTCGCGCCTGGGCATAAGCTACCTTGAGACGCTGGTGCGCGTTTTCGAGCGCCGCTGGCAAAAAGCGGAGAGCGAGCGCCAGCAAGTCGCGGCAGCCGAAGCGCCACCGGCGCCGACCACGCCGCCAAAATAATTAGTAAAAGTCACCGCGCTGTCACGTTGCCGGTCACAGCGGGGGCCATTGACTGGTGGCGGCGCCCACATCGCGCCGAATTTGGGGTTTTTCTCGCGTAGCCACCCTGGTGGCGCTTTGCTAATCTTGAAGGCAGGTGACGACAACAAAGCGAACAGGTGGCAAAGGCAGAACCTCCGCAGGCAAAGAGACGCGGAGCAAACCCAAACAGGCGGCGCGCAGGCCAGCCCGCCCCACCGGACGGCTTCCGGTGCGCGGCGATCTCAAGAACGCGCGCAAGCCCGCGCGCCGCGTCGCTGCCGAGAAGGTGAGGCCCCTGCCCACCGCCGCCGTGCAGTCGACCATCCTCAACAACGGCCGCGACCTGAGCGACCTGCGCGAGCTGGCGCTTGAGCTGCTGAACGGCGCGCTGGACAAAAAAGCGCTGATGCCGGTTTTGATCGACGTGTCGGCGATGGCCAGCTACACCGACTTCATCGGCATCGTCAGCGGACGCAGCGATCGCCAGGTGGACGCCATCGCCGATCACATCACGGCGATGATGAAGGCGCGCGGCCGTTACATTCTTGGCCACGAAGGCGGCGGCAACGGGCGCTGGACTCTGCTCGATTTTGGGTCGATCGTCATTCACGTTTTCTATCACCCGGTGCGCGAGTTCTATGACCTCGAAAGCCTGTGGATCGATGCGCCGCGGGTCAAGATGGCCATCCCGCCCGAGGCGATGATCACCCAGCCCGACGCGCTTTACGGCGCGCTGTAAGTGAGCGGCATCGGCCGTGGGCCGTTGGTGAAAGGCGGCGAGCGCCGATCGTGAAGATCGTCGTGCTGGCCGTCGGCAAGATGCGCGACAAGCACATGGCCGCGCTGTGCGACGACTATCTGCAGCGCGCCCAGCGTCACTTGCCGATCGAGGTGATCGAAGTCGACGACGACGCCGCGCTCGCCCGCCGCCTTCCAGCCGGCGCCGAGGTGATCGCCCTCGAGCCCGACGGCGAAGCGTGGACCACCGCCGCGTTCACCACGTTCCTGGAAAAGCGCATGCTGCACGGCACGCGCGCGCTGGTTTTTTTGATCGGCGGCGCCGACGGCTTACCGCGCCCGCTGGTCCAGCGCGCGGCCGTCCGCCTGTCGCTGACCGCGCTGACCCTGCCGCACCGCCTGGCCCGGGTGATCCTGTGCGAGCAGATCTACCGCGCGTTGTCGGTGATCCGAAACGAACCGTACAGCCGCTGACGTGCCGAGCGCCACCACCGCGGTCTGGCGCGCCGGGCGGGAAATCATCATGATAGATTCGCGCGCATGAACTCATCGCCTCGCGCCGTGCTGGTCATTCTCGACGGTTTCGGCGAGCGCCCCGACAAGGAAGGCAATGCCATCCGACTGGCCCGCACGCCGCACTTTTCCCGGCTGTTCGAGAAAAATCCCTGGACGCTGATCGGCGCCTCCGGCCACGACGTCGGCCTGCCCGACGGACAGATGGGCAACAGCGAGGTCGGCCACCTGAACCTGGGCGCCGGGCGCATCGTCTATCAGGACATCGTCCGCATCGATCTCAGCATCAAGGACGGTACGTTCTATTTGAACCCGACGCTGAACCAGACCATCGAGGCGGTGAAACAAAGCGGCGGCACCCTGCACCTGTTCGGCCTCACCAGCCCGGGCAACGTGCACGCCGCGCTGGAGCACGCCTACGCCGTGTGCGCGCTTGCGAAGAAACGCGGCCTCACCAAGGTGGCGTGGCACGCGTTCCTGGACGGGCGCGACACGCCGCCGCGCTCGGCCGCCGGTTACCTGCGCCAGGTTGTCGGCAAGCTGCGCGAGATCGGCGTCGGCCAGGTGGCCAGCGCCGTTGGCCGCTACTACGCCATGGATCGCGACAAGCGCTGGGAGCGGCTGGAAATCGCCTGGAAGATGCTCACCCGCGGCGAGGGCCGGCTGGTCGACGATCTGGCCGCCGCCGTCGAGGAAAATTACGCCGGCAAAAGCGGCGACGGCGACAAGGAGATCACCGACGAGTTCATCAAACCGCTGTGCCTGCGCGGCAACGACGGGAAACCAGCGGCGGTGGTGCGCGACGGCGACGCCGCGTTCTTCTGGAACTTCCGCGCCGATCGCGCCCGCCAGTTGACGATGGCCTTCGCCGCCGACGACTTCCCGTATTTCGATCGCGGCCCCCGGCCCAAGCTGGCGGCGTTCGCCACCATGACCCAGTACGACGCCAAGATCGCCGTGCCCGCCGCCTTTCCGCCGCAGAGCTTGAAGATGATCCTGGCCGAGGTACTGGCCCAGCACGGCATCGCTCAGCTGCGCACCGCCGAGACCGAGAAGTACGCCCACGTCACCTACTTCTTCAACGGCGGCAACGAGACCCCGTTCCCCGGCGAAGAGCGGGTGCTGGTGCCGTCGAACCGCAACGTGGCCACCTACGATCTGGCGCCCGAGATGTCCGCCGTCCCGGTCACCGACGGCGTGGTGCAGGCGCTGGCGCGCGGCAAGGACGCGCCGCCCTTCATTTTGGTGAATTACGCCAACCCGGACATGGTCGGCCACACCGGCATGTTGAAGCCGGCGGTGTCGGCCATCGAGACCATCGACGCATGTATCGGGCGCGTGGCCGAGGCAGCCGAGAAAGCCGGCTACGCGGTTTTCATCACGGCCGATCACGGCAACTGCGAGACGATGATCGATCCGGTGACCGGCCAGCCGCACACCGCTCACACCACCAATCCGGTGCCGTTTTTGGCCATCGGCGATGATGTGCGGGGGAGAAAATTCCGCGCCGGCGGGCGCCTGGCCGACGTGGCCCCGACCATTTTGGAATACATGAAGCTGCCGCAGCCGCCGGAGATGGACGCCGAGACCTTGTTCGCGAGGTCGTCCGGGTGAGCATCGGACGGCGCCTGATCGATCTCGCTCGCGCCGAGCTGAATTCGCTGCTGGAACGGGCGGCGCGCAGCGAAGAAGACGACGACGATCATTTCGGCAACGCCATGGGCACCGCCGATGCGCTCAGCGACGCCGAGCTGGAGGCCGAGCTGGACCGCCGCAAGCGCGCGCGCGAAGAAGCCGAGGAAGCGGCGCACGGGCCAAGGCCGGGCGCCAGCGGTTCGTCGTCGGGCCGCCGCCCGGGGACGTCGCCTCCGCGGCGCAGCGCCAGCGACGACGCCGCCATTCGCAAGGCCTACGCCGCGCTGGAGGTGCCGCCGGGCTCCGACTTCGAGACGGTGCGTTCGGCGTACCGCACGCTGATGCGCAAGTACCATCCCGACCTGCACAACGATCGGCCGGAAAATCAAAAGGCCGCCAATGAGCTGACACAGAAGCTGACCGATTCGTACAAGCTGCTGGAAAAAAAGCTGCGCCGGTGAGCGGCGATCGCTTGCCCGACACCACGACCGCACCGCTGGCGGCGCTGCTGGGAGGCGGCGACGGGCCGCTTGGCCCCGACGAGATCTTGAGCCGCTTCGTCGCCTTCGCCACCGGCAGCGGCCTCGCGCTGTATCCGGCCCAGGAAGAGGCGTTGCTGGAGCTGGTCTCCGGCAAGCACATCATCCTCAACACGCCGACCGGCTCGGGAAAATCGCTGGTGGCGACGGCCATGCACTTCAAGGCGATGGCGGAAGGAAAAATTTCTTACTACACCTGCCCGATCAAGGCGCTGGTCAGCGAGAAATTCTTCGCCCTGTGCCAGCTGTTCGGCCCCGACAGCGTCGGCATGCTGACCGGCGACGCCAGCATCAACCGCAACGCGCCGGTGATGTGCTGCACGGCGGAGATCTTGGCGAACATGGCTTTGCGCGATCCGAACGCGCGCGTGGACTACGTCATCATGGACGAGTTCCATTACTACTCGGATCGCGAGCGCGGCGTGGCCTGGCAAATTCCGCTGCTGGCCCTGCGCGACGCCACGTTCCTGCTGATGTCGGCCACCCTGGGCGACACGCGCCTCATCGAACAAAGCCTGAAGGCCACCACCGGGCGTGACGTCGCCGCCGTGCGCAGCCGCGAGCGTCCGGTGCCCCTCGACTACATCTACGAAGAGACGCCGCTGCACGAGACCATCGCCGAGCTGGTGGCGACCCGCCGCTATCCCATCTACCTGGTGAACTTCACCCAGCGGGCCTGCGCCGACGAGGCGCAGAATCTTCTCAGCGTCGACATCTGCAGCAAGGACGAGAAGGAATCCATCCGGCAGGCGCTGCTGGACGTCTCGTTCGACACGCCGTACGGAAAAGATTTTCAGCGCTTCATCCGTCACGGCATCGGCCTGCACCACGCCGGCCTGCTGCCGAAGTACCGCCTGCTGGTGGAAAAGCTAGCCCAGGGCGGCTTGCTGAAAGTGGTCAGCGGCACCGACACGCTGGGCGTGGGCGTGAACATTCCGCTGCGCACGGTGCTGTTCACCCAGCTTTGCAAGTACGACGGCGAAAAGACCGGCGTCTTGAGCGTGCGCGACTTTCAGCAGATCTCCGGCCGCGCCGGCCGCAAAGGCTTCGACGATCGCGGCACCGTCGCCGCCCAGGCCCCCGCGCACACCATCGAGAACAAACGCCTGGCCAGCAAGAAGGCCGGCGGCAAGAAGGTGGTGATGCACAAGCCACCGACCAAAGGCTACGTGCACTGGGACAAGAGCACATTCGATCGTCTGGTGACCGGCACGCCGGAGGCGTTGCAGTCGCGTTTTTCCGTCACGCACGGGATGCTGCTGAACTGCCTGCAGTGCAAGACCAGTGCGCGCGGCGGCGGTTACCGGCGGCTGGTGAATTTCATCGGCACCTCGCACGGCAGCGATCGCAGCAAGCGCGAGCAGCGCCGCCACACCGCCGTCAGCTTCCGCGCCCTGCGCCGCGCCGGCATCGTCAGCGTCGTCCCGCGCGAAGCGGTGAACGGGCGCATCGTCGAAGTCAGCGGCGAGCTGCAGCGGGATTTCTCCATGAACCAGACGCTGTCGCTGTATCTGCTGGAGGCGCTCCTGGCGCTCGATCCGGCGGCGCCGGCCTACGCGCTGGACGTGCTGACGCTGGTAGAAGCGATCCTGGAAAATCCCGACGTGGTCCTTCATCGCCAGCTGGACAAGCTGAAGACCGAGCGCATGGACGAGATGAAGGCGCAGGGCATCGAGTACGAACAGCGCATCGCCGAGCTGGAAGAGATGGAGTGGCCGAAGCCCAACCGCGACTTCATCTACACGACCTTCAACGCCTTCGCCGACAAGCACCCCTGGGTGGGCGAGACCAACGTCCGCCCCAAGTCGGTGGCGCGAGAGATGTACGAGACCTTCGCCAGCTTCGCCGAGTACGTCCGCGACTACGGCCTCCAACGCAGCGAGGGCGTGCTGCTGCGCTACCTCTCCGACGTGTACAAGACGCTGACCCAGACCGTGCCGGCGGCGGCGCGCACCGACGAGGTCCTGGACGTCATCGCCCACTTTCGCCACATGCTGCAGACCATCGACTCCAGCCTCCTCGACGAATGGGAGAGTCTGAAGGACGGAAGCGGCCGGCGCGTGGTGGTGCACGAATCGCCCATCGCCGAACGGCCGAACGATCTGGCCACCGATCCCAAGGCGCTGGCGGTGCGCGTGCGGACCGAACTGCACGCGCTGCTGAAAGCGCTGTC
>DASXQB010000378.1:0-12083 GCA_036493295.1 Polyangia bacterium | reverse complement strand
TGCTGCTGGCGAAGTTCATTTGACTGCGCCGTCGAAGCCGGACGTCAGAAGGCCATCGCGTTCAGGTTGAAGCCGCCCGTCTCTTCGAACAGCTCCAGGATCTGCTGACCGGCTGGCAACGTGATGTTCGCCGTGACAGTGGTATAGATCTGCCAGCCGCCTGTGCCAGGAACGTTGATGGTCCCGGTCAGATTGGTTCCCGACGGCGTCTGGATGTGAATCCGGCCGGCCGTGGTGCCCACCGCCGCCATCGCGGCGACTCGAAACGAAACCGTGCGCGTTCCGGCGGTCGCCACGTTGACGGTGTACTTCAGCCACTCGCCCGCATTCGTCCAACCCACATTGAAACCTCCGCCGGTATCGCTGCAGGTTTCGACGTCGACGCCGTCGGTCCGGAATTTCCCGCCCTGGTTGGCCACGTCGTTGTCGTGGTACGCAACGCCCTCGCCGCCGACGTCGTAGTTTTCGATTTGAATCGTCCCGGGGATCGGCGCCGGCGTGCCACCGAACGGCGCCTCGCCCGAGGTGGCGCTGGTGAAGGTCAGAGAATTCAGGTTGAACCCGCCGGTGTCCTGAAAGACGGTCAGCACCTGCTGGCCGGCCGGTAAAGTCGCGGTCGCATTCACCGTGGTCCAGGTTTGCCAGCCGTTTGTTCCTGGCACGTTGATGGTTCCCGTCAGGTTGGCGCCGGCCGCGTTTTGCAGGTGCAAGGTGCCGGCGTTGGTGCCGACCACCGTCGCCGATGCCGTGCGGAAGGCGATCGTGTACGCGCCCGCCGTTGCGACGTTGACGGTATAGCGGAACCACTGCCCGCCCGACGTCCAACCAATGTTCACGCCGCCGCCCGTGTCGGTGGTGTTCTCCAGATCGACGCCGTCGCTGCGATAAGCATTGGCCGTCCCGTTGATCGACGTGACGTTGTAAGCGACCCCCTGGCCACCGGTGTCGTAATTTTCGGCTTGCACCGTGCCGGGCACAGCCGCCGGCGTGCCGCCAAACGGGCCCTCCACCGGTGGCGTGGCGCCAAAGAAGGTCAGGTTCACGGCGTTGGCGATGGCTTGCAGGCCGGCGTCATTCGGGTGCAGGTGATCGCCCGAGTCGTTGGCCGGAAGGAATCGCGTCGGGTTGGCCGGATCGTGCGTCGCCAGGTCCTGATCAACGACGCCGTCACAGCCGCTGCTGGCGCCGCGCACGAAGGTGTTGATCTGGCCGCGCCCGGTCTCGCCCTGGGTCGTCCAGCCACCCGAGCCCTGGAACGGCGTCAGCGTCGAACACAAAAATTTCAGCCCGGCCTGATGCGCGCGGGTGATGAGGCCCGACATCGAGGTGATCAACTGGTCGCCGGTGGGCGGATTGGCCGCCCCCAGATCGTTGATCGGATCGTCGGAGAAAATCACCCACTGCACGCCCGGCTGCGCCAGCACGTCGCGGGCGAAACGGTTCGGCGCGCTGGGGCCACCGCTGTCGGCCAGCAGTCGGTTGCCGTTGATGCCCTGATTCAGCACGCCGACCACCACCCCGGCGTTGACCAGGCGAACCGCCAGATCGTTGGGCCAGCGCCGGTTCGCGTTTGCCGACGAAGCGAACCCGTCGGTGATGGAAGCGCCCAGCGTCACCACCGCGCCGCTGGACGACGTGTTCTGCACGTCGAGGTTCACTAAGAAAAAATAGCTGCCGGTGGTCCCGGGGTTCGACAGCGTCGCGCTGCCGCTGACGTCTCCGGAAGCGATGTAGTTGGTCTGCGATCCTTGTCCGTGCGACGTCGCTGGCCCGGTGGCTTGCGGCAGGAAGAAACTAACCGCCACATCGGACAGCGCCGAGACAGCAAAGCCGATCGAATCGCTGACCGCCAGCCCGCCGGCCGGGATGGTCACCTGGGACGAACCGCCGAACGTCGCCACCCGATCGCTGCTGGTGGCGATGGACGATCCCGACGTGCGCTGGGCGATGTGCACGTCGCTTACCACCACCGATTGATTTCCAAACACGTTCGATAGCTGCACGCGCGCCGCCGAGCCGGCGATGCTGGTGTGCACGATCTGGCGCAGCGTCTGTCCACTGAAAGTGGTGCCGCTACTTTGCGGAGAGACAGCCCAGGTGCCGGTCCACAGTGGGGCCAGCGCCTGCGCGACACTGCCAAGCTGGTTCGATTCGGCTGGCAAATCGGGATCCGCCGCGCAGGCCGCACACACGAATACCATCAAGAAAGCCGGGCGAAGTATCATGGGGTCGTCTCCTGGTTACGGTCCGCGCGGTCCAACCACCCGCAGTCTGGAAGGATCCTACTGCGGCAACGTGCGTCGCCCCGGAAGGCAGGTCAAGTCCTGAGCGTCGAGCGGCGCTTCAGTCGCTGACGACAGTGCGACTGCACTGATAATTGCTCCAGGTCAGCCGTTGGTCACCATCGACCATCTCGAAATCAGTCGCCATGAGCCCGCGCAGGTCTCGGGTCCCCATGACGTCAGCGACGTCCGTCGTGGCACTGATGAAGATGGGGCTGTTGTCACCGGAGCCGTCGGCGAGAAACATCCCGTAGGTCTGCAAAGCACGCGCGACCGCACGCGCTTGGTCGCTGGGGAGTTTGGACAGATCATAATCGCCCCGCAGGCGCAGGCGCGTGCCATATGGTGGCTGGTTGCTGTCACCGGATGGACCGCCAATATGTGTCGCCGGATGAAGATAGACGTCTTTGCGAATGTTTGGATTTGGCAACGAGAACCGCATTGCGTGGGTGGCCTGGCCAGACATGACGTCGTCGGCGGTCAGGATCAAGGGCGCCATCGGGATGTCTCCCGCATCAGCACCGTTGCAATGATCTCCCCGGCCATATTTGGGCGGCGCCATTGGCTGCCAGTAATCATGGGTTAAATCCCAAACCACCAGGCAGCCCCCGGTGAAGGAGCCGCCCGTGGGCATTCCCGTCGAGATGTTTGCTTGATAGAGCTCGTAAAGGCGTTTGCCTTGATAGACAAGGAGGTGACAGTCGCCGCCATCCTTGCACGTGTAATTGTTCGAGCCTTCAATGTTTCCACCGGCCGGCAGCGGCACCGGCGAGGTGTCGCAATCCGGACTGTCGCCTTGATTCGTGAAGGGACGTCGTACCACCGCGTCCGCCGCTTTCAAGATCGTCATTGAGATGTCGATGCCGACCCCCGCCTGCAAGGGCTTTGAGGCTGCCAACGCGGCAATGACCATCATCGACTCTGAATCGACCGTGGCGTGCGAAATGTCTTGATAGAAGATCGCCGTCGCCGGAAAAGTCGCCGCACCCGTTTGACCACCGGATGGCGCGCCGCCACTGCCGACCGCGCCGCCGCTACCAGTCGCGCCGCCTGATCCGTTGGTGCCGCCCGTGCCGGCCATCGTGTCTTGGCCACCTGTCCCCGTGCCACCTGAGCCGGCGTCGCCACTGGAGGTGCCGTTACCACTGGACGTGCCACAGCCTTGTAAGGCGCAAGCCACTGCGATGGTGAGCGCGGTCGGGCAACAACGCCGGGGCGCAAACACAAAGGCCATCGTCCGATGGTATCTCAGGCCGGCCGGCGTTGGGACCTCGCCATCCTTGATGCGTGGCCGCGTGTGTGGCTGTCACGAAATTCCCGATAGCCTCGCTGCCACCGACGGGCGGAGAGGAACGACCTAGGAACTTTTGTGGTCGGCGAACCGTCGCATTTTCGTTCAAGCGCTTTGGGCGCTGCCCGTTCGATCGGGGCCAATCACTAGCCTTGGAGGTTCTTCCCATGACGCACAAATCTCGTCTTTCAAACTTGTCGTGGCTTTCGTACACGGCATTGCTGGTCTTGACGGTTGGCTGCGGTGGCAGCAGCACCATGCAGTCGGGCGGCGGCGCCGGCGGATCGCCGACGACGGATGGAAGCACGGATAGCGCGGGGAACGCCGGCGGCAACGGACAAACAGGTTCTGGCGGTGGCATCGGTGCGGCGGGCGCAAATGGCGCTGGCGGCGTCATCGCAACGGGAGGCACGAACGGTTCGGGCGGCGGCACCGGAACCGTGGATGCAAACGGCTCGGGTGGCGCTGGCGGAACCGCGGGCAGCGATGGCGGTGCGGACACCAGCGGAACCGGCGGAGCCAGCGTCGACGCGGGCGCGACCTGCGGCGGCACCGGCCAGGCGTGCTGCGCGGCCAATACGTGCAGCGCCGGTGGCTGTTGCGTCGCCGGCGCGTGTCGCGCGACCGGCGCGACCTGCGGCGCCAACCTGGGCATGTGCGCCAGCGGCGTGTGTGGCACCGGGATGACCGCATGCGGAGGAATCGGCGACGCTTGCTGCGGCGGTCGCAACGGGACCTGCACGGCGTCGGGCGCGCGGTGCACGGCTGGAATGTGTGTCGCATGCGGCGCCAGTGGCGCGGCTTGCTGTCAGGGCGCCGGCGTCACGGCATGCACGGCAGGTCTGTCCTGTCAGACGACGGCCGGAGATGGCGGCATGGTGCAAAGCTGCGAGGCTTGCGGCGCCATGGGGCAGGGCTGCTGCGCGGGCAACGCCTGCAGCGGTGCTTTGGCCTGCGCGAATCCACCCACCGGTGCTCGCACCTGCGAAAACTGCGGCGCGGTCAGCGGCGCTTGTTGCCCCGGTGCGATCTGTCAGGACGGCGGTCGCTGCGTCGGCGCGGTGAATGGTGCGGGCGGCATGTGCGAAGCGTGCGGCGCCGGTGGCCAGGTCTGCTGCACGGCTGCGGGCGGTGGCGTGCTGGCGCGGGGAACGTGCAACACCGGCTTCGCCTGCACGGGCGCCGGTGCCATGCAGGCTTGCACCGCGTGCGGCGGCTCAGGTCAGGCGTGTTGCCCGGCCGCGGGTGGCGGCATCCTTGCGGTCGGCACCTGCGACGCGGGCTTTGCCTGCGCACGGGGCAACGCCGGGGCGACGTCGTGTCGCGCTTGCGGCGCCATGGGTGACGCTTGTTGTCCGGGCGTGAACGGCGCGGACGCCAGCTGCAACACGGGCCTCGCCTGCAGCGGCGCCGCCGCCGGAACGTGTGGCACCTGCGGCGGTATGGGCCAGCCGTGCTGCCCCGATCCGACGGGCGCGCTGGTCGGAATTTGCGGCACCGGCTTCGCGTGCGAACGTCGGAACGCCGCCGCCGCACGAACCTGCGAAGCGTGCGGAGCCATGGGCCAAGCCTGCTGCGGCACCGGCGCCGTGGCCACGCGCACGTGCGCCACCGGCCTGACGTGCACGGCGAACACCGCCATCTGCAACTAGACGACACGCACGGCGGCGGGATCGGTTAGCGGCTGGATTGGCCGCTAACCGCACGCGGCCGCCGGCGTCGCTGCGGAGATCAGCGCAGCGTCATCGAGCAGCGGTGGGCAGTGGCGTCGCAGGTCGCGCCTTGTGGCACGCACCAGCAGTCACCGGTCACGTTGCAATACCCGGGGTTCGCGGTGACCGCGAGGACGCACGTTCCTGGCGTCGTGCTGTGGCTGCACACGTCGCCACCGCAGGCCTGGCCGCTGGCCGTGCAGTCGGAGTCCTTCACGCAAGGTCCGCTGGTGCTCAGCTTGGTGCCGAAGTCGCCGGTCGCGCTGCCAAGATTGCCGCCGCCGGTCAGATCGCTGATGCGCCCGATCTTTTCGGCGTCCGTCTCGGCAAACCAAAGGTTCTTGTCCGGCCCCACAGTGATGCCCTCGACATCGGTGTTGGGCGTAGGGATGGGGTACTCGGAGATTCCGCCGGTTGGCGTGCAGCGGCCGATGGCGTTGAAGGTCCCTGGTTCTGTGAACCAGAGATTGCCATCCGGGCCCGCCGTGATCCTGTAAGGCCTGGCGCCCGACGGAATCCCAAATTCGGTGATGGTTCCCGCCGGTGTGATGCGACCGAGGTTGTGCGTGTCGTGCTCGGTGAACCACAGGTTTCCGTCAGGACCGGCGGTGATCGCTTGCGGGTTGCTGGCAGCGGCGGGAATGGCGAACTCGGTGACCACGCCCGCGGGCGTGACGCGAGCGATGTTGTTCCCGGTCTTCTCGGTAACCCAGAGATTGCCATCCGCACCAAGCGCGATGTCGTTGGGCGTCCGGCCTTTGCCAGGCAGCGGATAGTCCTTGGTTTGGCCGGTCATGGTGATGTTGCCAATCCGGTCGACGTCCGGCTCGGTGAACCACATGTTTCCGTCGGGCCCTTTGCAGATACCGCCCGTCTGCGCTCCTTGCGGCGCTCCGTACTCCGTGAACATGCCCGACGGAAGCATCTTCCCGATTCCCTGCTGCTTGGTGTACCAGACGTTGCCGTCGGGCCCGAGGTTGATCGCGATCGGCCCGATGTTGGTGACATTGACTTTATACAAAGAGAACTTCGAGCCGTCGGTCGTGACTGTGCCAAGCGCACTGGGCCCCGTGTCCTGATGCAAAAACCAAACTCTTCCGTCCGCGCCAGCGCAGATGCCTCCTGGTGCGGGGCTGCTGTTGGTGGTGACGACAAACTCGGTGATGGTGATCTTGGGTCCCTCCACGCTCGTGGCCGGCGCGCTGCCCGCGTCCGACGGGCGTGAAGGTCCCGCGTCCGAATTGCCGGACGTCGCGGACGCACCACCACTACCGGCGCGGCCGCCCATCGGGGCATCGCCGCCACCGCCTGTTATCCCGCTGCCGCTGCCGCTGCCGCTGCCGCCGCCGCTGCCGCCGCCGCTGTTGCCCGTTCCCGCGGCACCAGATGTTCCGGGTGCGCCGCCGCTGCCCGCGTTGCCGCCGGCTCCGTTTGGTGAGCACGCGCTCACGCCGGCGACGAGCACCAACGCCGGGGCCGTCAGCCAAGAGCAGCGGCGATTCACGTCAGCAACGCCGGCAGCGCGGTGCCAACTTGACCCGCGCCCATGCCGAAGGTCTGGGCCGTCCCACCGAAGACTTGGTAAAGCGTATTGAGGACAGTGGTCGTGTTCTCGCCGACAAGACGGATATGTTGATCGCCCTTCAGCTTTCCACCCACCTTGCCCGCGACAAGAAGGGGAAAATCCAGGGGCGAGTGGGTCTGCGATTCCGACGTGCAAGAGGTCGTGTAGACGGCCGAGTTGTCCAGCAGAGTACTTCCGCCGTCAGGCGTCTCCTTCATCCTGGTCAGCAGATCGGCGAGGTTGCTCATGGCGTAGCGAACGCCGGTGTTCATCCCTGCCGTCGCATACGCCGCGCCCTTGGGGCTCCCGCGGTGGCCGTAGTCGCCGTGGTAGCCGCCCGTGCCCAGACCACAGTCCGCGTAGCTTTGGAAAGACGCCGGAGGGGTGAACGTATAGCTGAAGTTGCGCGTCAGATCGGTGGACAGCGCAAACACCAGCAGGTCATTGAACGCTTCACACCGAGCGCGTGACAGCGAGCCATCGGCGCCGCGGCTGGGGTACACCGTGTCCGGGTTGACCAGCGTGCCGGACACCTTTGGGCCTTGCGCGCGCATGATCTGACTTTGCAGCTCATGAATGCCTTCCAGGTGTCGATCAAGACGTTGCTGATCGTCGACGCCCAAGCGGGTGCGCAATGCAGCCGCCTCCGTGTTGACGGCGTCCAGCACCATTTGGCGGCGAAGAAGATCCGGATCGGGCGCGGCCGGTGCTCCGCCGTTGGTTGTACTGGTAAATGGAAACAGCTTCTTGAAGAGGTTCGCGGGGCTGAACTCCGGCGGGTTGGGTTGACTGGGAGCGGAGAACGACATGGTGTCGCCAAGCGCCGTTCCGCCGGACGAATTTCCAATGCCGATGTGAAGGCCGTTCACCCCAAAGGTCGTCCCGCCGCCGATCATCTTGCCGATCACCTGATCGATCGTCGGCAGCAGGGTGGTCTTGTTGCCGTTGGTCGCGCCGGACAAAGCGCAGGCCGGAAAACTGGCGTGCGGCGCGCTGTCGGCGACTTTGACGTCCATGCCCGTGATGACCGACAGCCACGGTTTCACCGCCAGCAGTGGTTCAAGCTGTTCGCTCAGCGTCCACGCATCGCCGATCCCGGTGGCGTTGGGAACCCACCGCGACGGAATGATCCCGTTTCCGAAGAACCAAAAACCGAACCGCAGGGGAAGCGCCGTCCCGTCCGCGTACGCAGAGCCATTGCCGTTGAGCATGCCGCCAAGCCGAGGCAGCGGTACGGCGACGACGGCGCCACCGGCCAGCGCCCCTCGAAGCACCGTTCGACGTGAAATTCCGTTGCGACCGAAGACCGCCATTCCATTTCCTCTACATCGGTGTCAAGAAACGAAAGCCGTCGTTGCCGACCAGATTGACCAGCAACTGGTCGATATGGTTTCCCGATGCGGCAAATTGGCCGATCAATTTATTGAGCGCCGCACCGTCCTGAGCGACCGGCACACGGCCCAGCGCATTCTCGTAAAGGTAATTCACAAAACACGGCACAGTGTGGGCGTTCTTCTGAACGGCGGCTCCCAGTTGCGCGAGATTATCAAACGCGATTCCTTCCAGAGTGCCGCTGGCATCAATGGGCTGACCATTGTCAGTGGTCCGGTACTGGCCCATCGAATCGAAGTTCTCCATCCCGAATCCCATCGGGTCCATGAGGCCGTGACAGCCGGCGCATTCGGCCTGCGAGCGGTGAGCGGTGAGTATTTGCCGGGTCGTCGAGCCGGGCGGCGCCATCGACGGAAGCGGAGGCACCCCGGGTGGTGGCGGCGGGATGACTTCGCAAAGCAGCATGTTGTCGATGTACTTGCCCCGCAAAGTCGGGGAGCTGAGCTGCGCATGGGCATGGCCCGCAAGAATGGCGCCGGCGCCGAGAATTCCGACTCGCGGCGTTCCACTGGGCAAGTCCAAACGTTGAAAGCTTCCGTCGGTCGCCGTGTAGGGCACGCCATAGAATTTGGCGAGCTCCTGATTCACGAACGTCGTGGTACTGGTGAAAAGCGAGAGGTAGTCCGCCTTGTTCGTGAAGGCCAGGTCGTCCAAGCGCAGCTCGACCTCGGTCAGCATCGCCGCCTGCAGCGTGGGGGTCCACGCCGGAAACATCGTCGGATCCTTTTGCGCCTGGCCGAGATTGAAATAGTCGAAAAGCTGATCGCTGAACGCCGCCAGCGACCGGTGGGCCCGCGGGTCGCCAATCATTCGCTGAGCCTGGGCGATGACACTGGCGGCGGTCGACAGCGAATCTTGCGCCGCCGCGTCCAGCAGCGTGTCGTCCGGAACCGAGGCCCAGATGGTCGCCGCCAGGCGCGACGCCATCTCGAAGCTGGTGTACTTCAGGCGTCCGCCGTCGGCTGGGCTCGGAGCGCCGAGCTCGGCACGATAAAGAAACTGAGGCGATTGCAAGATTGCCCAGACCGCGTAGCGAACGCCAACGAGAACGCTGCTGCCTGATTGAGTGCCGATGGTGGTGGCCAGCTTCGCGAACAGCGCCGTCTCGTCATTGGTCAACGGGCGACGAAAGGCGCGGCGGCCGAAGGTGTTGATGGCCTGGGTCAAACACGGGTCGGTGGTCGACTGCGGGACGCACGACAACGCGACGGCGGCGGCAGTGGCATTGGCAAACGCATACGCGGTGGCATTGCCGAGCACCGTTTCATAAGTGCTCACGCCCGCCGGCGAGATCGAAACCGAGGTTGCGCCCACGGTCGCGAAGCTGTTGATCAGCGTATCCGCTTCCACGGGCGCCAGAGGCACGCTGTTGCCCAGGAGATCTTTCAGACTGTTGGCGAACTCCCAGGCGGTGAGCTTGTGAAGCCCCGTCGTGGGCACGGGTAATGACGGAAGGCTCAAAAGAGCCGCCGGCCCGGTCTCCGTTGCTCCCGGCGTGTTGCCCGCGTCAGTCGAACCTGAAGGATCGGGAGGGCTTCCGCTGGGAGGACCTTTGTTGTCGCCGCCGTTAGGCCGACCGCCGCTGCTGATCTCCCCGGTACAAGCCACGGTGATCGTGCCGCACAAAGCCAGCGTTGCGATATGACCCAGCAGCGGCATGATCCCGGCGTTCAAATGAACCCACGTCTAGAATGACCTCCAGTCCGCGGGGCGGTTCACCGAGAGTTGTTTTTTGTCCTTTTTGGCGGCTGGACCGACGATTGGACCGCTCTCTGGAAGCCAGGTAAAATTTGGCTGCCACATGGTACAACTGAACAGCGGGGCGAAGACTCTTACCGGATCAATGATTCTGCTGGCCGCGCCGATCCTGATCGTGGGTTGGCTGACTGTCGCCGCCGGGACGGCGCTGGCGGCGCCCGATCCGCGCGAAGCGAGAGCGCGCGCGGCGTGCAACGCCGGCGACGTGGAGAAAGGCGTGGCCTTGCTGGCCCAGATCGCCAACGAGACCGGAGACGTCAACGCCTTCTATAACCAGGCCCGCTGCTACCAGAAGAACGGACGCAATGATGAAGCGCTGGAACGCTTCAAGGAATATCGTCGCCGGGCGCCCAACCTGTCGGCAGACGAGGCGGCGCAAGTGGAAGGGTTCATTCGCGACCTCGAGTCGGAGCAGCAGGCCCGCCAGGCGGCGCGCGCCGAACCCACCACGGTTCCGCGTCCACCGGCCGATGCCGAGCGAAAGCTCGCCGCGCCAGCGACCGCGTCGGAGGGGACCCATCCGTCGCTGGTCGCCCCGGCAGTCCTGGCTGGTGTGGGCGTCGCGGCGCTGGCCGCCGGCGTGTATTTCGGCTTGAAAGTGCGCTCGATCCAGAACGAGCTGGAATCGCCGAACCCGATCAGCGCGGCGGACTACCACGACAAGAATCAAAGTGGCCAGCAGGCGGAGACGTATCAATGGGTCAGTTACGGCATCGCGGTGGCCGCGGCGGCCGGTTCAGCGCTGACCTATCTGCTTGGCCGCGCCCCCTCGGCAAGCGCCGAGGCCCCTCGGGTGGGTTTTGCGCCGACCCTCGGACGCGACGCTGGGGCGGGCGGCGTGGCGCGGTTCACGTTCTGAGACGCGGCGCTGAAGGAGACCTGCCGCGCGAGGAAATTGTGTAGCAGCGTCGGCGAACAGGTAAAATAAAGGCAACGGAGCCCCGGTTGTTCGACGCTGAAGCAGCCCCACAACCGAATCGCTCGCGCGGGTCATGGACCACCCCGGCGCCTGTTTTCGCTGTGCTCTTTTTCGCCGAAGGGTGTGTGTTCTCTCCGCATCCTCAAGCCGGAAAGATCATCTGCTCGGTGGACCAAGAGTGTCCATCCAACTTGCCGGTCTGCAGCGCCGGGCGTTGCTCCGCTCGCAGTGACGCCGCCAGTGTCGACGTGCCCACGTCCGCCGTTGATCCCACTGTCGACGCAGCCATCGACGTCGCTCCTGACGGTGCTCCCGACGTGCCGGTTGTGATGGATGTCGGCGCTGACGGTGCTCCCGACCTGCCGGTTGTGATGGATGTCGCCGCCGACGGTGGGCCCGACCGGCCACCGGATGTCGGCATGGATGTCCCGGTCGTCGACGCTCAGCCCGATAGTCAGCCACCGCCGCTGACCGTGGTCTTGTCTGCCGGCACCAGCACGGCCATCCGTGGCAATACCGGAACCGACACCACGGTCTACCAGGACGCTTGCCCAAACAACGCGGCGCTGATCGGATTTCACGTCGGCACCAATAGCAGCCAAAACCAGGGCATCGAAGTGGTCTCCCAGCTTCAAGCCGTCTGCGGCAGCTTGAAGGTGTCGGCCGATCGCACGACCGTCCAGGTGACGCCCGGAAGCGCCTTGTTCTTGCGCGGCAGCGTGGCCGGGCCCTTGAACGACATGCTTTGCCCGCCGGACCAGGTGGTGATCGGTTTTGATGGCCACAGCTTCCAGCTCCTGGACCAATTGGCCGTTCGCTGCGCGTCGGTGAGCTTGAACGGCACCACGGTTTCGATTGGGATCCCCACCACCTTGCCGCCCGCGGGCGGCACGGGCGGCACCGCGTTCGCGCGCACCGACTGTCCCGCCGGACAGGTCGCCGTGGCCACCAACATCGGCGTCAGCAACTTGATCAGCGCTTTTGGCCTGATCTGCGCCACCGTGGGCGTGCACTGATCAAGTCATTGTCGCTTGCGGCAGCTTCCTGTTGGCGGCCACACAAAGCAGCTGCGGCGACGGAAGCTATGACTGTTGCGAGTGTACGTACATGGGTCCGTCCTGCTCGGGACACTTTGGCCCCATGCGATTTCCCAATGGGATCACCC